>CBFCZG010000085.1:0-13504 GCA_965602375.1 uncultured Phycisphaerae bacterium | reverse complement strand
TCCGCCCGCCTCTGTGGACGGTCTGAAATGCCCCGATCGTCGTGGGGAAGTCGGTGGACGAGGTGAAGCCAACCACATACGCGTTCCCGTCGGCGTCAACCTCCAGGCCGTGCTTGCCCGCGCCCCGTCCTCCTTTGACCCGCCCAGGTAGGTGGCGTAGACGAGTCGGGACCCGTCGGGAGCGAACTTGGCGACGAATGCATCGCCCAACCCCCGGAGGGTGCGCTGGTAGGCCCCATCGGTCGTCGGGAAGTCCTCCGACGTCGTCGAGCCTGACACGATGACGTGGCCCTTGACGTCCAGCCGAATGGAGGTCGCCGCGTCCCTGCCCGAGCCGCCCAGGTACGTCGCCCAGCAAACGCGCCGGCCGTCGGAGGATATCTTGGCGACCAAACCGTCCTCGTCACCGGGCCGGGTGGTCTGAAACGCGCCGCGGGTGATGTAAGGACTGTCAGCGGAGACACCAATCATGGACACATACACGTTGCCTTGGTCGTCGACGACCATGTCACGGACGATACTGCAATCCCCTGACCCCAGGTACGTCGACCAAAGGACCTGCGAACCGTCGGCCGAGAGCTTGGTGATGAATCCGTCCTGCTTACCGTAGCCGACGGCGGGTGAGTATCGCCCGCGAACTTCTCCTGGACGACGCCCGGCGTGGTCGGGAACCCCTCCCCGGCCGGGCCGGCGATGTAAACACACCCTTTGCGGTCGACCCGGATGGAGTACGTGCGATCGTGGTTGGGCCCACCCACCAGCGTGGACCAGACCATCTTCCCGTCGGCCGTCAGCTTGGTGACGTAGGCATCGACCGGGCCGCTGTTACCCGCGGACGTGCCGCTGCCGTCGAACTTGCGGCTGTAGGCGCCGGGCGTCGTCGGGAAATCCGGCGACGAGGTGCCCCCGGAGACGTAGATGTTTCCCTCGGCGTCCACGGCCACCGCGCGGGCGCCGTTGGCCCGGCCCGACCCGCTCAGGAACGTTGAGAACGACAGTTTGAATGCCGCCCGTGGCCGGTCGCCCGCAGGCGGCGCCTCCCGGCCCGGAGGCGACTGCCCCGCGGCGGGCATCGAAAATGCGCCATAGAGCAGGCCGACGCAGAGCATCCGGATCTCGATCGCAGCCTTCATTCCGACCATCATCGTTCTCCTTGATAGGGCCTGCGTGACGTGTTCGGACAGCCTGTTATCCCCGGGCCCGGATGGGTCGGGCATGTCCCGCGAGGCCACCCTCATAAGAGTATCCGTCCGCCCGCAGTCCATCAGTTGACGAAGAAATCCGCGTAGTCGATCCAGACATTCCCGCTGAGCGGCTGGTCCTCGGGGCAGACCAACTCCAGAACGACCGTCTGTCGGGCCTCCCTGGTGCCGGGGTCGCCCGCGGGCGGCGGTTGCGCGAGCAGCACCTTCAGGTCCCACCACTTGGACGAATCGATCCGCTGGGAGAAGATCTGCTTGCCCTCGACGCGCACTCGCAGTTCGAAGGGCCGCTCTTCCGCCTTGATGCTGACGCGGAGGAAGCCGCAGGCGCCGAAGTTAGTCAGCGTCAACTGCGGGGGATGGCCGCCGAGGCGGGCGAGGTTGTCGACATGGTAACTGTCGGACTTGTACATCTCGGGGTGCGGCTTGTCCTTGATCGACTGCGTATAGAGCATTCCCTTGCGGCCGTCGAAATCGGGGATGAACTTGGCCCCGCTACGGTGCAGCCGACCCTCACGGTTGTGGATCCAGTCCGGGGGGACCCGACCGCGTGGGCCCACCAGCGTCCAGCACCCCAGGCAATACGGCGTGAAAAGGTCGCAGCGAACGGCGAGCATCCAGCCGTCGTCCACCGCCTGGGGCGAGTGGAACTTCTTGCCCGCGGCGGCCGCCATGAACGCGGCCCTCTCTCGCTCGTAGGCCACGTCCAGCCCCTTCAGTCTCGCCTTGGTCTGGGCCCGGCACCTGCGCGGGTCGGGCTTGTCCTCCAGCGTTAGCAGCAGGAGGGCGTAGATCGTGGCAGCCTCATCCTTCTGGTTCAGACCCTCCAACGTCCGGCCCAGCAGAAACATCGCCTCGGGCTGGTCTAGGTCTCGCCAGATCAGCGCATAACCGAGCTTGCGAGCCTTTTGGTAATCCTTGCGGGCGAGCAAGTAGCGCATGGCCTCAGGGCCGCTTGGCGTTCTGACGCCCCTGCCGGCGGGGGGCGCCGCCGCCAACCGGTGCGTCTTGCCGAGCAGGCCCACGCAGCCCATGACCACCAGAAGTGCGCCGGTGCGGCGGATCTGCCCAGCCCTTCTCGTGCCAGTCCCCGAATGCTTCACGGGCATGCGGATGCTCCTTGCTCACGCCCCTCCGGAAGACCCCGCCATCGATCTCGACCCAACGCGCCGCCGGGAAACCCGCGCCGCATTCTGCCGGGATTCTCCGGATAACCTTATGCCCACAACCGTCGCGGGCCTTGTTCGACGATTCTATCGCGTTCCCGCCTCGGCGGCGATCGCGCTCCTTGGACGGCTGGTCCACCATCGGCAAGAAGCTTAGCATCGACGACTTTGCCATCCCATTAAATGTCGAGGGACCTTCATCCGACGAAATCACATGGAACCTCCAGCGGATCCAATACATATTGTTCTGGCCAAGCTGGACCACTGGCTTGGGGCCCTCGTGAAGAAGCTCGAATCCATCAATGCCCTGCCGACCCTTGATGAGGGTGCCCGCTTGGCCGTGGCCTCAATCACGGAAGGAGACCCCGTTCGCCCCGAGCCGGAGACGCTCTACCGCAATTGTTTCATCGTGTAGTGTGTGCCGCAACTAATTCGTCGCTACGTCACGCATAGGCTGTCACAGACCGAGATTCGAAACATTAAGGCCAAATGGCCGTGTCGAGATACATGTCCATACCGACTACTCGCTTCCGATGATCCACCTGAGGAAGTTGCTGTCCTCACCCTCCTCCTCATCGGCTCGCTCAGTTGTCTTCGTCCGATGCACAAACGGCGCCAGAACCTGAATGCCTCGCTCACCTTGTCGCACCTGCCGGCCGAGCCTCTGCCAGGTTCGGTAGCCCGCCACACGCGTGGCGCCCGGCTTGGCCATCGCAATCAGCACCACGTTACACGGGCTGTAGCGGTGGAATTTCGCCATTGCCTTCAAGTATGCTCTGAAACTGCGGCTCATCTCCTGCTCCAGCTGGCCAGCCAGTTTGGACAAAGCCAAGCCGACAACACGATGCGTCTGAGCTGTAGCCCGCTCAAACCCGCCCATCGCAATCACCTCGCATCTCGACGGCCGCGTCACCGATGAGCTTGTCGCATCGGCCGCAGGCAGAGAGGGTAGGGAGGTCGCCTTCCAGCCGAACTTGGAGCTATATAGGGGTCTCGTGCTCGTCGACCGGCAAGAATTGTCGCTTTCCCAATCGCATTTGCGCATGCACTTCTAAGCTGAGACCGCCACTCTCACGATCGTCTGTGGGGATACGTTAGTGAGGCGGCATCCAGGGCCAGGCGAATGCGCATCGGGACGATGGATCGATTCCCGTTCTGCGTTAACCTGCGGTGTTACGGCCGAGTTCGTGGATGAGTAAGGCGATGGGACGGTAGACCGAGTGCGCGAACTTCGTGAAGGGGAGGAGCACGATAAGCTCCATGGCGACGACCACGTGGACCAAAAAGACGACGTATCCCCAGGTCGCCATGTTTGGCAGGTAGAGGGCACCTTCCAGGACGAACCCAGTCAACCCGGCAAGCCATAGCAGCCACAGGAACAGCCAATCCGACAGCAGGGAATGCGATGCATACTTGTCGGGCTTGCGGTAGCGCTCGATGAGTGCCAGTGATGTGCCGTACATCAGGAAAAGGCCGGCCAACGTCCCTACCAGCCGCGTGGGCCACCACAGAGGATCCGGTTGGCCGGGCACCTTGTCGGCCACTATCAACAGCAGGTAATCGAGCGCCGTAGCGACACCCAACCCGACGAAACCCCACATGATGGACATGTGGATGAACCAGCGCCCGCGATACCAGGCGACCGTGGCTTCCTCTTGGCAGTCCCGGTAGCGCCTCTGGGCGGCCAATTCGGCGACCACATTCCTGACCGCGGAGGAAATGCGCGCGAGAGGCCGCCTCGTCTCCGTATCGGTATTGCCTTCGCTCGTTCTCGCGCGCGCCGTCGTCCGACTCAAGCGTAACGCCATGCGCGCGATCCCGCCCACCGCGACGAGCCCGGCCACGCCGAAAAGGGCCAGCCCCGTGTCGTGGATCAGGTCGAACGAGAGGAACCCCGTCATGTCGTCCATGTCGAACAGACGCGGGGCCCCTTCCAACATCGGTCCGTGTCCCGACAGCAGCAACAAGGTGAAGAAGACGCTCAACATGACCATGAAGGCCGTCGTAAAGAGCTTCGAGGTGTACAGCATGTACGAGATGCCGGTCGGCTCGTACGAGGCAATCGCGTAACGCCTCGCCGAGGCCATGAATTCGCCCGGTTCGGCCTGTCGCGGGCACGTATCCGAGCACTCACCGCAATAGTAGCAGAGCCACAGTTCCTTGCAGGCCAGGAGTCGATCGCGGTCGCCGATCTGCGCATAGCGGATCATCTTTCGGGGGAACGTGTCATGGCCCTCAGACAAAGGACAGACAGCGGTGCAGTTTCCGCAATTGAAACATGCGTTGACGTCGAAGGCGCCAAAACGCTCCAGCTTGGGAAGGAACGTGGGATCGACAGCGATGCTCATTCTTCCCGCTCCTCATCGGGCTTCAGAGCGTACTCGAAGTAGCCATCGCGCTCCTCGCCCTCCACGACTTGCCCGTATTTCCTCATGCCCATGAGGCACCAGAACAACCGGTGGCTCGCAAGCCCGGTGGCTGCGGCGATTTCAGGCACCGTCTTGGACCCGTCCTTGAGGGTCGTGGTAATCTGCTTGCGCGTCTGGGCTTGCTCACGATTGCGCTGAAGGAGTTCTTTCGGCACGCCTCCTCGACGCTCGCGGAGGATCTGTACCGGCTTCATCTCTTGCCGCTTTTCCGATTCGGTCTGCTCTGCGCCCATTTCCCACCTTGCCTTACGCGTAATCAGCCGCCAAGGCGTCCGTCATGGCCTCAAACTGGTCGAGACGCCATCCGGCCACCTGGATGGCGCCCTGGGGACATACAGCGGCACACATGCCGCAGCCGGTGCACAGGGCTGCATTGACCGTCGCACGTTTCACCGTCTTGCCGCCCACCTCTTGCTCGACGAGCGCTACGGCGTTCGCGTATTTGCATTCGTCGACGCATTTGCCGTGGCCGACGCACAAGTTAACGTCTACCTGCGCCACGAACGGGTCCAGTTCGATGTACCCCTTGCCCAACAGGGCGGCGACTTTTACTGCAGCCGCGGACGCGGCGGAGCAACTCTCAGTGATGTCCATCGGAGCTTGGCAGGTGCCGGCAATGACCACGCCGTTAACGTCCAACTCGACCGGCCTCAGCTTCGGGTGGACCTCCTGCAGAAACCCGTCGGCGCTTCGGGGCAGTTTGAGCATGCCGACAAGGTCGCTGATGCCGCGGGGCATCATGCCGGTGGCAAGCACCACCAAGTCTGCGGGGACGTCAAGCTCTTCGCCAAACGTAAGGGCGTCCTGGACCCGCACGACAAGCGGGTGTCCGTTCGTGCCGTCCGCCTTGGTTACGACTGGCGGCGTCTCAGCGAGGTAACGGAAGAACAGAACGCCACGTTTTGAGGCGTTTTCGTAGTAGTCCTCGTGTCCTCGGCCATAGGTACGGATGTCCTGATAGAAATCGAAGACGTTGGTATCGGGAAATCGCTCACGCAGTTCGTTGGCCGCATGAAGCGAGGCGGTACAGCAGACCCGTGAGCAGTAATCGTTGATCCGTCCGTCCGGCCCGGGCTCGTGAAGGCCTTGCACCTGTCTGCTGCCCACACAGTGGATCAGGCATACGTTCTTGACGGCGTGACCGTTGTGCTCGAGCCGGCCGTTGGTCGGGCCTTCCTCGTCCAGCAGCCGGATGAGCTGCGCCAAAGTGATGACCTCTGGGTGCTCGCCATAGCCATACTCACCCTGACGGGGCTCGTACAGCTCGAAGCCCGTCGCCAGCACAATTGCTCCGACGTCCAACTCGATTTGTTCCGGCTGCGCGTCGAGGGCGATTCCGTGGCTGCCGATCGCCTCCGCGCACTTCCCGCAACGGGTGCAAGTCTGCCAATCGATGGCAGGCATGTCGGGGTGGCAGCCGGCGTAAGGCAGGTAGATCGCTTTGCGGCGGACGAGGCCGTATTCGAACTCACTGTCGGTTGTCTCCGGACAGGCGTCGATCGCTGCGCGAACCTGATCCAGGTCGAGCTTCGCCGTTACGCCGCGCGGTTCGAGTTGCACGCTTAGGTGGAAGTTGCCGACGTAACCTGAAGCCGAGGTCACATTGGCTAGCGTATGCACTTTGATTTTCGGGTCCGCGATGACTTCGTCGAGAAGCTGGCGCAATAGCTCGCGAGCGCCATCTTCGGTCGGATAGACGCGGTCCAGTTGGGCGGTGCGCCCGCCCAAGAAGGCTGAACCCTCGAGCAGCGTCACCGAAAGCCCGTTACGCGAGAGGTCCAGCGCCGTGCGCATGCCGCTGACCCCGCCCCCGATGACCGCTACATGTTGCTTGGCCTGGGCACGGATCGGCTCGAGCGAATCCAGCCGCCCGGCCTTGGCCACCGCAGCAGCGACCAGGCGGACCGCCTTGTCCGTCGCACCGTTGGGGTCGGACTTGCTGCACCAGCTCACCTGCTCGCGGATGTTGGCGTGCTCGTACAAATACGGATTGAGCCCCGCGCGGGCCAACGTCTGACGAAACGTATGCTCGTGCAGGCTTGGCGAACACGCAGCCACCACGACCCGGTTGAGTTTCTCGTTGCGGATGTCCTGGGCGATCAGGTCCTGGCCCGGGTCCGAGCACATAAACGTGTTCTCTCGGGCGACGACCACGTTTGGCAGTCCAGCCGCGGCCTCGACCACCTTTCTCGCGGCAACCACGTCCGAGATATTGCCGCCGCAATGGCAGATGTAGACGCCGATCCGCGGGGCGGTCCCGTCGGCCGACTCTTGATTCTTTGTTTCTTCGCTTTTCCGCTCTGTCATCGAGAATCCGTTTCATCTGGTTGGCCAGCCGCGACGGCCTGGTTCCGCAGATCCGCGCCGTTACCGGCTTGGCGACCTTCGCGGCCGTTGCGGCGCAAGTAGATCGCAGCTTCCACGGCCGCCGTACCTGCTTCCACAATCGAGTCCGGGATATCCTTCGGGCCGGCTGCGGTCCCGGCGACGAAGACACCCTCCTCTTCCGTGCGACACGGAGCCAGCTTGGGTTGGGGGCAACGGACGAAGCCGTCGTCTGCATCCACTTGCGCCCATTGATTACCGCCTGCCGGCACCATGCCCAACGACAGCACTACCATGTCGTGAACGCGTTCTTCCACGCGGCCGTCTTCGTCGGTTACTTCGATGCGAACGATGGGATTCCTCTCCTGGTCCTCGGTAATCTTGGCTACCTTGGCCCGGACGAACTCGATCCCCATGGCTTTGGCATTCTGATAGAACTGCTCGAATCCCTTCCCGAACGCGCGGATGTCCATATAGTAAATTGTGACGTCCACCAACGGAAGAGCACCCGCCAAGAGCATGGCCTGCTTGATCGCATACATGCAGCACACGCGCGAGCAGTATGAGACCCCCAGGCTCTGGTCGCGTGATCCGGCGCACTGGACGTAGGCGACCGTGTCCGGCACCTTTCCGTCAGAGGGTCGCAACACTCGCCCGTACGGGCCGTGCGGCGCCAAAAGACGTTCGACCTGCAGCGCACTCAACACGTTCTGCAACCGACCCTGTCCGTACTCCGCTTTAGCCTCCATGGGCGTCAACTGGAAGCCGGTGGCTAGAATGATAGTGCCCGCGTCGATGGTGATCCGTTCCGGCTCCTGCAGAAAATCCGCCGCATCGGTAGGGCAGGCCTTCTCGCAACGACCACAGAAGATGCAGTTGTCGACGTCGAGCAGCGCCACTTGTGGAATGGCATTGGCGAAGGGCACGTAGATCGCCTTGCGCATGCCCAGATTACCCTCAAACTCGTCGGGTAGTTCCACCGGGCATGCATATTCGCACAAGCGGCAGCCGGTGCAGTCATCCACTTTGACGTAGCGAGGCTTTTGCACGATCGACGCCGTGAAGCCGCTGCCTGACCGTGTGATCTTGTCCAGCTCCGCGTACGTCATGACCGTGATGTTCTCGTGATGCGCCGCGGCCGCCATGCGGGGCGTACAGATGCAACTAGAGCAGTCCAAAGTCGGAAAGACCTTGCTGAGGCCGATCATCTTCCCGCCGATACTGGGTTCCCGCTCCACGATCAAAACCGTAAAGCCCTGGTCGCCCAGGTCGAGGGCCGCCTGTAGACCGGCGATCCCGCCACCGACGATCAACGCGTCAACGTTCATGCTTTGAGCTTGCATTCGCTGAAGCTTCCCCGGTTCCTGCCGTTTGTCGCCACGGGTCCTACTTGACCCCTCGATCGGCGGTGTCACGGACCACCCGACGCGGCGGTTGCCTCCTTGGTCAAGTACTCACTGAGTCGGTTTACTTCCTTCAGGAAGGCCTTCGAGCACACCGTGCAGATCGCGCAGAGTCTCAGCCGGTTCGTGTCGAGCCCGCGGTCTTTCATCAGGGCGTGGACGTTCGCCACACGTTTGGCGAGCCGGTCGTAGGCTCCTTCATAGGGACATTCGTGGCCGCAACTCATAACGATGATCCCCGCGAAGCCTTTCTCGAAGCACCGCAGGTAGAAACTCTCGGGTAGCAGCACCGGCGCAGGAATGCGGACGATGTACGTGTACGTGGGGTATTCGGCGTGGGTCTGACCCACGTTGTCCGCCCCCGGGTATGCGCAGGCCTCGGTGGCCAGCAGTAGTATTCTCGGCCGCTTCGTCTGCTCGGTCATGACCATCCCCAACGGGCCGCTGCGCCTACGGGAGAACTTTCAAGGCGTGCCCACGCTTGCGGCAAAGCAACCGCCCACGTGGACCGCTTGCCTTCGCATCGGTTGGCTGGCTCACTTCTTCCGGGTGATGAACAGCCGGTCGTAGCCCTCGCCGGCCAGAACACCCAGAAAATCGTGGCCTACCTTGGCCGCCCACTTGGGCAGGTCGTTCTTCGTCGACGCGTCGCCGGACAGCACCTCGATCGTCTGGCCGACCGGCACCGTACCGATAGACTTCTTCGCCTCCAGGAGCGGGCCCGGACAGGCCATGCCACGAGCGTCCACCACTTTGGCTACTTCAATGTTCTCCAGATCGACTTCCGCCATCATTATTCCTCCTCTTTCGCTCCGTACTCCAAACGCGCCGGCCGATCGGCTAGAAGGTCAGCACGATGTCGGCTTCCTCGGCGCCGATGACGAACGTGGCCACCCCGCCGCATTCCACGCCATCGATGAGATCCTCCTCCTTGATCTTGGCGATGGGAAAGGCCGCCGAGCAGGCAATCATCTCGGCGCCGCCTTCCTGCATGACCTTGATGAACTCCGGCAGCGTCTTCGGCGCTCCCGGCAAGACGATCTTGTCCGCCCCGCCCTTCTTCACGATATTCAGGCCGCTCATCGTGAAGAACATCGTTACCTCCATGTCAGTCGCCAGGGCGCCCGAACCCAACATGAAGGGCGGAAACGCCTTTTGAGGGTCGTCCGAGCCACAGAAGATTATCATCTTCGCCGCCATCGTTTTTCTCCTTCTCCAATCTTCAAGTCACTGCACCCCGTGCTCCGTGTCTTGCCGCAGCGCGGGACGGGTGAGCCTTTCATCCGCCGGACACACTCTGGCTCGCAGCGGTGGCAGCCCGCGTCTTGCCGGCCTGCCGAATCTCTCGCAAGACCGATTCACGCCCACGGGGTCGCGGCGGATGCTCCTCGCGCAATAGCCGGATCATCCCTCGAACCAGCTTCGGTCGAAGGAGGTAGTAGCAGCGCAATGCCCCCTTTGCGTGGCAGTCGATCAACTCGGCCTTGCGCAGCGCCGCCACGTGTTGCGAGAGCTGCGCCTGAACGATGGGCACGAGGGAGTTGAGATCCTTGACACACTGGCTGCGCTCGGCCAACGCCTCGAGAATCAGCAGCCGCGTGGGGTGGGCCATGACCCGCAACAGTCGGGCCTGCTCCGTCCACGCCAACTTCTTCCCACGATCGCTCATGGTCCTCCTTCTGTGGATCCCCCCTGCATCCGCATCATCCGCCGCCGCCAAGCCGCACAAGCTCGACGAAACATATTCAACGGCCCTTATATAGAGGTTCCACTATAGGGTCAAGGGCTCCCAATAGGGGTTTTCCTTATATGGCTTGAGGAGCATGTTTGGGCCTGAGCGGCCAACCGCGGGGAATCGGATCGGTCCCTGTGTCGTCTCGACCTCGAAAGACGGGGCCTTCTCACCAATCAGAGGCATCCTTTGCTCATGTCATTCCATGTTTGGCCCTGTCCTATTGTCTCAATTCGTGCGTTCTGGCATGTCTAAACGTCGACGCCGAATATGAAGCGAACAACATATCCGATCGCGAAGCTCACCGCTGCCACACCGAGGCTCAATACCGCCATCTCACCGAAGCGCCGCCAGAAAGACAAGTCCCTCGCAACCGACACATAATATGTAAAGCCGAAGATGATAAGCAGTGCGCCCGCGACCGTCAGTCCCAAGGCTAGTAGCGGGTTCCCCAGCAGCAGGAACGGTGCGATCAGAATCGCAACGGTCACAATATATGCGTTTCCGGTGTAGACGGCGGACTTGATAGCCGACTTCTGCTCCGTCTCTTCGGCTTTGGTGGAGAGGTACTCTGATGCGGCCATCGACATGGCTGCGGCCACGCCGGTGATCAACCCGATTGCGGCGATCAACTGGCTCTTCTGGAGGGCTAGTGTCAGGCCAGCCAGCGCTCCGGTAAGCTCAACCAGGGCGTCACTAAGCCCAAGCACCACGGAGCCGACGTACCGCAACCGTTCTTCGTCAATCATGGCCACGAGTTCTCGTTCGTGGCTCTCCTCGTCCGCCAGAACCGCAGCGGCTTCTGGGATTTCCAGGACGATTTCCCGGTAATCGTCCTGGGCGTTCTCCTCGCCGCGCTCCATGAGCTTGATGGCGAAGGTCAGGCCACACAACCAACTGAGGATGCGGAACTTCCACACCGTCGCAGTGCGCGGCGAGCACTTCGCGTTGGTGTGCCTGGCCCAGAACTCTGAATGTCTGCGCTCGTCCTCGGCAATGCGTTCCAGCGTCCTGCGGTTTGCGGGATCTTTCTCACGCAGGGCCAAGGCTTTGTAAACGTGATGCTCTGTTATCTCGCCTTCCTGCATTGCCAGTAGCTTGTGTCTGAGGGATTCATCCATTGCTTCAACTCGCTTTGCGCACCGAACCGACCACCGGAAACCGCCCAATCGCTACGTTTTTCAACCGCCGTTCACACATGGGTAATCGCGAAGTAATCGCGAATTGCGAACGGTGGTCCAAAGTAGTATACTGTGGTAGTCGGCAAGGCAGAATGCTTCCTTGCCGCATCACAAGCTCTCGGGGAAGTCGAGAGAACCGCCTTCGGCCGGGGGTGGCTTTTTCGCTTGGCGGGCCGAACAGGGCATTGGAGGGGTGCAGCCATGACAACACAAGGCTTTGCCGGATTGATCTTAGCTCTAACGCTGCTGATGGGGCTGCCAACCGGCTTGGCGGGGGGCCTGATATTCTCGGAAGATTTCAACGACGGTGACATAAGTGATTGGACGGTCACGACGACCGGCGATGCGGTGTTTGAGGTCTCCGCTCTGGTATGCGTCAGTCCTCCCTATAGCGTTCACATGCGATCCACGGGCGATTACATGGCTATGGGCCTTTCACCTACCTATGGTGGTCTGGATCTGGCAAAAAAGTACAAGGTTTCATTTCGTTTCCGCATTCCTCACGACAACAACCATTGGTTCGAGGTGTTCAACAACCATCAGACCTATCTCGTGATTGACGACGATACTAAGCTGAAATGTTATGAGTCACCCCCGCCAACGTCTTACTTACTGGCAACCTTGAATGCAGGTCAGTGGTATCTTGTAGAGCTTGAGGCCAATCCTGCCGCAGAGACGTATGATGTTTATGTAGATAGTCAGTTCACAAAGACGTGTCCCATGTGGATTCACGGCGGTTGGGAGACAACTTTCCAAGTGGGAGACAGGGCTGACGGATCAAGCGATAAGGGGGAAGCCTATTGGGATGATATCGTAATCACTCAGGGCCCCCCGGGCGACCTGGACTACGACTGCGATGTGGATCTTGATGACTTCACCGTTTTTGTGGCAGCGATGAGCGGTCCGGGGCAGCCCATTGCCCCTCCGGGTGATCCCGCCGCCGATCTGGACCTGGACAGCGACTGCGACCTGGCAGACTTCGCCATCTTCGGCGCCAACTTCACTGGGCCGGCGCCGTAGGATACGCGCAGCAACCCTTCGGGCCGTCGGGAGGGGCCGGCAGCCCAGCGCTGCTGACACTAATTGGCGAACCTCGATCGCAGTGGATAGAGCGGGGGCGGGTATAATGGCGACTGCACACTAACAGAGCCGGGTCGGCCATCCGGTAGAGCGCATCATAAGCTGGGTCATGCGGTGGGCGGAGGAACTGTAAACTGAGCCCATGCCAACCCCATCACGAGCAGACCTGGGCGTCTGCGAGAACCCATCCGGAAGGCGCAGAACGGACCGCGTACGGGGACGGCGCAGGGCAAGCGGGTCCTCAGGCTTTGCCTCTGCCGACCGCGCTGGCGCGCCCCTTCGCCAACCCGCTGACGCCTGCACGCGCTCAGGCCGCTAGCTCGCAGGGGACGCCTGACCGCGGCCCGTGCCCCGCGCGGTTCCGCCGGAGTCCCAAAACGACAGGGGAGAACCGCGCGTCTCAGGTATGCATCCAAGTGTGTTCGCGGCTCAACCGTTGCAGCGCGGAGAGGCCGCCCGCAGTGGACGGCTCTCGAATCGCTCGCGAATTCGTTAACGGGTCACGCTACCGACGGCGCCGCACACTTCTGTATCCGCAGAACTGGCTCAGCGGTAGCATCCCGATCGCCAACCCTAATGGGGCCACCGGGCCTGGTCGGTCCGCAGGCAGCCGTACTCCTCGCGCCAGTGCCGGCGCGCCAGGATAGGTCTGCTCAGTGATGGCCAGCAGACGAGCCGACTCACTGAGACTCATGCGAATCGACGTCGAACAGATGTGGCTGATCATGGCGCAAGTCGGCGGCGCGGAAGGAGTAGTGGTAGTTGTCCAGCATGATCGTCAACAGTCGATGCGCCCGTTCGATATCGACGAACTGCCTACCGGCGGCTCGTCTATTCCGCGCGCCATGTCGGTCAGGATGATGTTTGACCGCCAGCGTGCGGTAGCGCCGGTGTACTTGGCGGGCGGTTACCAGCTGGGGCAGTTTGAGCAAACTGCGCGCCCACTCTACATTTTCGGCGGTGACATACATCTCGCCGCGAAGGGG
>CBFCZG010000084.1:0-13613 GCA_965602375.1 uncultured Phycisphaerae bacterium | reverse complement strand
GCGGCGAGTGCGTGCTGCGTCGCACCATCGGGCGCCTGGCGGGCTGCCGCGAGTTCGACGGTCTGCACGTGCTGTGCCGGGCCGAGCAGCGCGATCGCGTCGTCGATCTGACGGCCGGTCTCGACGTGGCGGTCGAGACGCACGGCGCGGGCCCAGCGCCGCATCAGCAATTGGTGCAGCTATCACGCAAGTGGGCGCTGGACGCGTGGCGCGGCGGGGTGGCGGGCACGTGCTGCTTCGACGAGCACATTCATCCGGGCGTGCTGGCCGCGCTGGCCGAGCGCGAGAAGGCTGAGGCGGTGCTGTCGATCTGCCCGGCTGGGGTGCTGGTCGATGCGTCGCTGGTCGACGAAATGGCGAGACATTTCCGGCAGCATGCGCAGCTCATGCGGCTGACGTTTTCGCAGGCGCCGCCGGGACTGGCGCCGGCGATCTTTGCCGCCGAGCTGCTG
This sequence comes from uncultured Phycisphaerae bacterium, assembly GCA_965602375.1. GTDB lineage: Bacteria > Planctomycetota > Phycisphaerae > UBA1845 > DATKUK01 > DATKUK01. Next base: position 13,161 of record CBFCZG010000084.1, on the reverse strand, counting down.
ACGCAACTGCGCGACAAGGGCCTGGCGCCCGGCTTTGCGCTGGCCTACCGCCCGCAGGAGCCGCAGGCGGACATGATGGCCAAGGACTGTTGCTACCGCGCGCCGGCGGAGATTATTCACACGGCCGGTCGGTTCGTGGCCGACTGCGACCGCGGGATGGCGCGACTGACGGCGGCGATGGAGGCGATTGATCCCGGCGCGCCGGGACTCGATCGCACGACCGCGCTCGACGTGTGCCGCTGGGCTCGCCGGCACTACGATCGGCACGTCGACGATTTGCCGCGCGAGGTCGAGATCGAGCTGACGACCGAGGATCAGCTTGCCCGGTCGGTGCTTCGGCCTCGTGGGTCGGTCGTCGGGCGGCGCGGGCCGATCAGCCTGGAGCTGATCGATCGGTTGGGCACCGAGCTTGCCCGCTACGACGATTCGCTGGTGGTGCTGGGCGGGTTCGGCGACCCGCTGCTGCACCCGCAGTTTCCCGAGATTCTACGGCGGCTGCGCGAGGGGGGCGTGTACGGCGTGGCCGTTCGCACCAACGGGGTGGCGCTGGACGCGTCGGCCATCGACGCGATCTGCACGCACAAGGTCGACGTGCTCAGCCTGCTGCTCGACGCCGCGACGGCCGAGGTGTATCGCCGTGTGCACCAGGCCGACTCTTTCGACCAGGTTTGTGCGAACATCGATGCGATGATCGCCGCGCGTCGCCAGCGGGCGCAGCCGGCGCCGCTGATCGTTCCCGAGATGGTCAAGGATGTCGACACAGCCGAGCAGATGGAGACGTTCTTCGATCATTGGATCAGCCGTGTGGGCTGGGCGGTGATCGACGGCTACAGCGATTACGCCGGTCAGCTACCCGACCGCTGCGTGGTGAACATGGCGCCGTCGCGCCGCGTGGCGTGTCGTCGCATTTTTACACGTTGTATGGTGCTCGCCGACGGGACGGTGTCGCCCTGCGATCGCGACTTTGCGGGTCGACATGCCGTCGGCTCGCTCACGTCCAGTAGTCTGACCGATCTGTGGCAAGGTGAGGCCATGCAGGAACTTCGCCGCAACCAGTTGGCCGGCCAATACGATCAGCCGTTTCCGCTTTGCGCCGCCTGCCGCGATTGGGATGGGCCGTAGCCCAAGCCGCCCGTCGCTCAGACTTTGCGTTGTCCCGCCCGGTCGAGGGTGCTATCGCAGCAGGCGCTTACATCTTACCCAGATTGACGCCTCACCAAGCAGTAATGTCAAAAGGCATCCGTTTTTCGCTTGTGTCGCCCGCTCGGTTTGGTATCTTCACGTATTGGCGACGGCGTCGAGTCGCCGATCAGTATTCGGGAAGTTCAGCCGTACATTTGAGCGGGGAGCGAGAGAGACGTTCGTGGGCGTGCTCTCTTTTCATTTTGCCCGGGACAGGGCAGCCAAAGCTGGGCGCGCCTGTGGGAGTGCCTGCTGAGGAACTGTAGCCGTCAGGGCTCCCAGGGAAGGTGTTTATCGTGTTGGGCCGGTGGCGGCTGATCCGTCGCCAGTCGTGACTGCTCCCGCACCGGGTGCCGCAGCCATGAAATCCGAAGGGCCAGGATGCTCCTGGCGATTCGCTCATACGCAAAATCTTGTCTGACCGCCCACGGTGGTCGTGGGCAAGCGCTTGTTCGGGAAGTATCGGTGATACAGGAGGCGGAATCATGAGCCGAGATCAATTCGGGCAGTGGCGGGACGTGAAACCGTGGATGTTGCTCATGTGTGTCGTACTGGTGTGCGCCGGGGGCACGGCGCCGGCGGTCGGTGACACCTACTGGAACGCAGCCACGGGCAACTGGAGCATCGGGGGCAACTGGACGGCCGGCGAGCCCACGTCGGACGACGCCGCCTTTGTCAACAATGGCGGTACGGTCACGATCGACCAGGCGAACGAGGAGTGCCGCAATCTTTACATCGGATGGGACGTGGCCGATCTTGGCTTCGTGCACATGACCGGCGGCGATCTTCAATCCTACCTGTTCCAACTCGGGCGCGGCAGTCGCGGAAGCGGTTCAACCGTCTGTACGTACACCCAGGAAGGCGGGACGCACACCGCTTCTTACGGCATCGAGATGTGCACCTTGCTGCTGTCGAGGGCCACGTGCAACCTCAGTGGCGGCAGCCTTAGCACACCCGATGCCATCATCGGCCGCCTCGGATCCGCCACCTTCAATCACACCGGCGGGACTTTCCGGGTCTATGGGCTGTCGTCCTCTCACGACTTCATCATCGGCTCCGAGAGCGGCGGCTGGGGGTCCTATCTGCTGTCGGGAACGGGGCGTCTTGAATCCGTCCAGTATCTTTACGTCGGGTTTGACGGGGATGGATATTTCAACCAGTCCGGGGCCAGTTCCACACATGTGGCGAACGTCCTGAAGGTTGGCGGTCGGGCCAGTGGCAGCGGCGTGTACGAGCTCGAGGACGGCACCCTCACCATGAGCAACCAACTGAGTGTTGGCGGCGCTGACGGTCTCTTCGTCCAGACCGGAGGGACGATCAACCAGGGCGCGACAATGGGCTACCTCAACGTTGGCACCACGGGCCGCTACGAACTCCAGGCGGGCGAAATCCAGCTCTTCGCCACGGACGTCTATTGGGGCACCTCCTCCCCTGCGGGCAAGGGCATGTTCGTTCAGAGCGGCGGGTCCAACACCCCCGACGACCGGGTGAAAATCTGGGACGGGACGTATGAGATCTCCGGCGGCGATCTGGACGCCCCCAAACTCGAGATCGGCGAGGACATCCCCGAAATTTATGATGACGCTTACCTCAAAGTCCTCGGCGACGATTCGAGCATTTCCTGCACCACCTACACGCAGAACAACCTTGGCAATCTCTATTCTGTCTTTGACGCCGACGGGATGAGCACCATCGTGGTCAGCGGCGCCGCGGATTTGGACGGCGACTGGCACGTCGAGGATCCCAACGGCGAAGCGCCCTTCGGGTGGTTCGATATCATGGTGGCCGGCGGGGGATTCATCGGCGGCTTCGACAACGTTTACCTGCCCGGTCCCGATTGGTCGTGGCGTATTACCGACGGCGACACCCTCTGGCTCCTGCACCTTCCCGAGCCTGCCGGCCTGCTGTCCAGCGAACCGCCGGCTGACGGTACGCTGCCCAAGACACAGAACAACGTGATTCTATTGACGTTCGACGGGCCTATCGTCCTGCCCCCCACTGCCCCCGTTTCCATCGTGCCTCTTGGTGGAGGCCCTGATGCAGGCGGTTCGTTCGCGTATTCGATCGAGCCGGATGGGGCAACGCTTCAGGCGGTGGAGAACGGTTCGGTTGTCTCCGACCTGACGTGGTATCAGGTGACTCCGAGACCGGACTTCAACGTGGATCCGTTCGCGGTCGACTTGTGTGTTCTTCGAGGCGACGCGAACGGTAGCTGCCGAGTGACCACGGCCGATTACACCGAGGTCAAGGCGCACATGGCCGAATACACCGACGCCCGCTACGATCTCAATGGCAGCGGACGCGTGACGACGGCGGACTACATCGTGGTCAAGGACCATATGGGCAATCGCTGCCCGGCCAAGCCGTAGGACGTGTGGTCCGAACGACGATCTGACCTACAGACATCAATCGAGGCCGGGCTCGGTAAGCGGGCTCGGTCTCGGTTGTTGCTCACTCGTGGCTTGGCGAGCGCTTCGTCGCAACCAATTGGCGGGCCAATATGCGCAGGCGTGTTCGCTCTGCGGCGCCTGTCGTGACTGGGATCGGGCGTAATCGGTCCCGCATTTCAACCCGACGTGCCTTGTCCTGCCGGGACCGGATCGTGGTGCCGTAAGAATCGCACCACGCACCATGGTTGGCACGTCCGGCTCGATCGAAATAAGACCACGCTCAGCGCGAGCGCCTACGGCTCGTCCGCCGGCTGGGTGGCTGGCGGGAGGGTGGCGATCTCGTCCTCGTCTTCGGACGCTTCGGTTTCTTCTTCGGTGTCGGCTTCGGCGGTGGTGGGGACCGGGTCAGGGGCTTCGAGCGCCTGTTTGGTGATCTTGGCCACCTGCTCGCCCGGCATGACCACCGGCGAGAGGAACCCGCTGCTGAGCACCGATCGGCCCGCGCCGGCCGGCGCGAGCTTGACCAGCATCAGACCGACCGGATCGCCCTTCTCGTCGAGCACCGGGGCGCCGAAGTCGTTCATCGAATCGACCCCCATCGCCAGCGTGTACATGAGCCTGGGCTTTTCGACCACGGCGCTGATGCGCTCGACGCGGACGGTCGGCGCGCGGTCGGCTGACCGATCGAGCCGGCCCAGTAGGATCACCGGGCTCAGGACCGACAGCTCGGCGCCTTTCTCGACGGGCAGGTGCTTGAGCTTTAGGGCCTTGTCGTCGGGGCGGACGTAGATCAGGTCGAGGTCCTTGTCGCGCAGGACGACCTTGCCGGGGATTTCCTTGCCGTCGGCCAGCACGATCTTGGCCTGCGTGATCTGGGTATCGACGCTGAAGCCTGCGCGGCTGAAGCGCTCGGCAAACGCGCTTTGCGGATCGGCGGCGAACAGGCTGGCGGCCGTCAGGCCTGATTCATGCACCACCGTGCCGACGATTTCCGACTCGTCCTCGCTGGTGTCCATCTCGCGGCCCTGGGCGACCATCCGCATCTTGCGGACCAGCTTGACGGTCACCACCGCGTCCTTCCACTGAGTGTGGGCCTGTTTGGCCGTTTCGTAGGCGGAGTCCTGCCCCTGGGCGTGCGGCGCGGCCACGGCGGCCGCGAGTGCGAACAGTACGACGCTGTGTGCTCTCATGACGGGTCCTTTCATGTTGCAGCGCGCGACCCTTCGGGTCGGCGGCTAAACGGTACGGAGCTAGTTGCTTTCTGACGGTTCCTTTAAGCTGGAGATCTTGGTTTCGGAGGGTGACGACTCGCCCGGCTTCCAGGCCGGCTCGATCTCGACGAAGAGGGTGTGGATTCCGCGTCGCACGAAGAAGACCACGCGCGCCTGCTGCGTGGACGCGATGTCCTTCATCAATGTCTCCAGCGCGTCGACGTCGGCCACGGGCTGGCCGTTGACGGCCTTGATGAAATCGCCGACGGCCAAGTGCCCCACCGCCGCCCAACCGCCCGGCTCGACAGCCGAGACGACCAGGCCGGGAGCGTCTTCGATTTTTTCGTGCTTGCGATCGGCAAATCCCACCTCGCGCGCCGTGAATTCGAAGTACTCGTCCTTGTACTCCTTCAGTTGCCGCAGGGGCTTGGGGTTTTCCTCCAGCTCGATCTCGATGCGGGTCGGCTCGCCGTCGCGGACGATGTCGAGCCACACTTTCTGGCCGATCTTCCGCTTGCGGACCATGGCCGGCAGCAAATCGATGTCTTCGGGGTTCTGGGCGTTGACCGGCTCGTCGTCGAAGCGGAGGATGGCGTCGCCGACCTTCAAACCGGCCTGCTCGGCCTTGTGCCCCTCGTACACCCGTGTGACGCGAACGCCCTTCTTGCCCTTGAGGTTCAGCGCCCGCGCCAGGTCGCGGGTGAGCACCTGGATGTCGGCGGCGACCCACGCCTTGCTGGCCTCCAATGGTTTGGGCTCGGGCGGCTCGAGGCCCACGCGGACCACGGTCATCATGTTTTCCAGCTTGCGGTCGAACACCACGGGTGTCTTGACGCGCTTGCTGCCGCCTTGGGTCAACTGGTCGGTGACGGCCTTCAGGGCGGCGACGTCCGGTACCGATCGGCCCGCGGCGGCGACGATGACATCGCCTCGCTGGAGATCGGGTTTGGCGTCGGCGGCCGGCCCGCCGGGGCGGATCGTCCGAACCAGCACGCCGTCGGTGTTCTCGCGCTTGAGTTCCTTGGCCGACATGGTCGTCAGGTCGCGCACCGTCAGGCCCCATTCGGGCAGCTCGACATCGTCGCCCACGGGCTTGTCGCGCAGCACGGTGGTTAGTTGCAGCGTCTGCTCCTGCCCGTCGCGCGACACGAGAAGCTCGACCGTGGCGCCGACGGGTGTTTCGAGCATCAGGCGGTTGACTTCGGGAAGCTGCTCGTCGAATCGCGCGGTCACCGGCCGACCGTCATAGGCCAGCAGCACATCGCCCGGCTTGACGTCGCCTTTGTCGGCGGGCGAATCCTTGACCACGCCGCCGATCAACACGCCCTGCTGCCGCTCGATCGACTCCAGCAGCGGCTGAAGCTCCAAGCCGGTCCAGCTTCGGCGGACGCGGCCATGTTCGATCAGCTCTTCAGCGACAGACTTGGCCAGGTTCGATGGGATCGCGCCGCCCAGGCCCATACCGATCTCGTTAATGCCGACGATCTTGCCGTCGAGATCGACCAGGGGCCCGCCGCTGTTGCCGCCGCGAATCAATGCGTCGTGACCGATCCACTTCACCAACAGCCCCACGCGCTCGCCGTCGAGCGTCATGTCGAACCCCCACCACAGGCTGGGGGTGATCATCTCGACATTGGAGATCACGCCGGCCGTTACCGACTGCGACAGTGACAGCGGCGAGCCCATCGCAAGCACCGGATCGCCGATGCGAAGCTTCGCACTGTCGCCGAAGGTGGCGTAGGGCAGCGGGTCGTCGCCCTCGCGCTGCGAGAGATCCAACTGAAGCACGGCGATGTCGGCCAAGGCGTCGCTGCCGATGAGTTTGGCCTCGATCTCCTGCTTGTCGGTCAGCGTACAGACGACACGCTTGGCCTTGCCGGCTACGTGGTGATTGGTGATCACGCGGCCCTCGGGGCTGATGATGACGCCGCTGCCGGTCTCCTCGGTCTTTTTCTCGCGACCACCGTCGTAGTATGTGATGACCACGTGAATGCGCACCAGCGCCGGGAAGACTTTGGCCACCGCGCGATCGACGGCCCGCTGATCGGGTGCCGACGGGTCCTGCTCGGCCGGACTGCTCGGCACGAAGGTCAGCAATGCGGTCAACAGAACAAGAGCCCAGCATGCGTGAGTTGGTTTCATGGATGTCTCCAGGTATATTCAGGCGGCACGGCCCGATGCCGATCAACCGATTGTCCCACGTCGCTTTCCCCAACAGCGGAAAGGGCGCTCGTCGCCGCCAAGGTCGCAATCTTGATACCATGCGCAGCCGCCGTACGTCAAGCTTGCCGAGCCCTGATCTATCGGAGCGGGCCTGCCTTGCCGCGCCGCCGTCTGCGGCTGTAAGGTGTCTTGCCGGTCGGTCGGTGATTCTGTCGGCACGATAGTTCGGTGGACCGAACGCATGGACGAGCCACTCCTCGATCAGGCGGCTGAGTTGCTGCGGCGGGCGACGCACGTGTGTGTGCTGACCGGCGCGGGCGTGTCGGCCGAGAGCGGCGTGCCCACTTTTCGCGGGACACACGGTCTGTGGAAGGGCTTCCGTGCCGAGCAGTTGGCCACGCCCGAGGCGTTCATGTCCGATCCGCCGTTGGTGTGGAAGTTCTACAACTGGCGGCGCGAAGTGCTGGCGGATGTCGAGCCCAATCCCGGGCATGCGGCGCTGGCGACGATGGAATCGATCCTGCCGCGCTTCGATTTGATCACACAGAACGTCGACGGGCTGCATCAGGCCGCCGGCAGCCGCAACGTGATCGAATTGCACGGCAATCTATGGCACGTGCGATGCGTGGCCTGCTCCTACCGGAGGCAGGCTGTGGGCGAGAAGCTCACCGCCGAGCCGCGCTGTCCCGATTGCGGCGATTGGCTTCGTCCGGGCGTGGTGTGGTTCGGCGAGTTGCTGCCGGCCGACGCGCTCGACGCCGCACGGCGAGCCACCGACGCCTGCGACGTGATGCTGGTCGTCGGGACGAGCGCCGTGGTTCAGCCGGCCGCATCACTGGCCGACTGGGCTCAGCAGCACGGCGCCGCAGTGATCGAGGTTAATCCGGAGGCCACGCCGCTGTCGAGTCGCGCGGCCGTCTGCCTGGCCGGGGCGAGCGGGCAGGTGCTGCCGCGCCTGCTCGACCGACTGACACCTCGTGCCGGTTCAGCCGGCACGGAATGAACGCACAACCAACACGTGGGCGGCGTTACGGGTACGATCCCAGTCGGTAATGGGTGGTGTTGCTACTTCGGCTCGCGCGCCTGGCGGCGCTGTTGGTGAATCTGATCACGGAGACGGGCTGCGTCTTCGTAGCGCTCCTCGTCGACGGCCGCCTCCAACGCCCGCTCGAGCTTGGCGATTGGGTCGGTTGGGAGTTGTTCGAGGATCTCCTGTCGCAACGCCTGGAGGATCATCACTTCAGTGGCGTCCGCTCCGTCTTCCTCATCATCCAGGGCTTGCCAGAACTCGGCAATGGCCGACAAACCGGCATCGACGTGCGCCAGGGCCGACCGATACGCCTTGGACTTCAGTGCCGTGTGCGCTTTGGCACGCGTGTTCATCATGATCAGGTAAGGTCGATACTGCTGGAAGTTCACCCGATCCTCTCGCTTGGCGGCATATTTGGCGAGCAGGTCCAGGGCCTGAAGATTGCGGGCTGTGTCACGCTCGACCTGCTCGAACTCCTCAAGCACGAACAGGCTCAGGTAGCGGTGATAGTACATGACCGCCTCGGTCCGCAGCGCCTGGCACTGTTCGGCGGTCAACTCGAATCCCAGATCCGTACCGTTGCGCTTGCGGTACGCATCCAGACGTTTTCGGTGGTAATGGACCAGCGACTCGGCCCCATGCGGGCGTTGTCCGTCGGGACGCCCCGTCATCTCCATTTGCAACAAGCCAAGATCCAGGCGCATCTGGACCTTCTCGCGCCCGTCGTCACCGACGACCTTGCGGACCGATAGCTCGCCCGGCTCGTAAGGCCAACCGTCCACGATTTGGCGAATATCCATCGTCATGGCCATTGTATTATAGCACGGTTACGACTGGTCCGGAATCGGCAGCGGACCGTTCGCAGCGCGGGCCATCAGGGATTACCCTGACTTTGTGGGCGTGTCGGGTTGCGGTCGAAGCCGAACTCGACCAGCAGCGCGACCACTAACTCCATGGGCAGCCCCACCACGTTGGTAAAACTGCCTTCCACTCGCTCGACGAACGGGTCGTGCTGATCCTGGATGCCGTATGCCCCTGCCTTGCCCTCCCATCCGCCGCCGTCGATATACCGCCTCAGGTGCTCGTCGAGCAGCCTGTGCATGCGGATGCGGGTAACATCGTGGGCGATCCGGCGGCGACCCGTGCGCGCGTCCAGCACGGTTACCCCGGTTATGACATCGTGCTCGGTGCCGGCCAGCGTCGAGAGAATTCGGTAGGCGTCGTCGGCGTCGCGTGGCTTGCCGAAGGTCTGCGAGCCCAACGCCACCACGGTGTCGGCGCCGAGGATCACCCCCTGGGGGTGCGTCTGGCTGACCGCGCTGGCTTTGAAGAAGCTCGACGCCTCGGCCTGCAACTCGGGCGGCAAGGCCACACCGAACGCATCGGGCTCGGCGAGGGGAGGCGTTGCCGCTTCAAACTCGTAGCCGCAGTGTCTGAGCAGCTCGGCCCGGCGAGGACTCGCCGAGGCCAGGATCAGCTTCGGATTTGCTCGGCGGATTCTTCCGGACATGAGGGCCCTGCCGTTTGGCTCTGTGAGTCGGCGTCAGGTGCTTCCGGACGACCGGACGAGTCGTCCCGTGCGTCCGCGGAGGACCTGGGTGATCCCTCGGCGCCATGGGCGGCCTCTGCGCCCCGCCTCTTCAGCAACGCACCGTGGTGCGCGCGGTAATAGGCTATGCTGCGGCGCGTGATGGTGTAGCTCAGCGCCCCGAGGATCAGGCCGATCAGAACGCTGCCGATCCATAGTTCCATCCCGAAACCAATCAGCCTCAGGCCCGTGGTACGCCAGAAATCCACGTCGAACAGGTGGCGCAGGACATTGAGCGGATCGTTCAGCGATGCAATCGCCTTGACCAAGGCCGACTTGACGGCGGGGCCGCCCTCCAGAGCGCCGCGCGTGATCGCCCGGCCCACCACCCAGTTGTAGTAGTAAAGCGGCGCGGCCGTCACCGGGTTGCTGATCCACACGATGGGCAGACCGACCACCTTGTTGGCCCGAACGGCTGCGGCGATCGCGATCGTCAAGGCCATCTGGAACCCGATGGTCGGCGTCCATGCCACGAAAAAGCCAACGGCCACACCCAAAGCAATGCGGTGTGCCGAGTCGTCAATATGCAGGATGCGATAGATGACGACGTCGCGGAGTTTCCTGCCAATGGCCCGATGAGGCATGCGTCGGCTCTTACCCGTTCTACAAACGACCAGTGTTACGCTGAAGCATTCTAGACGCACGCCGCGGTCATGTCAGCCCACCGCGTGCACACGTCGGTCCGACGGCCGATCGACCAGCAGGGCGACGACCTCGTCGCAGACGTCCTCCGGCTGAATGTTGCAGAGGCACCGGTGTTGGTAGGGACAGTCACGTAGCCTGCGCAGAAAGCACGGCGAGCACGGCAGGGACCTACGGACGATGCGTGCGGCGGGTGTGTGCGGTCCTGTGCGGGCGGGGTCCGTCGGGCCGAACAACGCCACCAGCGGACATCTCACCGCCGCCGCCACGTGCATCGGGCCGGAATCGTTGCATACCATGGCCTTCGCCTTCTGGATCAGCCCGACCAACTCCGGTAGGGCCGTGCCGCCGGCCAGATTCACCAAACTGCTGCGAGCATGCTGTTGAACCTGGCGGCAAAGCTCGACCTCCGCCGGTGCGCCGATTAACACCACTGCCAAGCCCAGGCGATCGTGAATCAGGTCGGCCAAGCGTGCAAACCGGTCGGCCGGCCACATCTTCGTCTGCCAACGCGTCCCGGGCACGAGGACGGCGTACGCGCGGTCTTTCATCCCGCCTTGCGCCAACGTCGTGGCCACCCGTTGGCGGACCGCTTCCGAAACGTGCAGCGAGAAGTCCTGCTCCACGTCAGCGAAGCCCAGCGCATCGGCTACCAGGTAGTTCTGATCGGCTGCGTGATTGATGTCCGCAGGCACCGCGACGCGATGCGTGTAGAAGACCGCGCCCAGTTCGCGAGCGTTGGCAAAGCCGAGTCGAACCGGCGCGCGGCTGGCCCAGGCCAGGAACCCGCTGCGAAACAGGCCCTGTAAATCGACGACCAGATCGAACCGCCGTCGTCGCAATTCACCCAGGAACCGCACGAAGCCAATCGACGCTCCCAGGCTGCGGCCCAGTTTGCCGTAACGACGTCGATCAAAGGGGATGACTTCCGTCAGGGCCGGCTGCGCGGTCAGCAACTCGGCGTAGGGCCTGCCGGCCAGCCAGGCGATATGCGCGTCGGGGTACCGGTGCCGTAACCCCGCCAGCACCGGCATGGCATGGATGATGTCGCCCAGCGAACTGGGTTTGATCAGCAGGATGCGCTGAAATCGTCGGCTCGCCAATTCAAGGGGTGATTTCATCGACGGTAGAACCCGCGCGGTGGCGCCGGCCGGTTGTTACGCCCGGCCGTAATGATCGAGTTTCCATTGCAGCCGTTTGGCCTTGTGCTTCCGGATGCCGTCCGACATTCCTCCCAGTCGCCGCCACAATGGCTTCCAGCGGCCGGCCACATAATCTGAGGCGCCAAGATATGCCCGGAGAAACCGCAGTCGGTCGGTCGCCGTCACCGTCGTGCACAAATCGAGACTGGCGTCGAGCCTGGCCAGGGCCCGTAGTCGGTCGCGGTGCCGGACACGTCGGCGCAGCCGCAACCCATCCAGGTCGATCAGGGCCACGCCTGGAGGCCCCGCCTGCCCGGGACGCCATTGGACGAGTATGTTAGATGCTTTCAAATCGCGATGGGCGAACCCACACTGGTGCATCTGCCGAATCACCTCGGCCAGCCGACGAGCCAGTTGATCCTTGACACGCCGAAGCACTTCTGTCGACTGTGGCGCCAAGTGCAGGCGCAGCATGGTGTCCAGGTCGCGCCCATCGGTGATCGACTCGGTCATCACGAGGCTGTCGAGCAGCAGTCCCAGGCAGCGGCGCTCCAACACCGCCAGAGGCCGCGCCGTCGGTAAATCGCGATGCAATAACGCGTGTCCTCGGCGCCATGTGCGTAGGTTGCGCGACGCGCCGAACGGGAACAGCACGCGCTTCCACCACGTGCGGGGCAAGGGGCGCTTGCAGATAACTTCCATCGCGCCCTCGTCCAGAGGCAGCATGGCGCGACACACCGTACCGCTGTGAGACCCCTTGATCACTTGCGTGCGCCGCCGCCCTGTCCACTCGCTCGGGTCGTCCAACCACTGGCGCCACTGCGCTCGTGCGAAAGAAACCTCGCGCACGCTCAGCCCCACAACCGGTCGTCTGGGTTGAAGCATAACGTGACCGCGCCACCCGCCGGGAATGCGCATCCGACTGAAGTATCGTCCGCTGCGCATGGCTGTGCGGTCACGCTTTGCCCAGAGACGACGCGCGTGTCTGCGCGCCATGCGACCCAGCCGAGACAACATCGGCCTGAGATCCGCCTGGACCCGACGCGCATGGGTCAAGTGGGACAGTCGCTCGTGCCACACCAGGTAGCTTCGCAGGAACCGCAGGCGCTCGCTGCGGCTGGCGTGCCGCTGGAACCACTGATTGAGCTGGACCAGGTTCTGAAGCGCTGCCCACTTTCTCACCGGACGCCCGATCCGAGCGGCTTGAAGATCCACCATCACCACACGGGGGTGGCCGCCTTGAACGTCTTGCACCAGCAGGTTGCCCGGGTGCAGATCGAGATGCCGCATGCCGCTCTGATGGGCGCGGGCCAGCACCTCGGCAAGGGCCTGACACAGGGCTACGCCTTTCTGATGGCGCCTGCGACGATCGTTGGCGGTCTCAATCGCGGTCCAATACGTGTGCAGGGGTACGGAATGATCGATCGCTCTGGTCAGCAGAATGCCCCGGCCCAGCCGCCGCTTCCATCCGCACGCGACCGGTGGCGGTGCCGCCAATCCGGCCCGCAGGGCGTATCGACCCGCCCGCCATTCGCGACGGCTGGCCGAGCCGAACAGCAGCGCCCGCAACCAGTCGCCGGCCTTGGCCGGCTTGTACACCTTGGCGAACACCGACTGCGACGCCGTCCGCACGCGCCAGACCTCGCGGGGCCCGTTACGCTTGATCAGCTCGGCCGCCGGCTCGGTTCGCAGGTTGAGCCAGTCCGGCGCATCCGGATCGGTCAGAAGCTGCACATGCTCGGGCACACAGCGCCAGGCGAAACCACGGCACGAGAGAGCAACTGCACCGACGGCGTCTGCGTCTGCCTCCAGC
>CBFCZG010000083.1:0-13682 GCA_965602375.1 uncultured Phycisphaerae bacterium | reverse complement strand
GACGGTCTTCCTGGCTCTCGAGCCGTGGCAGATTGCGGCGATCCAGATCGGCCTGGTGGTGCTGGCGGCGATGCGGTTTCTGCCCGGGGTCGCTCGGCGCCTGCGCCAGTGGCGTCAGCAGGCGCCCCTGGCTGCGTCGGCCGACGTGCTCGGGCCCGCCGGCCAGACGACGTGAGTGTGATCTGCCTCAGCTTTGGAGGTTCGGCTATGGTGTCAATCGTTGCGTGGATGGGCTCATGGGTGGCGGCGAGTTTCTGCTTGCCGATCGCGGCGGCGACCGGCCCGGCCACACCGGCGACGACCCGGCCAAGCGTCCCAGCCGCCACGCAAGCTGCGGACGCGGCCGCTACGCAGCCGATCTCTTCGGGCGACTCGCGGGTGGATGCCATCCTCGATCGGCTGGAGCGGCGGGGGGATGCCATTGAAGATCTGTCCGCCAAGCTGACCTTCCAACGTTTCGATGAACTCGTCGAAGAGCGCCTCACGCGTCACGGCGAGCTGCTCTACAGGCGCGACGAACCCAATGCAAGCTTCCTTGTACGCTTCGACGATATGGTCATCGACCGCGTCATCCGTCGTCAGAAAGCGTGGTACGTGTTTGATGGACGATGGTTCGTCGAGAAGCAGGAGTCGACCAAGACCGTGGTCCGTCGCGAGATCGTTCGGCCGGGCGAAAGGATCAACCCGTTCAAACTGGGTCAGGGACCGTTCCCCTTGCCGTTCGGCCAGAAGAAGGCTGACATCCTAGGCCGTTTCGTGGTGAAGCGCATCGAGCCGATCCCCGGCGATCCGCCTGAGTCGGACCATCTACTGCTTGTCCCCCGCACCGACAGCGACATGGCCGACCGCTACCGCAAGCTCGACTTCTACATCGCCCGCAGCCTCGAATTGCCCGTCCGCATCCGCCTGTATCAGAAGGACGACAAGATCGTCACGGCCGACTTTGCCGACGTCACCGTAAACACCGGGTTGGCGGCGGGACGCTTCGAGTTGCCCGTGCCCGAGGGGTGGCAGCTCATCGAGGAGCCGTTGGAGACAATGGGTGGACAGCGCTAGCTGGCAATTCGCCCCGATCGGGTGAGCGCGTGCGACAGGTCTGGCGCTGAAGCCCGGGCGGGATGCCGCTATGGCGCCGTCGAACGCGCCGGTAGGCTGAATCGTCTTAAGTTTTAGCAAGCTGGGGATGGCGCCAGACGATCATGTCCTGGATCTGTTCGGGCGACGCCAGACTGCCCGTGCAGACGATCTTGCCGTCTATCAGCAGCGCCGGTTGAGACGTCAGCCGCTCGAATTGGGCCATGCCCGTTGGGTTGTCGACCACGCTGACGTCTGCTGCCACGCCCAGACCTTCGACAGCACGGCACGCCGCAGCCGCCAGGGCCTCGCAAAGAACATCCTTTCGACCCACGACATCGATGTGTATCATGCCACGCCCCTCTCAAGACGGCGGGCAAAGAGAAAGGGTTCGCCGTACTGCAAGTATTATCGCAGCGCTCTGTGCAAAGGCAAGAACCGATCAGCCGTTTGGCGCCGGCCACGCCAGCAGCGTGGACAGGTAGACGGCATATCCAGCAAGCAGCGCCGCTCCCTCGGTGCGCGATACGCGCCGCCCGGTGATCATCATGCCCACCAGCACGAAGCTGAAGCCCAGCATCACCGGGCCGTCGATCCATCTGGCTCTAAAGTTGAAGGCCACTGGGTGCACCAACCCCGCCGCACCCAGCACCAGCAGCGAGTTGAAGACGTTGCTGCCCACCACGTTGCCGATGCTGATGTCAGGCTGCCCCCGCGCCGCCGCGACCACCGAGGTGGCCAGTTCCGGAAGCGAGGTGCCGATGGCCACCACCGTCAGGCCTACCAGCGTTTCCGAGGCGCCCAGCGCCAGAGCGATGGCCTCGGCGCCCTGCACCAGGAAGTCAGCTCCGTACTTGAGCCCCACGCCGCCGGCCAGAATGGCGGGTACCGAGACGGCGAGTTTCAGCCATTGGCCGGTCAGCTCCACCTCGGCCACGGGTAGCCCGCCCTTGCCGGCGAGCCGCCAGCAGTACCATACGAACCCGCAGAAGCCCAGCAGCAGCACCGCCGCATCGGGCCGCGTGACCGCCCCATCGAGCCCGAAGATCCAGGCCAGGGCTGCTGCCCCCAGGGCGATGGGCATCTCGCGGCTAACAGTCGATTTCTGAAGGACGATCGCCCGCGCCGCGGCGCTGAACCCGACGATGATGGCGATGTTCATGATGTTGCTGCCGATCACGTTGCCGACCAGCAGATCGCTCTTGCGCTGCAAGGCAGCGGTGATGGCCACCACCAGTTCCGGGGCCGACGTGCCAAACGCGACCACAGTCAGGCCGATCACCAACGGGGAGATGCCCAACCGGCGGGCCAGGCCCGAAGCTCCGCGGACCAGCAACTCGGCGCCGGCGTACAGAAACGCTGCTCCCACAACCAGATAGAGCACATTGCCGACCAACTCAGGGTCTCCATGGAGTCGCAGGTTCCGGGTCTGCCCCCGGGTACATCCTTCCCCCCACCACCGCGCCAGATGAGGCGAGTGTAGTGACCTTTCGTCGACCTGACAACGGCTTGAAAGGGCCTGGCAAGCAGGGCTCACGTCATCTTGCCCGATCGAACACGCGGCCATACTGTACCCACTTGACCTCAAGCGGCGCCGTGGCGTGTGCGGCGTGCCGGGGTCCGAAGCTTTCTGGTGTTGCATGGGCCGGTCGGCCGGCCGAGGAGCTTGCCTGTATGAACGACCGTCAGCGTTTTCGGGCACAGATGCACTATGAGTCGGTGGATCGATGCCCGATCTGGGATTTTGGGTTTTGGGACGAGACGTTGGACCTGTGGCGCGAGCAGGGCATGCCCGCCGATGCGGACCCGGACGAGTATTTCGGCATGGACGCTCAGTGGCGAAGTATCCCGATCGCCACGCGGCTGCTGCCGGCGTTCGACGAGCAGCTCATCGAGGACCGCGGCGAAACCGAGGTCGTTCGCGACGGCGAGGGCGTCGTCGTCCACCGCCGCAAGTGGATGCGGACGATTCCGCACTACCTCGACTGGACGCTGAAGGACCGGGCAAGCTGGCGCGAACATTTCGTTCCGCGGCTCGACGCGGACACGCCCGGGCGCATCCCCGACGACTTCGCCCAACGCTGTCGGGAGGCCCGCGACGCCGACCGCGACTACCCGTTGGGTATCGCCGCCGGCAGCATGTACGGCGTGCTGCGCAATTGGATGGGTCTGGAGAACATCTCCGTCCTGGTGTACGACGACCCGGACTTGTTTGAGGAGATGACCGATACGCTGGGGCGGCTGTACGTGACCGTTCTTTCGAGGGCGCTGGCGATCGCCAAGGACAACGGTGTGACGTTCGATTACGCCAGCATGTGGGAAGACATGTGCTACAGTCACGGGCCGCTGCTCGGCCCGGATATGGTCGAGCGCTACATGGTGGCTCACTACGTGCACATCACCGAGTTGCTGCGCGAGTACGGGGTGGACGTGGTCGTGCTCGACTGTGACGGGTGCATCGACCAACTCATGCCGCTGTGGCTTGGGGCGGGGGTCAACTGCATGTTCCCCGTCGAGGTGGGCACCTGGAAGGCCGACCCGATTGCCTATCGGCAGCAGTACGGCAAGAATCTGCTGATGATGGGCGGGTTCGACAAGCGTGTCCTGGCGGGCACCAAAGACGCCATATCGGCCGAGGTGCGGCGTTTGACCCCGTTGGTCGAGGAGGGAGGCTTTATCCCGTTCTGTGACCATCGCGTGCCGGCCGACGTGCCGCTGGACAACTACGTGCACTACCTCCAGGAAGCACGCCGCGTCTGGGGCAAGGGAGCAAACCTGCACCCCATGCCGGCCGGGTCGGCGTGAGGTCGGTCGGAAGCGACAGACGGCGGATCGGCCGTGCCAGTTCTTTCCAAGTGCCTGAGACCATCCAGCCAACTGCAAGGAGTTCGAGCGATGTCCGTCATGCTGAACTTCGCCATCTTCCCCACCGACAAGGGCGAATCGGTAGGCCCGTACGTCAGTCGGTCGCTTGAGGTCGTTGACGGCAGCGGCCTCGACTACCGCTTTGGGCCCATGGGAACCGCGATCGAAGCCGACGACTGGGACCAGGCGTTGGGCGTCGTGAAGCAATGTTTCGAAAAGATGCAGGCCGACTGCGCCCGCATCTATTGCACGATCAGCATTGACTACCGACGCGGCCCGACCGGTCGCATGACCTCCAAGATCGAGCGCGTCGAGGGACGTCTCAATCGCAAGCTGAAGAAGTGATCGGCCGCAGCCATGCCCTTGCCCGAACTCGACCAGACCGACGCGGCTTTGCTCTCGCGCTTGCAGCAGGGCCTGCCGCTCGAGCGGCGACCCTTCGACCCGATCGCGCGCGAGCTCGGCCTTGACGTCGACGAGGTCCTGACCCGCCTGCGCCGCCTCAAGGACGAACTCGGTGTTGTTCGTGAGATGTCCGCCATCTTCGACAGTCGGGCGCTGGGCTATCAGAGTTGCCTGGTGGCGGCTGCGTATCGACCCGACCGATTGGAGGCCGCCGCCGAGGCCATCAACGAGCATCCGGGGGTCTCGCACAACTACCAGCGCGACGCCGAACTGAACCTGTGGTTTACGCTGGCCGTTCCACCGTCGACGCGCCTGGGGTTGCAGCCAACCATCGATCTATTGGCCTCGACTACCGGGGCGCGGCGTGCTTTATACCTGCCGGCCTTGCGCGTCTTTAAGATCGGCGTGCGACTCGATCTGACCGAGTCACGCAAGCCGGCTGCCCGTAGCGACCAGACCCCTGATGCATCGGCTGCACCTGTCGGCGCCACCGAGTCTTCCTTCAATCCCGACGACATTCCCGTCGTCCGAGCCCTTCAGACCGATCTGTCGATCCAGGCCGAGCCCTTCGAGGCCGCAGCGAAACAGGTGGGCATCGGGGTAGACGAGCTGCTATCGGCGGCTACACGGTTGCTGGACGGTGGAACGATGCGGCGTTTCGCCGCCGTGCTGCGTCACGAGCGGGCCGGCTTTGACGCCAACGTGCTGGCCGCCTGGCAGGTGCCGCAGGAGCGGACCGACGAACTCGGGCCCGCCTTGGGGGCGTTTTCGGCCGTCAGTCACTGCTACCTTCGGCCCACCTACCCCGACTGGCCCTACAACGTCCTGACCATGATCCACGGCCAAAGTCGCCAGGAGTGCGTCGACGTCATCGGCGAGATGGTTCGGCGGACCGGCCTCGATGCACCTGCCCAACTCTGGTCGGTCAGGCAGTTCAAGAAGCAGCGCCTGCGTTACTTCACCGGTGAGGTCGAGAAGTGGGAGGCCGCACACGCCGCAGGCGGCTGACCATCGGCTTCATCGAACGCCGCCTGGCGGTGTGGACACCCCGTTCTTGCTAGACCCGCAACGAGGCATCTTTGCCGATGGCCTTGCGATAGCGCCGGCGGATCGGCGTGACGACGTCAGTAATGAACCGGTCCACCTGCCTGGGCGCAAGTCCGACGAAGTTGCCGGCCTGCACAACGGCGTCGATATCAACCGCCTCGAAGGCCGGGTCGCTCTTGATTCTGGCCACCAGGTCGTTGGCCCGACCGTGTTGCTTGACCTGCTTTGCGGCTGCGTGGGCGTGCTTGCGGATCCGCTCGTGCAGCGCCTGTCGGTCGCCGCCAGCCGCCGTGGCGGCCATGAGGATGGCCTCCGTCGCCATGAACGGCAGTTCCGCCGCCACCCGTGCTGCGATGACCTTGGGATACACCACCAACCCGCGTGCGACGTTGGCCACGATCATCAGCATGCCGTCGTTGGCCAGAAAAGCCTCCGCCACCGTCACGCGCCGGTTCGACGAGTCGTCCAGTGACCGCTCGAGCCACTGCTCGGCAGCGGTCTGCATGGGGGATGTTGTAAGGCTGATTACCAGTCGAGCCAGCCCTGTGGCGCGCTCGCAGCGCATGGGGTTTCGCTTGTAGGCCATGGCGCTCGAGCCGACTTGGGTGGTCTCGAAGGGTTCTTCGATCTCTTTTGCCCCTGCCAGTAACCGTATGTCGTTACAGAACTTATGTACGCTTGTGGCGATGTGGGCCAGCGTGCTGACGATCTGGGCGTCGACCTTGCGTGAGTAGGTCTGCCCGGTAACCGGCTCGCACGCCGAGAACCCCATCTTCCGGGCGACCAACTTCTCGAGCCGATCGACCTTGGCGGCGCTGCCGTCGAAGAGTTGCAGGAAGCTGGCTTGCGTGCCGGTGGCTCCTTTCACGCCGCGGAACCGCATCCCTGCGATACGGCCCTCGACCTCTTCCAGGTCGCGGACGAAGTCGTAGCACCAGTTCGCCGTTCGCTTGCCGACGGTCGTAAGCTGCGCCGGCTGATAGTGCGTAAGCCCCAAGGTTGGCAGATCGCGATAGCGACGAGCGAACTTGCCCATCGCGTCGATCACGTTGACCAGCCAGTCGCGGATCAGCTCCAGCGCCTCGCGGAGGATGACCAGGTCGGCGTTGTCGGTGATGTCGCAACTGGTGGCCCCCATGTGCAAAATGCCGCGGGCGGCCGGCGCCACGTCGCCGTAGGCATGCAGGTGGGCCATCACGTCGTGTCGCGTCTTCTGCTCGTAGCGGGCGGCTTTGGCCAGGTCGATCTTCTCCAGGCCGCGGCGCAGCTCGGTTAGCTGTTTGTTAGTGATACGCAGGCCCAGCTCTTTCTGAGCCTCGGCCAGCGCCAACCACACCCGCCGCCAGGTCAAAATGCGGTGATGCTGACTGAACAGCGCCGCCATGGCCGGCGACGCGTTTCTCGCCACGAGGGGGCTCTCGTACCGATGTTTCTGTTGGTTTTTCACGTGGTCGCTCCGTTGCCGGACGGGTCAGCAGATGGCCCATGGTAATCGCCACGGGTGCCTCGGCCAAGCGGGATTTGCCCGACAGACCCGGCGGATCGGGGCGTGAGGGCACATTGACCGGCAACCGGGTAGCCGCCAAGATGGTATATGAGGTTATCGGGTCAACGTGGCGGGGAACCTTGCATCGTTGGGTGCGTCGAACTTTATGAGCGAACCCGAGGCATCACCGGCTGTTACGGCTGTCAGCTTTGACGATCTGTCGCTGGTGCGTCAGGCGCAGGCGGGCGATGCCGGGGCTTTTGCGCAGTTGGTCGCCAAGTATCAGGGCAGGGTGTACAACGTCTGCCTGCGGATCTCAGGCCATTCGGAGGACGCACGCGATCTGACGCAGGAGGTTTTCTTGAGGGCCTACTCATCCATCGGTGGCTTCAGGCATCGGAGCAGCTTCTATACGTGGCTGTTTCGCATCGCCACCAACGTCGCCATCAGCCATCAGCGACAGGTTCGGCGGACCGTAACGCTGCCGTTCGATCCGGGCGAGGAGGCGCAGCTCGGCCGCCAGGCGCGAGGGCTGACGCAGAAGGCGGGCAACCCGTCGAGTGGGCCTTGCGAGCGAGTCAGTCGGCGTGAGACCGATCAAATCGTTGCCGCGGCGCTGCTGGAACTCGACGAGCAGCATCGGGCGGCTGTGGTTCTCCGCGATGTGGAGGGCCTGGACTATCAGCAGATCGCAGAGGTGTTGCAGGTGGCCGTCGGGACGGTGAAATCGCGGCTGCACCGCGCGCGGAAGATGTTGCGCGAGCGGCTGTCACCGCTTTTGGAGATTGAATAAACCGTGGACCCGCAGCAGCGAGACAAGCTGGAGCAACAGATATCGGCCTATCTCGACGGCGAGCTGGGCGAGAAGGAAACGGCCGAGCTGGAGAGGCTGTTGACCGAGTCGGACGAGGCGCGACAAGTTCTGGCCGAGTTGCAGCGGACCGTCTCGCTGGTGCGTGGGCTGCCGCAAGAGCAGCCACCGGACGATCTGTTCGAGGCGGTAACTTCCCAGCTCGAACGCGAAGCGCTGCTTGAGCCGACCGACGTGGGTGCGCCGGCCCGGTCGGGGCTGGACCGATGGGCGCGTCTGCGGCGGTTCGCGTCAGTGGCTGCCGTTTTGGTGGCGGCGGTCGGCATCGGCTATCTGACCATCACAGGAAACAACCAGGAGCAGCGCAAGCCCGCCAAGGAGGCCGAGATTCAGTTGGCTGAGGCGGATCGCAGCGAGCCAGCCGAGCGACAGATGCGCGTGGCTGCTGCCCCTGCCGAGACGTCGGAGCGCGAAGCGGTATCCGATCGACGGGTCAGGGCGAGGGGCGTGGTGGTCGGGCAACGGACGCGGGAACAGGTCGATACACTCGCTGCCGCACCGTCTGAGACCGCGGCCCCGCAAGTTGAGTTGCCCTCGAAGGCGGCGCCACCGCCTGCCAGGCAACCCGCGCCCAAACCGGCGGCGGAGGTGGTGGAACATGTTGCCCCGACCCCGACACTGGCGAAGCGGCTGACGTCACCTGCGGGCACCCGCGGCGATGCGACGGTGGGAGAGAGCAGGTTGGTGGTTGCCGCTGGCGACCACGTGGTTCGCGTGCCTTCTGGGCCGCAGCAGGTGACGATGCTGGTGACGGCTGGGCCGGGTAAGCCGGTCTGGCAGGCGTCGCTGGAACTCTCGCAAGCCCTTGCAGAAGAGGATGTTACGTTTCTGCCGGTGGGCCCATCGGATCGTGGGACCAAAGGGAGGAGGGAGTTGTATTACGGGGGCGCATATGAGCTGAAGGCGGAGCCGCCTGGCGTGCCCTTGTACCGATTCCGCGCCTCGCCCGAGCAGGTCGCTCGGCTTAGCAGCCGGGTTGCGCGGGTCGCCGGGGTGCAGGTCGACGTGCAAGGGATGGACGGTAAGACGAGCGACACGGTTGCCGGGGCCAAAGAGGAACAGCGCGAGCGTCTGCAAGTCGGCGACTTTGCGGCGGGCCTGCAAGCGCAACGGGCGGTCGAGTTGAAGAAGGGTGTTCCGACCCGGTCGGCGGACGTTGAGGGATTTGCACCTGCTGCGCCGTCCGAAGCTGATTTGAGCGCGCCCACCGACAAAGACGAAGCCGCGCTCGGTAGAGCGGCTGGGCGGCAGTTGAGGTTGCGTAATACAGCGAAGCCGTACGAGACGGACACCGCTGCAACACGACCTGCTCTAGTAGCGGACAGAGAACCCACGCGACATAAGATCGTTGCCGGCGTGCCGGTCGAGACGTCCGGGCAGCTCGTTCCGACTGATACGCAGCCATCGCAGGCTGCGGCAGAGGTCGAGGTCACCGTTCTGATCCGCTCGACTGGGCAGCAACGCGAGCGGTAATCTCTACTTGTGATAATTCATTTTGTCTCTAACGATGCCCACCCACCGGCAGGGCCGCACCGGTCGTAATCCCCGCAGCCGGCGAGGCCAGGAATAGAATGGCCTCGGCGATCTGCTCGGGCTTGGGCCACTTGTCGTGGTCGGCGTTGGGCATGGCTTTGCGGTTGGCCGGCGTGTCGAACACGCTGGGCAGGACGGCATTGCAGGTGATGCCGCTTCCCTTCAACTCGGTTGCCAGCGATCGGGTGAGGGCGAGAACGGCTGCCTTACTGGCAATGTAGGCAACCATCTTGCCCGGTGCGTCGACGGCGGCCTGCGCCGAGACGTTGACGATGCGGCCGTAGCCAGCCGCACGCATCCGCTCGACGGCCTGGCGGCAGTTCAGGAAGGCGCTCTTGGCGTTGAGGTCCATCATGGCGTCCCAGCCCTGCACCTGAGTCTGCTCGATGGGGTCGGCGTGGTAGCCCCCGGCGAGGTTGCACAGAATGGCAAGTCCGCCGCCGTGTTCGTCGACGGCGCGATAGAGCCCGATAACCTGCTCGTCGTCGGTGACGTCGACTTTGTGCAGGATCAGGCGATCGGCTGCGTCGCCGACAGAGTCACGCAGGCGACTGGCCTCGTGGTCGGCGATGTATGTAACGTGGCATGTTGCTCCACAATCCAGCAACCGCTGCGTCACCGCCGATCCGAGGGCGCCCGTTCCACCCGTGATGACCGCTACCTGTTCGGCAAGATCGATCTGCATGGGATGGCCTCCCTTGTTCGATTTGTGAGTCGGCTGACGTCCTTGAGTGCGCATATCTAAACACTGTGACGTCCGCGCAGCAAGTATCGCCCGGGGCATGCGCTTCCCAAGGCGACGTGTGCTCGCCATACTGGCGGCCATGGCCAGAACCAAGGGGATGCTCGGCTCAGCCAAGGTGGTTATGGGGTTCACGCTGCTGTCGCGCATCACGGGGCTGGTGCGCGACTCGGCGCTCGGGGCAGTGTTCGGTGTGGGGTTTGTGGCCGACGCATTCAACTACGGATTTATGATTCCGAACCTGTTTCGCAGGCTCTTCGGCGAGGGCGCTCTTTCGGCGGTTTTTGTGCCGGTGTTCACTCAGTCGCTCGACCGGGACGGGCGCGAGTCGGCCTGGGATTTGGCAGGGCGCGTGTTCAGCCTGCTGGTGTTGGTGTTGGTCGGCCTGGCTGTGGTGGTGGAGGGGGTGGTGTTGGTGGTGTATATGCTGCGGCCGGGTCCGCTGGTGTACTCGCTGACGGCGATCATGTTGCCGTTCATGATCGGCATCTGTCTGGTGGCGCTGTTTTCGAGCCTGCTGAACTGCCTGAACCACTTCGCGGCGCCCGCCTTCGTGCCGGTGATTCTCAACCTGTGCATGATCGCGGGCATCTACCTGATTGGTCCGGCCTTTGGCGATGCGTTAGAGCTGCGAGTCTATGGCGTGGCCGTCGGCGTCCTCGCTGCCAGCGCGGTGCAACTGCTGTTCCTCTGGCCGGTGCTGCGCCGCCATGGGGTCAGGTTGAGATGGAGCCTGACGTTGGGGGATCCCAGGCTCAGAAGAATCATGCGGCTGCTGTTGCCGATGAGCGTCGCCAGCGGGGCGCTGCTGATCAGTGCATGGCTGGATGGCCAGGTGTGCCTGATGATGACGGCCGGGCAGGGTGACCATGCCACGTTCCGTTTTCTGGGTCGAGATGTGGCATACCCACTACAGGAGGGTGCGTGGACGGCCGTCTGCTATGCGCGGCGGCTGCATCAATTTCCTCTGGGGGTGCTGGCCATCTCACTGGCGACGGCGGCCTTTCCTTTGTTCAGCCGGCACGCGGCACGTGGCAGGACCGATGAGTTGGGCGACGCCGTGTCCGGTGCGGTTCGCATTGCGCTGTTCGAGGGCATACCGGTCGGTGTGCTTATGATCGTGTTGGCTGAGCCGATCATCAGTCTGATCTTCGAGCGATACCAGTTCACGCATGCGGCGACCCTGCGTACGGCGCGGGTGTTGAGCTGCTTTGGCCTGGGCATGTGGGCGTTCTGCACACATCACATTGTGCTGCGTGGTTTCTACAGTCTTCAGGACCAACTCACGCCACTCAAGATCGGTGCGAGTCTGGTTGTGGTGAACCTGGCGCTGAATCTCGTGCTGATCTGGCATCCGGGGTTGCGTGAGGCGGCCTTTGCCCTGAGCAGTTCTGTCACATCATCGGTGGCCGTTATGGTCGGCCTGTGGCTGCTCAGTCGGAGGATGGGCAGGGGGCTGAACCTGCGCCGAATCGGTGCATCACTGACGCGGATTGCGTTGGCCTCGGCGGTGGCCGGTGCGGCGGGGTGGGCCACCGACCAGGCGATTGTGCAGTACGGGGCTGATACAGCCGGGGTGGTGGTGTTTCGGCTGGCCAGGGGCCTGGTGCCGCTGGCCGTTGGAGTGGCTGCGTATCTCCTGGCCGCCTGGGTTCTGCGAGCGCCCGAGCTCCGTGCGCTGCTGGCCCGCGACTCGGAGCCGGAGTTTTGAACGGGTGGATACGAAGTGGGGCGGCCTCAGGTCGTCTGGGAGCCCAGCGGGAGCACGGCTGTATCCTGGTCCCACGAGAGCACGGCCACGCAGTTTTTCCCGCGTTGCTTGGCTACGTACAAAGCCCGATCGGCGTGGTCGATCACATCTTCCGGCAGCGGCAAGGGCTCCTGACCGGTGTAGCACGTAGCACCAAAGCTCGAGGTGAAGTGCAGATGCTTGCCGTCAACTTCGAACGTGGTTTCCGACCATGTTTGCCGCAGCCGTTCGGCCAGTGTACTCACTCCTTCCACGTCGGCATGGGGAAGAACCAGCGTGAACTCATCACCGCCGTAGCGGGCGACCAGATCTTCCGGGCGCACGGCGCTGCGCAGATGCCTGGAGAGGCACTTGAGCACCTTATCACCGAACTGATGGCCGAAGGTGTCGTTGATGTCCTTGAAGCCGTCGACGTCGCACATGATGGCCGATACGGGATATGCATGTCGCCGTGCCTCGGAGAGAATCTCGGGGATCCGCTGATACAGACAGCGGCGATTTGCCAGGCTGGTGAGTGTGTCGACCATGGCCAACTGCTTGTAGGATTCGCGCAGGCGCATCTGATTTAGCGCCGCTCGCACCCTGGCCAGTAGATTGACTCTGCTGAACGGCTTGGTGATGTAGTCGTTTGCCCCCGCGCCGAATCCCTCGCTGATACTCTTGTCCTCGCGGCCTTCTGCGGTGAGGAAGATGATCGGCGTCTCGCTGGTCCGCGGGTTGTCGCGCAGGCGGCGGCACGTCTCAAAGCCGTCCATCTCGGGCATACGGATGTCCAGGAGGATCAAATCAGGGGTGACCTCATGGACGGCCTCCAGGGCCTCCCGCCCGCTGACGGCCGTGGTAATGTCGAAACCTTCGCGCTCCAACACCCTTTCCAGCAGCAAGAGATTGGTCCTATCGTCGTCGACCGCGAGTATGTGCTCGTGCCTGTAGTTCGCCGGTGCCACGGAACTCACCCGCTCCGTCCCCCATATAACTGACACGCACCCGTGTCTTATCGGAGGCAAGCCGCAACCCGGCTGTGCCCCTGTCAACGTATCGGCCAACTCGTGGCCGGGTTAAAGTGGACAGTGTGGCATATGCCCGCTTGGGTGGGTGTCCCGGCTGCCGTCTGCCTGGTAAGGCATGAGAGGTGCGGATGCGTCCAAGTCGAGTCCGAGGCGTTGTCGCGGCACCCGGGACCGATATAATGGCTACAATGCAGGCGGATATCGAAAGGGTCCTGATCTCTCGCCGTCAAATCGCCGCCCGAGTCGGGCAGCTTGCCGACGAGATCAGTGGTGAGTATGCAAAGTATCCCGAGGGCTTCATTATCGTCCCGGTGCTTGCGGGCGCGATGGTGTTTCTGGCGGACCTGATACGTCATCTGCCGTTGCGGATGCGAATTGGTCTGGTCGGGTTCTCCAGTTATCCGGGCCCGGCGACCGAGCCCGGCGATCTGGCGTGCGTTTGTCCGCTTGACATGGACGTCGAGCGACGCCACGTTCTGGTGGTGGATGACATTCTCGATACCGGTCGAACGTTGCGGCGGGTGGTGAGCGACCTGCGGCGCATGAAGCCTGCAAGCGTTCGTACATGTGTGTTGCTGCGCAAGCCCGGCAAGACCGAGGGCGACTTCGAGCCCGATTTCGTAGGCTTCGACATCGAGGACGTCTTCGTAGTGGGCTACGGCCTGGATTATGATGACCAATACCGCAACTGGCCCGATCTGGTTGTGCTCAAGCCCGAGCTGTACGGCGCCCCACGTGCCGCCTGTGACCGGCCGCGCTGAAGGGGGCGGCCCCCTTGCGGACGGGGTCCGCCACGGTGAGCTTCTTCTTGATGTCGGCGCTGAGGTCGGCGAGCTCGGGATCGCGGTCGGCGTCGATGGCACCGAAGCCGCCGAAGCTCCGCGTCTCGGCTAACCGGA
>CBFCZG010000082.1:0-13720 GCA_965602375.1 uncultured Phycisphaerae bacterium | reverse complement strand
CCCGCCTTGCCGTATCCGGTATAATGCATCAATGCCCAGTTACATCCGATGGCGTGAGGATGGTGCCGCATCCTTCTTTACCGTTGTGACGTATCACCGTCGCGCAATACTCACCGCTGCAAACGCCAGGACCATTCTCAAACGCGTGATGGCCACGGTGCGGCAACGCTGGCCGTTCGACATGCCGGCCTGCGTCCTGTTGCCCGATCACCTGCACTGCATCTGGCAACTCTCGGAAGGCGATGACGACTTCCCGGTTCGCTGGGCCAACGTCAAGCGGCTGTTCACCCAGCGATACCTCGAGGCTGGCGGACGTGGGGCGAAGGTGAGCCCGGGCCTCGGACGTCATCATCAGCGCGGCGTTTGGCAGCCACGGTATTGGGAGCACCGGATCCGAGATGAAGAGGATTGGCGTCGACACTGTGACTACATTCATTTCAACCCAATCAAGCACGGCCACGTCGAGGATTTGAAGGATTGGCCGTGGTCGAGTTTTCACCGATACGTGCAACAGGGCGTACTCGATCCCGACTGGCCGGGGGCCAAACCGCTGGCGATGCCGGAAGCCACAGGCGAATAATGACGGGTGGAACCCGCCCTACGTGACGGATGGGTGCAACTCGTAGGGCGGGTTTCACCCGCCGTGACGTATCTTGTATAAT
Source organism: uncultured Phycisphaerae bacterium (assembly GCA_965602375.1). Classification (GTDB taxonomy): domain Bacteria; phylum Planctomycetota; class Phycisphaerae; order UBA1845; family DATKUK01; genus DATKUK01. The sequence continues at coordinate 13,058 of CBFCZG010000082.1, read as the reverse complement.
GCGTCCATCCCGCGCGGGACCCGTTGGGGCGGACATCCGGTTGGGGTCGTGCACAAGGGGAAGTCGTTGGCAGGCGCGGCGGGCAGAACGCGCCCCAGGTCACCGCGGGACTGCGATAGGAGATCCCATGATGCTATCGGTGATGACTCCTTTGCGTAGCAGACGGGCGTGGTTGGGTGGTGTTCTTGCGATCTGTGCTTCTGCGCCCTGGGCCCGAGCAGACGAGGCGTCGTCAGCCTATGATAGGCTGCTCAAAGAGGCGGTAACCGAGGCCAGTAAGTCCATAGTTGGCTTTGCGCCTTTGATGTATCGCTCAAGTGTGCCCTCCGAGTGGGGAAAGTTTACCCCGGCAATGGGTCTGGACACCCCAGCAGCCGTACCGTACTTGATTGAGGTGCTCCAAAATGGGCCGGGCTGGACAGCGGATGATCTATGGGGACCGGCCACGCCGCCCCTCGCTGGAGGCTTCGAGCCGTGGCGCTCGCCAACCGCAGAGCAGATAGAACAATGGAGAACCCAGCGCGAACAGCGCGCGAGAGATTTTGGTCAGTGTGCGAGATGCTACGCCGCTCTGGCTCTTGGTGCCTCTGGGGACCCTCGGGCTGTGCAACCACTGCTGGATGCGCTGCAGGCCCATGACGGGTATGAAGGTCAACGCAAGATCAATAGTTATGCCGCTGGCGCGCTGGGAATCCTCGGAGCTGCGACAGCGGTTGGACCTCTTCTTGAAGCATTACACAAGGAGGACCAGCCAGGCTTGGTAAGAGCCAGCGTGTGCGCTCTGGCAGTGATTGGCGATGCGAGAGCGATAAGGCCCATCTTGGAAGCGACTGCGAAGGTCCAGGGAACTGACCTCATGGCGCATGGAGCGCTGACCCTGCTCACCAAGAAGCAGCTCAGAGTAAAGGGTTCAAAGAGCGACTTCTCGAAAGGCCACTTCTCCAAGGTCACTGTGAAGGAATTTCCCGAGCTAGGTTCACTGAAAGCACCCGTTGAGTACAGGACGCTCTGGTATTACTGGCTCAAGGTGGGTGAGGCCCGGACCAGACAGCGGTTCGATCAACTCTACAGCGAACGCGCACAGCTGCTACGCACATCGCCTGAGAAAGTAGATACAGTCCGCCACACCATCGGCCACATGAAGGAGTTAGGCATAGCTGCGTTGCCGCTGATGGTGGAACAGATCGCCGAAGGGGATACCTCACTGGTGCCCTTGGTGTCGGAGCTGGTGGATGGCAAGGTGGCCCCGGACGCCACACAGGCGCAGTGCCTGGCTTGGTGGCAGGCGAACAAAGAGCGCTGGCTCATACCGTTCGATAGGCCGCAGGGGGAAGGCCAGACCCACGACGATGCCGCAGGCCACGGGTGAGAGTTGGCGGGTGGTCTTCGACGGGGCTCAGACCAAGGAATCCGCACTACACGATCAAACGAGTCAAGAATGATGGCGGGTAGAACCCGCCCTACGTGCCTGCAAAACGTTCACGTGCTGGTCGGGTCTCCGCCGGTTTCAGCGTCCGCAGCGGGCGGGGTCGGCGTGCTCGGCGGCTGGGGCTGCGCGTTGCTCGCCTCGCCGGCGGGATGGCCGAGCGCGGTCAGGCCGCCCAGGGCGCCCAGGCCCATCGTCTCGACGGCGGTCGAGGGCACGATCACCATCGAGCCCTTCTGCTTGAGACCCTCGAACACCATGTTCATGGCCCGCAGGTGCAGGGCGACGGGGTTGGTGCGATAGGACTCGGAGGCCTTGGCGAACTTCTCGGCGATCTCGGTCTCGGCCGTGCCCAGGATGATCCGCGACTGCCGCTCGCGCTCGGCCTGCGCCTGCTTGCTCATGGCGTCCTCAAGGCCCTTGGGGATGATGATGTCGCGGATCTCGACCGACTGCACGGTGATGCCCCACGGGTCGGTCTTGGTGTCGAGTACCTGCTGGATCTCGCGCCCGAGCTGCTCGCGGTGGGAAAGCAGCTCAGCCAGCTCGCTTCGGCCGATGGCGTCGCGCAGGGACGTCTGGGCCGAGAGGACGACGGCGTCGGCGAAGTCGGCCACCTCGAGAACGGCCTTTTCGGCGTCCCACACCATCCAGAAGGCGATGGCGTCGACGTTGACCGGCACGGTGTCCTTGGTGAGCGTGGTCTCGGCGCGAAAGTCGGTAACGCGGATGCGCTGGTCGACGTACTGGGCCACCTTGTCGATCACCGGCACGATGACGAACAGGCCCGAGCCGCGAATGCCCACGAACTTGCCGAAGCGCAGCAGCACAGCCCGCTCCCACTGATAGGCGATTTGAACGCACGGCGCCACAAGCGCCGCGATGACCGTCGCGCCGACCATCACGCCCGCCGAGATGCCGGCTTCGCGGAATATCAGGTAACACAGCAGCGCGGCGATCGCGGCGGCCACGACGACAGCCTCCCACACCTGGACCCCGCGAAAGATGGCCGCCAGCAGCACGGCCGCCGCCACGGTGTAGACCACAACGGCCACGGTGAAGCCGCTGACGGCGACGTGAGCGATCAGCCCGCACAACATCAGCGCCACCAACACAAGGATGTTGAACGGCGAGAAGCGAAAGTCGGCCCGAGCCGTCGTGGCGAATCTCTCCAACGAAGACTTCGGGATGTTCAGTTTGCTGGCCACCATGAGTTGGATCTCCTTGAAGGAGGTTATGTCAGCGGCGCAACTTTACTTGCGCTGATCGACGCGTCTCCGACCTCTATTCGAGCACTGGCGGACAAGCCGCCAGTGGCACCCGCACATCCGACTTCTGTTCGGGCACTGGCTGGCGAGTCCCGGCGCGCCGGGATGGCGCCCGAGCGACGGGTCTAACTCCCGTTCGGACACCACTGGTACCCGCTCCGGCTAATGCAGCCACAGCACACTCCTCGATGACGACAGGGGGTTATAGACGACGCCCACCTTGTCGCCGGGCTTGAGCGCCTCGGCCCATGCGTACCGATACGTTCGATCTCTCCCGATTACGTCGTGCCCTTTGTGGTCGCCGAAACGGTAGTACACGTCGTAAGGATGCTTCGAGCCGAAGTGGATGTACCCGATGCGCTTGATCTGCAACACTTCGGCGTCGGCCCCCACTCCGTGTGTAAGCAGAATTCGTTCACGGCGAGCCAGCACGCGCATGACCGCCAGTAGCGCCAGGCCGACAATGATCTGTGCCCCGAAGATGCCCCATATCAGCAGGAACGCCCATAACGGAAGCAACGCTGCTGTTCCGCCGGCTGGACGTGCGCGCGATGGGTTGGCTGGGTCGTATTCGATCTCGATCTGCCCGCCGACGCCCGTGTCGGCGACGGACTTGTCCTGTGTGTAGCCGACGGCTCGCACGGCGCTTCCGCGAGGGCCGACAAACTCGAACGACAGCTTCCACGGATGGCCTGACGGGGTGTTGATGTTGCGCATCAACTGCACGTCAGTGATCGTGGCTGTTGCGGTCGCGTGGTTGCGATCCAGCGCTGCGTCGACAGCGGGCCACACCCCGTCTGCGATGTACCAGAAAAGCAGCGACACGCCGACCCCGGGTACGACGCCCATCGCGGTGAGAATGACTCCGCCTACCAGCAACGATTGCATCCGCCGCACGAAGAACCATCGCGGTACAGGTCGCGGCGGAGGGGGCAACGTCGAAGCCGACTCACGGAATTCGTCGCTCATCTTGTGTTCCCAAACGAGTGCTCATCAATTCTGCATTCATGGGTCTGGTCCGTCGAACGGCGCGCACCGGCGCCACTGCTTCTCGGCTTCAACTGGAACTAGCTCTCATCGCCTGTCGCCAGAACACAAGGATGAGAACACCCAATATCGTGCAGCACGCAAAGTCACCCAGGAACCAGACAAGGGGCAGGCCCACGCCCAGCCCGGTGATTCCACAGACTACGCCGACGAATGCGGCAGCCAGCCCCGAGAACGGCACCATCGGTCCGAACTTCGCGGGACGCAGCGCCAGGATGACGTAGAACACCCCCACCGCAACGTACGTAGCCGCCGCGGTACGAATCATGTACGTCATCTGCGGCGAGTCCGGGAACGCCACGCCGCCCAACGCCAGCGTAACGCGCTCGATCAGGCGGATCGGAAGGACCAATCCAAATACGGCCAGCAGGCAAACAACGCCGGCCAGCCACAGGCAGGTCTTTAGCGCGCGCATGTGTGACTCCTCTCAATCCATGTTCGCCACTCGCCCGACCGTCCTTTTCCGCCGATGCGCCGGCGCGGGTCGAGTCCATCACCCTCCCGCGCTTGCTCCGGCTACGTCGACTGCTCGGCCCGCTGAACCCGGACGCGCAGCGCGTGGACCACTTCGTTGAGCGTCAGCCCGTAGGCCGACGCCCGGGACAGCAGCTCGGTGCAAATCTGGTCGAGCATGCGTCGTCTCTCGGCGTCGGAGATGTCGACCTTGTCGCTGCCGACGAACGTGCCGGTGCCCATCTGGGTGTTGACCACGCCGCGGATCTCCAGTTCCTGATACGCCCGGGCGACGGTGTTGGGGTTGACCTGGAGGTCGACGGCGAGCTGCCGCACGGTCGGCAGCCGGTCGCCAAAGCCCAGCCGCCCATCAGCGATGGCGAACTGCACCTGGTCGATGATCTGCCGGTAGAACGGCACGCCGCTTCTTGGATCGATGGCGAACTGCATGGTATCCCTGTCGAGGCCAGTTCGTCGGAAGTACCATTACACTATTGTACCAGTATCCTAATACATAAGTCCAGGATGTCAAGCACGTTTTCTTGAGGCGCCGGTGGGTTGGGCGGCGGACACTTCATTAAGTGCCTTTCCTACAGCTACTTACCTTCGCCTCGCACGAGTCCGAGAGGCTGGTTGCTCGCTACGTGCGGGTGCACGTCTTTGACCGAGGCCGTTGCGAGGCGGGGCGCGACGGACGTCTGGGCGATGGAGGCGAGCGCTCGGCTGGTGTGTCGGCTGTGGGGGGCCGGGCGGGTGGGCCGGCTGGCCGGTGGTCCTAGAAAAAAGGATGAGAAAGGCAAGAGACGGTAACAATCCGGTAACATCTGTGTGGCACAGTAGATGGTGAGTCATCTGGGTGCCCTCTGGCGGGGTCTGCATAGAGACATGGCGAATCGAGTCATGCGGCGCGGGTTCGCTGTTGCAGTTTCGATCGCTGTGATGCTGGACACGAAAGCGCGCTGACGAGGGATCAGATGCTCCGATCCGTTTGGGGGCATGACATTCTGGTGACCTCGCGCAGCGTCGATCGGTGCATTACCACCCTTCGCGGCAAGATCGAACCCGATCCGCGCCGCCCGACGTTCATCCAAACCGTCCGCGAAATCGGCTACCGGTTCGAGCCCGGACAGGCCAACAGCGAATCGCTCTGACCCGCCCGCCAATACCTGCATGGGTGCGTCGGGACCGGGCCGGTTGGCTACTGGGGCGGGTCCCGCTACCATGGTGCGGCGTACCGCAGACGTTTCTGGCATATGGGATCGAAGTTCCATTCGACTCAGGCAAGGAGCAGGGGTATGAGAACGGGCGTAGTTTCCACAATCGGCTTGGCGGTGTTGATCCTGGCTGTCGCCGTACCGAGATGTGCGTGGGCTGAAGACGCGTATGAGACGTACGTCAAGACGTCGAAGGACTTTCAGCCCGTCAAGCAGGACAAGGAATGGGCCTGGAAGGCGTGGCCCACGTGGGTGTACATGCCGTGGACGTATCAGTGGGGCATCGGCTACACCGACGCCAGCGGTCGATGGTCGCGGGAGCACGGGTACAACGGCGCGTTCATCGACCACGGCCAGACAAAGGTGAAGGGCGCGGACAAGCTGGCGTGGATCGATAAGTTCAAGCTGCACTTCTACGTCGACCACACCGCGGGCAAGGGCGATTTGCACTTGTGGGACGGCAACAAGGTCCAGCCGCACCTGGACGAGGTGCACTCGCCCGGCGTGCGGACGCGGCCGGTCAACGCCCGGATGACCGCGAAGCTCAAGAAGCTTATGCGCGACCGGATCAGCAACGTGAAGTCGTCGCCGTATCGTGCGGCCTACGCCCTGGACGATGAGCTTTCGTGGGGGCACTTCGTGCATCCGACGATGTGGTGCGTGACCAGCAATCGCGGCGCCTACAAGCGGTGGTTGGAGGAGATTTACGGAACTGGGAAGGCGCCGGACCACAAAGGCTGGATCACCTACAACGACGTCTGGCCGAAGCTGGCGGAATGGGCGATCAAGGATTTCGATTGCAGCCAGTTGATGGATCAGTGGACGTTCAACGATTCGTACTTCAACAACTTCCTGGGCGAGCTGGCGGAGTTCGGCAACCGGATCGACCCAGCTACACCGGTCGGGTACGTGGGCGGGCAAAGCCCCAACGCGTTCGGCGGCTACGACTACGCCAAGGTGATGCGAAAGGTGCAGTTCATCGAGGCGTACAACAACGGCGGCTCGCAGGCGGTCATCCGCTCGTTCAATCCGCACAACGCGCTGCCGACGGTGACCACGCACTTCCACAAGAACGTGGCCGACACCGTCTGGCAGGTGTGGTACTACCTGGCGCACGGCAACCGGGGCTTCATCGGTTGGGTGGACAAGTGGTTCGACGGCAAGAAGCCCAAACCGTGGCATGCGGTGGTCGGGCCTCACTACACCGAGGCTGGCGAGAAGATCGGACCGCTCATGCGCGGGGCCGAGTGGATCCACGACGGCGTGGCGATCTACTACAGCCATGCGTCGATTCAGCTCGGTTGGATCATGGACGCCGAGGCGCACCGCAAGACGTGGATCAACCGCAACAACGACCACACGCTTGGCGCGTCGCACCTCGTGCGTCACGCCTGGGAAAACATGTTGCGCGACGAGGGGTTGCAGTACACCTTCGTCAGCTACGTCGACGTGATCCAGAACGGCGTGCCGAGCGAGTACAAGGTACTGATCCTGCCGGGAGCGTTGTGCCTGTCGGATGTCGAGGCGGCGCGGATCAAGGAATTCTGCCGGGCCGGCGGCACGGTGATCGCCGACTACATGCCTGGTCTGTGGGACCAGCACGGGCGCGGGCGCAAGGACGGCGGCGCTCTCGACGAGATGTTCGGCGTGAAGCACGACTCGAGCCTCAAGGCCGGCGATGTATTCCAGAAGCGCCTGTGGGTCGAGGTCGACCAGGACGCCAACTACAGCTACAAGACTTACGACGGCTTCCTGGCCGGCAAGAACACGTGCATCAAGCACCCTTCGGGCTTCTACAAGGCCGTGCGCGAGATGCCGACCGAGAAGGTCAATAAGTTCGGCGAGGGCACGGCTGTGCTGATGAATCTCTCACCGCAGTGGTACAACGCCTATCGCACGGCCGGCGTTACCAACGCGGCCAAGCGCCAAGTGTTCGTCAAGCACGTCAAGGCGGCGGGGCTGAAGCGGTGGGTCGAGCTGGACGGGGCGGGCGAGCGCGAGCAGGGCTACGAGATCACCTACTGGAGCAAGCCCGATCGAACGGTTGTGTTCGTGTGCTTCAATCCCGAGGTGAAAGGATCAATGCTGGGCGGAGGCAACTCGGTGGGCCTCAAGACGGACAAGGTGCCGATCAAACTGAAGTTCGCCAAGCCGGTCACGGGCGTTCGCGACGAAAGATCGCGCAAGCTATTGGAGGACGGCGACACGTTTCCACTGGAGTGGACAATGAACGAGGCGATAGTCGTCTCGTTTGCCGGCGCGCCACCGAGGTAATTGGGATTGCGCAACGAAGTAGCAATGGCCAAACGCCCGAACATTCTGATGTTCATTACGCACGACACCGGCCGCCATCTGGGCTGCTACGGCAGAAAGGTGGTCACACCCAACCTCGATGCATTGGCCGAGAGCGGCGTGGTGTTTGACAACTACTTCTGCACCGCCCCCCAGTGCAGCCCGAGTCGGGCGAGCATCCTTTCGGGCAAGTGGCCGCACAACCACGGACTGATCGGCCTGACGCATCGCGGCTTCGCGATGGGTAGCTACGACCATCTGCTGCCGAAGCTGATGGCCGAGGCGGGGTTCGATACGTGGCTGTTCGGGATGCAGCACGAGATCCACGGGCCCGCGTCGACGTTGGGGTATCAGCACCGTCAGTTCGACGAGCAGAGGGGCAACGGCTGCGAGGTCGTCACGCCGTTCGTGCTGGACTACCTGCGCAGCGAGCCCAAACAGCCCTTCTACGCGTGCGTAGGCTATAGCGAGACGCATCGCCCGTTCCCCCCCAGCGACGTGTCACCGTCGGCCGTCGATCCGGTCGGATACCTGCCCGATGTGGACGCGGTCCGCCAGGACGTGGCCGACCTGGAGGTGCTGGTCCGCCGGGTGGACGATCACGTCGGGCAGGTCGTCGATGCGTTGAAGAAGGCGGGCCTCTACGACGACACGCTGATCGTGTTCACGACCGATCACGGCGTGGCCATGCCGCGGGCCAAGGCCACGCTGTTCGATCCGGGGGTGGAGACGGCGCTGATCATGAAGTTTCCGTACGACCGGCACGCCGGGACGCGTGTAGGGGCGATGGCGCTGAACATCGACTATCTGCCGACGCTCTGCGATTTCGTGGGTGTCGATGTTCCCACCGACGTGCAGGGGACGAGCCTGATGCCGCTGGTGCGGGGCGAGGCAGCGTCGCCACACGACGCGCTGTTCTTCGAGATGACCTACCACGCGGCGTACGACCCGATGCGTGCGGTACGGACACAGCGTCACAAGTACATCCGCAGTTTCGTCGAGCGGCCCATGTATTTCGCGCCAAATACCGACGCGGGCCATGCCAAGGAGTACTTACGCGCCGAAGGCTGGTTTGACGCGCCGCGGCCGGCCGAGCAACTATACGATCTCGACGCCGACCCGTACGAGCAGAACAACGTGATCGACGACCCCGCTTACGCCGAGGTGGCCGATGAGTTGCGGGCGCGTCTGCGAGAGTGGATGGAATCGACGCACGATCCCCTGCTGGCCGGCCAGGTACCCGCGCCGGTGGGGGCTAGGGTGACTCGCCCGACAGGCTACGAGGCCAAGGACACGATCGTCGTGACGGCCGACTCGCCTATCGAATAGGCTGCCCGACAGATTCCGAGGCGTTACACGCAGTAGACGCCGGGCGGCTACACTCGCATGAGGCCGAATATCTTGGCCATGGTCTTGACGGCTTGGGCGACGGTCATCTTCGGGGGTCCCGAGCTGTTGTGGTGCATGACGATCACGGTCTGGTCGTCGTCGCACTGCGAGCGGTCGCGCCACTGACCGACGCGTGCCAGCAGCGACTCGGTGAAGTCGGCAAGTTCGCCCGGCTGGAGCTGATTGAGCACGTCGAGCAGGCCCGCCTCGCCGAGCCGTTGGTTCTGGGGATTGAGGGCGTCGATCAGGGCATCGGTGTAGAACACCACGAGATCGTCCGGCTCGAGCTTGACGGCAAACTGATGGTAGTCGGTGGGCTCAATGACCCCCAGCGGCAGGTTCGCAACCGGCGCGAGCCGATACCTGGTTTTCTCCTGTCGGATGGATGGCCCTTTGTCCGGCGTGCCCGGATCGAGGAACTGCCAGCGGTCGAGGCGACGGCTGAACCAGGCCGGTCGCGGGTGGCCGGCGTTGCACACAATCAGGTGGCCGGTCGGGCTGAAGTAGGTGGCCAGCAGAACGGTGGCGAAGTAATCGTCCTTGGCGTGCTCGCCGAACTCGCGGTTCAACGCCTGCGCGAAGTGAGTCTGATCGAGCAGATTGATGTGCTTGCGCATCAGCGCTCGCAGCGCCTTGGCGATGTCGTCCATGCTCGGGCCGTGCCCCGAGACGTCGGCGATGGCCAGGCGCGTCACGCGCCCCGATCCACAGGCCGAGAAATAGTGAATGTCGCCGCCGACGTGCCCCGCCAAGGGACGGCTATCGAGCCAGATGTCCAACCCGGGTGCATCAATGGCCATCCGGGCGGCCTGATTGCCGCCGATGATCTCCATGCATTGGAGTTGATGAGGCGATTCCAAGTCGACGCTGCCTGTCGACTGATCGTCTGCCGCGGACCCATTGGTGGAGCGAGCGTTGCCGGCCATACGGTGCCCATCCTATTTGTTTCAGGCGGCCAAGACAACAGGCGCGCGATTCGTCCGACTGACCGAGGCGCATCCGTAGCGAGGCGATCCGGCGTCTCGTGCGGCAAAGGCGGGCAAGAGTAAACGACTCGCACAATCGTCCGCTGCGGGGCGGCCGCGGCTGTGGCTTGCCAGCGACCGTCCGAGGCGGGATCATGTGGGCGATAATCCTATGTGGATCTGAAGGCGCGACAGGCGTTGGAGGTGAGCATGGCTGCGCAGAAGTTCGCGGAGGATCGCTACGACAAAATGGCCTACCGTCGATGCGGGCGACGGGGCGTGAAGCTGCCCGTGGTGAGTCTCGGGCTCTGGCAGAGCCTGGGTGAATCGGGCAACCAGCAGGTCTGCCGCAAGTGCTGCTATTACGCGTTCGACCACGGTATCACGCATTTCGACCTGGCCAACAACTACGGCCTACCGCCGGGCAACAGCGAGACCGTATTCGGCAAGATCGTCAAGGACATGCCGCGCGACGAGTTGATTATCTCGACGAAGGCGGGCTTCTACATGTGGCCCGGCCCCTACGGCGACTGGGGCAGCAAGAAGTACCTGGTGGCCAGCCTCGATCAGTCGCTTCGCCGCATGGGCCTGGAGTACGTGGACATCTTCTACCATCACCGCCTGGACCCCGACACGCCGCTGGAAGAGACCATGGCGGCCCTCGACCTGATCGTCCGTCAGGGCAAGGCCCTCTACGCCGGCGTGAGCAACTACCCCGGTGCCCGCTTCACCGACGCGGTGAACGTCATTCGGCAGCACGACTGGACGCCGCTCTTTATCCATCAGGCTGCCTACAACATGTTCCGGCGCCGTGTCGAAACCGATCTGCTGCCGCATACCGATCGCGAGTCGGTGGGGGTGATTGCGTTCTGTCCGCTCGATCAGGGCAAGCTGACCGACCGCTATCTTGACGGGCTGCCGGCCGACTCGCGCATGGGCCGCAACCCCAGCCGCGGGCAGGGCTGGTACGACAAGCAGAAGGCCGACGGCGTGTGGGACAAGGTTACGCGCCTCAACGAAGTGGCGAAATCGCGCGGTCAGACGATGGCCCAGCTTGCCCTGACGTGGACCATGCGCGACCCGCGCGTCACGAGCGTGCTGATCGGCGTGTCGAAGGTGGAGCAGCTGGCCGACAACATCGCGGTCGCTCAGGCCCCGCCGCTGACGGTGGACGAGCTGGCGGAAATCGACCGCATTCTCGGAGAATAGCAGCAACGCAAACACGGCAGATCGCACATAGAGAAGCCGCCAAGTGCAGACACGGTCTGACAGGCAGGCGAGCCGAGCTGTTAGCTATCGCGGTCGATAGTCGGGATTGGGCTGGGGGATCTTCGCTTCGACGCGACGGCGCCAGTCGGCCAGCATGGCCTTGAGACGCGCCGCCACCTCGGGCTCGGACTCGGCCAGATTGTGCTCTTCGCTGACGTCGTCGCGAAGGTTGTACAACTCCAGCCGGCCGTCTTCGAAGAACTCAATCAGCTTGTAGTCGCCCGCGCGGACCGACGAGCCGGGCGTGCCGCCCTGGTTGCCGTAGTGCGGGTAGTGCCAGAAGATCCCCTCGCGCGGCAAATCCCCACCGCCCTTAAGCAAAGGAACGATGCTCACGCCGTCGCAGTGCTGATGCGGCATGGGCTCGAGGCCGGCCATCTCCAGTAGCGTGGGGTAGAAGTCGGGGCTGCTGACCGGCACGTCGCACAGGCTGCCCGGCTGGGTGACCCCAGGCCACTTGACCAGCAGCGGCTCGCGCGTGCCGCCCTCGTAAATCCAACCCTTGCCCTCAGCCAGCGGCGCGTTGCAGGTGGGCGAGCCCTCAGCCGTGGCCAGGCCGCCGTTGTCCGACGTGAAGATCACGACCGTGTTGTCGGCTTTGCCGGCTTGGTCGACGGCCTCGAGCAGGCGGCCGATGTTCTCGTCGAGGGTCTCGATCATCGCGGCGTAGACAGCGTCCGACTGAATCAACCGGCGTACGATCCGCTTATCCCTCTTGTGCTCGCACGGATAGAAGTCGCCTTCCTCGAACGTCTCGAGCTTGTCCAAACCAAGCTGCCTGGCCTTGGTCTGGTACTTGCGGACCAATGCCTCTTTGGCCTGGATGGGGATGTGAACGGCGTAGTAGGGCAGGTAGAGAAAGAACGGCTCCTCGCCGCCACTCTGGATGAGCTTGACGGCTTCGTCGGTAAGTCGATCGGTGAGGTATTCGCCGGCCGGTCCGTCGGGCAACTTGGGGTTGTGATAGGGAGCGAAGTAGGTCCTGGGCATCCCGGCCCGCCAGCCGCCGACATTGACGTCGAACCCATGGTGCTCGGGATAGTAGGGCTCGTTGCCGAGGTGCCATTTGCCCACGTGCCACGTTCGGTAGCCCGCCTCGCGCAGGGCGGCGGCGATGGTTTTCTCGGCCAGCGGCAGATGGTCGATGTAAGGCGCCTCGAGCAGCCTGCCCGACGTGTAGCCGCCGATGAAGTTGGTCACGCCGACGGTGGCGGGATACTTGCCGGTAAGGATGCTGGCCCGCGTGGGCGAGCAGACCGGGCATGCCGCGTAGGCGTCGGTGAAGCGCATACCCTCGCGGGCGAAGCGGTCGAGGTTGGGCGTTTCGTAGAACTCGCTGCCGTAGCAGGCCAGGTCCTTGAAGCCCATGTCGTCGATGAGGATGAAGATGAAGTTGGGTCGTGTCATGACATGTTGTGTAGACCCGCAGTGTGGATGTGTCAATACGACAAGTGGCACGGGTCTTCAGATGTAGGGCGGGTTCTACCCGCCTTTTTCCATCCGCTTTAGGTTGCGCGAGTGTGCCCCACCGAACATCACCGCATGTGCTAGCGCGCCGGACAGCGGATGGTGACCGACTGCATCTTGGGGCGCTTCGTGCCGCCGACGTCGATGACGCTCGTCAGGTTGGCGGCGTAGTCGGCGTCGGGCTCGTGTTTGTCGAACTTGACGATGACCTGCTCGGCGCCGGCCGGGACGCGGACGGCGACGCCGCGCAGCGTGCGGGGTTTCTTGT
>CBFCZG010000081.1:0-13736 GCA_965602375.1 uncultured Phycisphaerae bacterium | reverse complement strand
AAGTCAGCCGCGGCACCCGGGCTTTTTCACCGGCACGACGCACCCGCACCTGCTCTGGGACCCGTGTCGTGGCGATTGGTTGAGCCTGCTGGGCGTGCCCGGAGGATTGGAGGAGGTGTTCGTCGCCGGTGACTGCCCGACCCGACCGAGGCCGTCAGATGTCGACGCGTATATCGACCACTTCGAGCGACATAGAGGCGTGATCGTGCTGCTGTGGCACGGCGAGCGATTCGATTTGGTCGAACATCTCGAACGACTCATCGATCGCTTGCGGGAGCGCGGCTTCGCATTCATTACGACGACGGAACTGAGCCTGCCGATCACACGCGCGCCCAACCGCGTCTTCGACCCGCGAGCCTGATATCCGTTTGGCGGCAGCATGGTCACGCCTGCCGTGCAGACGCGTTCGCTCCCTCGCCGAACGGCGCTCGCCATCGCGCCAGCCAACACCCTTGTGCTCCACGGCAGGGCTACCTGAAAGGCAGGTCGTTACCGGACTGTCGCGGCCGGTCTGTCGGGGCGCCCTTGCCCTTCGCCCATATGTGCCTCACCTGGGCAAAGTCGGTCAACCTGCACCGATAATCTGCCGATTCCCGTGTCGATAGAGTCGTCTGATACGCAGGGCCGGCAGCGGCGTGTGTGCCGGCCAAACTCCGCCCCGCGCGATGAGGTCGTAGCATGCAGGCCATTCATAGCTACAGTGTTGCCCCCGCCCTTCCGGAGAAGCTGCTTGCCCTCCAGGAACTCAGCCGCAACATGTGGTGGTGCTGGTGCCCCGAGGCAATCGAGCTGTTTCAGCGCCTCGATCGCAAGCTGTGGGAGCAGACCCAACACAACCCCGTTCGCATGCTCGGTGCGATCGATCAGAACACGCTCCGCGCCGTTGCCGACGACGAAAGCTTCATCGCACACCTGGATCGGGTCCGCGAGCAGTTCAACGACTACCTCTCGCGCCCCTCTTGGTATAGCCACCTTCCCAGTCACCCCGAGGACGTACGGATTGCCTACTTCTCGGCCGAATACGGCATCCACGAATCGCTCCCGATCTACTCGGGCGGGCTGGGCATGCTCGCGGGCGACCACATCAAGTCGGCCAGCGACTTGGGGCTGCCAATGGTCGGTGTGGGACTGCTCTACCGGCAGGGCTACTTCCGTCAATACCTCAACGCGGACGGCTGGCAGCAGGAACTCTATCCGGAAAACGATTTCTACCAACTGCCCTTCGATCTCGCTCGAACACCCGACGGACAACCCGCGATGGTGCAGGTCGAACTGCCGGGCCGAAACGTTCAATTGGCCGTTTGGGTCGTGAACGTCGGCCGTGTCCCCGTGTACATGCTCGACAGCAACCTGCCCGAGAATCGCTGGGAAGACCGAACCATCACCGCCCAACTCTACGGGGGCGACGAGGTCATGCGGATCCGCCAGGAGATCGTGCTCGGGATCGGCGGAATCCGCGCGCTGCGAGCGGTCGGCATCAAGCCGACGGTCTGCCACATGAACGAAGGCCATTCGGCCTTCCTGGCCCTCGAGCGGATTCGGCTGACCATGCAGGAGCAACAGGTCGGCTTCGCCGACGCGCGGGAGGCCACCGTTTCGGGAAACGTATTCACCACCCACACACCGGTGCCGGCCGGTAACGACCGGTTCGCCCCGCAGTTGATGGACGAGCATTTCCGGCAGTACTACCCCCAGTTGGGGTTGACCCGAGACGCGTTCCTCACCCTCGGCCGAGAGAAGCCTGCCAACGACCAGGAGCCGTTCTGCATGACGGTGTTGGCTCTGAAGCTGGCAGCACACCGCAACGGCGTCAGCAAACTACACGGCGTGGTGTCGCGGCGGATGTGGCAGAAGGTCTGGCCGCAATTGCCCCAGCAGGAAATCCCCATCACGTCGATCAGCAACGGCGTGCACATACAAAGCTGGATTTCGCACGAGACCGCAAGCCTGCTCGACCGCTATCTCGGGCCGAAGTGGTCGCGACAGCCCGAAGAGGCGGCCGTGTGGCGCCGCATGGATCAAATACCCGACACCGAGATGTGGCGAACGCACGAACGGCGGCGGGAGCGCCTGGTGGCGTTTGCCCGACGGCGTCTCCGGGCGCAACTGCAACGACGGGGCGCGCCGCAGACCGAGGTCACCCAAGCCGACGAAGTGCTCGACCCCGAAGCCCTTACCATCGGCTTCGCCAGACGATTCGCCACGTACAAGCGCGGCACCTTGCTCTTCCGTGACATGCAGCGAATGGCGGCGATCCTGTCGCATCCCAAGCGGCCGGTCCAGATTATCTTCGCCGGTAAGAGCCATCCGCGCGACGGAGGGGGCAAGGACCTGATTCGCCAGATTATTCACCACGCTCGCGAGGAGCCGTTCCGTCGCCGCGTCGTGTTCCTCGAGGATTACGATGTCAACGTGGCGCGTTACCTGGTCCAAGGCGTCGACGTTTGGCTGAACACGCCGCGCCGACCTCTGGAAGCCAGCGGCACGAGCGGCATGAAGGCGTCGGCCAACGGCGCACTCAACGTCAGCACCCTCGACGGGTGGTGGTGCGAGGGCTATCAGCCTGAAGTGGGATGGGCCATCGGACGCGGTGAGGAATATACCGACCACGACGACCAGGACGAGGTCGAATCTCACGCGCTCTATGACCTGTTGGAAAAGGAAATCATCCCGCTTTTCTACGACCGCGGCAGCGACGGACTGCCTCGCGGCTGGATTGCCAAGATGAAGGCGGCCATGAAATCGCACGGGTCGTATTTCAACACCAGCCGCATGGTCCGCCAGTATGCCGAGCGATGCTATCTGCCGGCGGCCATGCGCAGTCGGGAACTTCAGGCCGACCACCTGGCCCGTGCGAGCGCCCTGGCGCAGTGGCGAAGCCTTCTGGAGGACCACTGGGCGGACATCCGCATAAATGACGTGCGCTTCGGCAACGGCGAGGCCATGAAGGTAGGCGATCAGCTCGACGTGGAGGTCGATCTCCAACTCGGCCAGGTCCCGCCGGAGCACGTGGCCGTTGAGTTGTTCGAAGGCCCACTCGACGCGTCCGGACACGTCCGCGAGGGGCGTGCCATCCCCATGCAAGTGGTCCGCAATAACGGGACGAACGGGGAATTCACGTTCATCGGCAGAATCCCCTGCCAGACCAGCGGATTGCGGGGATGTGGGCTTCGCGTGCTGCCCAATCATCCCGACGTGGGAGACACACCCCTGCCGGGATTGATTCTCTGGGCATCGTGAAGCCGTAGTGCCGCCAGGCGGCGACCGTATACCGCGCTGTCCGCAGCCGAAGTCACCGGCGAGCCCCACATCGCCAAAGGCGGTCGGCGCACGCCGAAACAGGGGCGGCGCCTACAGCAGCGCCTCCTCCTCGACCACGTCCTGCGGCTCTGCCTCCACAGGTTCCGGCCGACTCACCTCGGGCTTTACGCGCTTGGGCTGACCAATCAGCACGACGTGTTCTCGCCCCCCCAGCAACCTGGCTGCCTGCTCGATAAACTCCGTATCCGGACAAATCGCGCCGCCTTCACCGTTGCAGCCGATGGTTACCTGCCAACCGTCCGGCGTGCTCATTTCCAGGTACAGCCGGCACTCGCCGGCGTGCGCACGGCACAACGCCCCCAATTCGTCCAGCATGGCGGCGTCGGCTACCGAGCAGTTGATCCACAGCATCACCCTCGCGGCCAGTCTTTCATCCGCTTCGTCCAGGCCGACGACCTCGCTCACCCGAAGGCTGGGCTGCTCGCGACGACGGTCGACCCGCCCGCGAAGAAATACGACCACCTCCGGCTTGATCATCGCCCGATACCGCTCGAAGTCGCCGGGGAAGATCACCGCCTCGATCGAACCTTTCAAATCTTCCAGTGTCACAAATGCCATTCTGGCCCCGGCGTTGCGGCCCGACTTGGTCACGGTGGTCCGCGCCTTGGCGATCATCCCGCCGAGCACCACCTCCGCGTCCTCCGGCAGGGCACCCAGGTCCACCGTGTCAGCCGTCTTGTATTTCTCCAACTGATCCGCATGCTGCGAGAGCGGGTGGGCCGTCACGTAGTATCCCAACGTAGCCTTTTCGTACGCCAACATCTGCGATTCCGACCACTCGCTGGTGGGAATCGCCTGACGAGACACGCTCGACTCCGCGCCAAACGCCCCGAACAGGTTGCCCTGACCGCTGCGGCGATCCCGCTGCACCTGCCCACCCATCGCCAGCGCCTGATCCAACACCTCCATCAGCGCACGCCGCATCGCCCCGGTCCGGTCGAACGCGCCGCACTTGATCAACGCCTCGATGGCCGAACGGTTCACCGCACTATGATCCACGCGTTCACAAAAGTCGTAGATGTCCTCGAACGGCCCGCCTTCGTCCCGCGCCTCGATGATCGCGTCCACCGCCTTGTGGCCCGCTCCTTTGACGGCCGCCAGACCGAAACGAATGCAGGGCTGCTCGGCATCCGCGCCGTCCGTCCGCCCCGCCTGACCCGCAGCCACCACCGTAAAGTCGACGGCCGAGCTGTTGATATCCGGCGGGCGAACCGCAATCTCCATCCGCCGACACTCCCCGATGTACTCGACGATCTTGTCGGTGTTGTCCATCTCGAACGTCAGCAGGGCCGCCATGAACTCCAACGGGTAATACCTCTTGAGGTAGGCCGTCTGATAGGCCACCAGGGCATACCCCGTCGAGTGCGCCTTGTTGAAGGCATAGCCCCCAAACCGCAGAATCTCCTCGAAGATCGCCTCAGCCTGCGCGCGTGTCACGTTGTTCCGCTCGCAGCCCTGTATGAAGGCCTCGCGCTGCTCCTCGATCATATCCGTGCGCTTCTTGCTGATCGCCTTGGCCAGGCGAAACGCCTTGTTCAGCGCAATCCCCCCCAATCGGTTCACCAGGCGCGATACCTGTTCCTGATACACCATGATGCCGTGCGTCTTCGCCAGCACCTCCTTCATGATCGGATGCGGCAGATCCCACGACTCGCCGTGCTTGCGGGCCACATAGGCGTCGATGTTCACCATCGGACCGGGACGATACAGCGCGTTGGCGGCGATCAGGTCCTCGATTCGATTCGGCTTCATCTTCATCAGCACGTCACGCATGCCGCTCGACTCGAACTGAAAGATTCCCTTCGTGTCCCCGTTGGCGAAGAGGGCATAGACCTGCTGGTCTTCCAAATCCAGCTTGTCCAGCTCCACCTCCACGCCGTGGTTCCGCCGAACGAGTTGCCGGGCGCGCTCGATCGTGCTCAGCGTCCGCAAGCCCAGCAGGTCGATCTTGAGCAGACCTACCTTCTCAACCACCGTGCCCTCATACTGCGTCACCACCACGTCCGAGTCCGACGCCCGGTATAGAGGGGCAAACTCCTCCAGCGGCTTGTCGGCCACCACCACCGCCGCCGCGTGCACCCCGGCGTGCCGCGCCAACCCCTCCAGCCGCTTGGCGTAGTCGATCACCTGACGCACCGTCTCGTCCTGATCGTACTGCCGTTTCAGTTCCGGCTCCTGAGCGAGCGCCTTGGCGATCGTCATGTTGACCGTGGCAGGCACCATCTTGGCGATACGATCGGCGTCACTAAGCGGCACGGCCAGAACGCGGCAGACGTCGCGAATGGCTGCGCGGGCCTTAAGCGTGCCGAACGTGATGACCTGGGCGACGTGACCGTACTTGCCCCGCACGTACTCGATCACCTCGGCACGACCGTTCTGGCAAATATCGATGTCGATGTCCGGCATCTCGTCGCGCTCGGGGTCCATGAATCGCTCGAAATACAACTCGTAGTGCAATGGGTCCGGCGCCGAGATCCCCAGGCAGTACCCCACCACCGTGCTGCACCCGCTACCCCGTGCCCCGGCTGGAATCCCGCGCGATCGCGCGTATTCCACAATGTCGTGCACGATCAGGAAGTAGCTCGCGAAGCCCTTCGACCGGATGACCGACAACTCGTATTCAATGCGCTCCCCGAGTTCGTGCGTAGGTTCGCCGTAACGCCGCTCGGCCCCCTCGTACACCAGTTCGCGAAGGTGCTGCCCATCGGTTTTTCCGGGAGGAGGACGAAAAACGGGCGCGTGCCGTTGCGTGAAGTCCAGATCGAGGTTGCATGAGGCCGCCACCTTCAGCGTGTTCGCGCAGGCTTCCGGCACGTCGCGGAACAACTCGTACATCTCGGCCGCGCTCTTGAGGTACAACTGGTCGGTCTCCATCTTCATCCGCTCGGTGTCCTGGAGCGTCTTGCCCGTGTTGATGCAGACCATCACCTCGTGGACCAGCGCCTCATCCTGCGTCAGGTAATGCACGTCGTTGGTGGCCAACACGTTCAGATCGACTTCCCTGGCCAGCGCCACCAACTCGCCGATCAAATGCTCCTGCTCCGGCTGACCGTGCCGCTGCAACTCGACGTAGAAGTTGTCCTTGCCCAGAAGATCGCGATAAAACCGAGCCGTCGCGCGCGCGCCCTCGGCGTCGCCGGAAACGATCCGGACCGCAAGCTCCGTGCCCATGTGCCCGCTGATGCAGATCAGCCCCTCGGCGTGGTCGGCGAGCACCTGCCGGTCGATCCGCGGGCGGTAGTAGAACCCCTCCAGATAGGCGATGCTGGCCAGCTTCAGTAGGTTCTGATAGCCCTTGCGATTCTTGGCCAGGACCACGAGATGATAGCTGGCCTCGCTCATGCCTCGCGCTTCACGCTCTCGCCGATCGCCCGGGGCCACGTAGAACTCGCACCCGATGATCGGCTTGACGCCCGCCCGAAGCGCCGCCGTGTAAAAATCGATCGCACCAAACAGGTTCCCGTGATCCGTCACCGCCAGGGACTTCATCCCCAGCTCCCGGCAGCGGGCCAGCAGGTCGCCGATCCGGTTCGCGCCGTCCAGCAGACTATAGTGTGTATGGCAGTGAAGATGCGCAAAGTCTTTGTCAGACATTAGTTACAATGCTCCCTGCGACGTGCGGCGGCCGCGCCCACCCGTCAGAGCGATGGTACAAATGCCTGCCGAAACGGTCAATCCGGCCCAGCGGCAACCGCATCCCGATTCCAGGCAGAACCCGCGTTGACCCGCGGTTGACCGATCGTAGAATCGCATGACCGCAGTTCATAGGGCTGGCAGAAGGGACGCTCAGCGTTTGGCACCTCCGGCAAACCACATCGAGACAGCCACCCCGTTGCCCATACAGGATGACGGCCACGCGGCTACGTTCACCTCAGCCGTGAGCGAGTGGCTAGGCCGGCAGCGCTTCTCGCTAACCGTGGTGCATTCCCAGGTCGCTCACTGGGCAAAGGCATGTGAGCTTCAACTGCTGCCCGCCGCCCAACGGGAGGGCCGCAGCAGCCTGACCTTTGTGGTCAATCGCCGGCAAGGCCGGCCTCCCGGCCCGCTTCAATCGGCCGACGGCGAGCAGCCCGTCGTGACACACCGCCTCGCCGACCTGCTGAGTTCGATCGGTGTTGACCGGGTCGAACTGGACGTCCGCCTCGAAAGCAACCAGATCACCGATGTGTTGGCGGTCCTGTGGATCTTGCGCCGCAAGCTCGCCCGCATCGCCGAAGGGCAAGACCGTCCCGCCAGGCCCGGCCGCCTCGCTGACCTGCTCAGCCCCGAGGGGCTCAGCGTGGCCTGCACCAACACGCGGCTGCTCCGCCGGGATCGCACGCTGCTTGTACGGTACAGCTACTGCCAAACCGTCCTCAGTCGGGCCATTCGGCGGTTTAAGCAGCGCAATCGAGACTTCCGCGACCATCGTGCATTCTATCGCGCGGCTGGACGCTACGCCTCGGCCGTCGTCCTCGTAGGTGTCATCCCACTGGTCATGGTGGCCCTGTCGGCGCCGCTGTGGAGCATTTCCATCGTTGCGGGGCTCATCGTGGGCGTCGTGGGGCTGGCCGTCTATCTGTTTTTCTTATCCGTCGGATCGGTCGAGTACGATAATGAAGTACAGGCCCAGCAGTTGGAGACCGCCTACACGGAGCTGAAGGCGTACAGCGACAGCACCCAGGCCGACCTGCGGCGTGCCAGCCAGATCCAGCAGAACCTGCTGCCGCCGTCGAAGGCCTGGCCGTTCCAGGACCGAATCGACGTCGCGTCGCACTTCAAGCCCGAGCGAGAGGTGGGTGGCGACTACTACGATCTGCGGGCGCTCGACAATCACTGCCTCGCGGTCTTCTTCTGCGACGTATCTGGGCATGGGATGGCGGCCGCGTTCGTCACGGGGCTGCTGAAGGCCTTCTTCGAGATCACAGCCGATCCGGTGAACTCCGTGACCGACTACCTCAGCGAACTGAACCGCAGGCTCTGTCAACTCACGCCGGATGACTCCTTCGCCGCGGTCATCTACGGCGTGCTCGACGTGCGAACCGGTGAGTTCTCCTACTGCAACGCCGGGCACGGGCCTCCGGGGCTCTGGGTTCATCGCAATGGGCAACCCCGATGCCAGTGGCTCGACGGGGCTTCGAGCCCGCTTGTGGGCGTCATGCCTCACTTTCAGTACGAGCAGGCCTCCATCCAGCTTCAGCCCGGCGACCTGATTGCGTTCGTGACCGACGGCGTGACCGAGGCCCGCAACCGCCGCGACGAGATGTTCGGCAGCCAGCGTCTGCTCGAAGTGGCTGCCGGTACGCCGTGGCGCGATGCCAGCCAGCTATGTACGCGATTGAACCAGGAAATGGTCGATTTCACGGAAGATCTGCCTCAGCACGACGACCAAGCCACGCTCGTCATCGGCTACCGGCCATCCGCGGCAGAGAAAAACGCCGGACCACCGGTGTGATGCAGCGGACGTCGCGCTGTGGTATAGTTGAGCGGAAGATGCGTTACCCGACACCATACCCGATAGGTCTTTGGGCCGTTCTCCGGGCCGCGGTCGTCGCCGCAACCATGCTGGTTGCCGGATGCGCCGTGCCCCAGGGGCGGGGCAACGGCAAAGAGATGAATCTGGTGGAGTCGACCTCCGGGCGGCATTACTGGCTTTACTTGCCGCAGCGCTACCCCGCTGAGACGCCGCCCGGCAGGAGCGACACGCGCTGGCCTCTCGTGGTGACCCTGCACGGCATGAAGCCGTTCGACAGCTACACCGCCCAGATCCGCGAGTGGCAGCAGCAGGCCGACGCCTATGGGCTGATCGTTTGCGCCCCCGATCTGCATACGTCTGATCTGTTCATGGAACTGCCCCTCAAGCACATCCACTCCTATGTCGAGCGCGATGAGCGGATGATCCTGAACATGATGGATCAGGTTCTCCGCCGAACCGACGCCGACCCAAGCCGCGTCCTGATCACGAGTTGGTCGTCGGGGGGCTATCTGGCCCACTATCTGCTCAACCAACACCCCGAACGATTCACGTGTCTGGCCGTGCGGCAGAGCAATTTCTCGCCCTACATTCTCGAGCCCAAGCAGATTCCCAAGTACCCGCGATACCCCCGCACCCCCATCGGCATTTTCTTCGGGCAGAATGATTTCGCCATATGCCGTAGAGAGTCCCGAGAGGCTATTGTCTGGTACCGCGAGCGAGGGTTTGAGCAAGTTGAAGCCTTCAGCGTCGAGGGTCTCGGGCACGAGCGGACCCCCGAGACCGCTGCCAACTTCTTCGCACGCGTCTGCGAGTTGCAGCCGTTGGACAAGGCGCTGGCGCAGCGCACGCTCGCCCGCGTCCGCACGCAGCCGGTGGTCCTGGCCTCGGCCGAGCCCGTGCCCAACACTGCACCTGCGGCGCGCCCAACCGCCCGTCCGCGGTCCGACGGACGCACGGTACACACGCAAACCGACGCGCCCACGGTTGCCTCGCTCTCGCCCGGCGCAAGGCAGGCGGTACAACCTGTGGTCAAAGCGCAGGACGTGCCCGCCAAGGCCCGACCTCAGCCCCCCCCCGTTCCGCCCCCGCGCCCACCAGTCGGCAATCAGCCGAAAGCCCCGCCTCCGCCGACGAAGAAGCAATCCGAAATCAGCATCGTGCTCAGTTCTCCAGGTGGGGTCGCGCCCTTCTACCTGCACTTCAGAGTGCAGATCCCTCAGCGCCTGCGCGAGGGGGCCGACTGCCTGTGGCTGCACAACGGCGAGCCCATCTGCACGGGTGCCGAGGGACGCAAAATCCTGCGCACGCCCGGCCAACATCGCATCGAAGCGCTGGTAACCACCGCCGACCGGCGCGAGTTCCGCACACGCCGAACCGTCATTGTCCAGCCCAAAACCCCGCCGTCGCAGCGCTAACGGCGTCCGCCCTTTCGGAAGCTGGCCGCCATCTTGGTCAAGGGCTCGATGCCCCGCGGGCCGATCGCCATCACCACGTTGAACAGCCCGCTGATCATCTCCACGAAGTGCAACATCTGCTCCAGCCGCTCGCGGTACACCTTCGCCTGCTTACCCTCGGGCTGTCGGGCGTCCGACGAAACCATGTCGCGACAGCGTGTGATGGTCTCGATGATCGGCTCCACCTCTCGGCGGCGCCGGTGACGGGTGATGGCTTCGAACATCTGCCATGTGTCGGTCTCGGCCTCGAAGTACTCCTTGCGATCGCCGGGCTTGTGCACCCGTCGAACCAGATCCCACGCCAGCAACTGCCGCAGGTTGATGCTTACGCTGCCGCGCGAGATCTGAAGCCTCTCCATGATCTCGTCCGTGCATAGCGCACGCTCGGCAACGTAAAGCAAGGCGTGCATCTCGCCCATCGTACGATTGATCCCCCAGAAGCCGGCCATTTCACCCCATCGCCGTATGAAAAGCTGCTGCGACTGTTCCAGGGCCGACGGCATGAATCCTCTCCTTTGCACACCCCCACAACTCAACAAGCCCCCGCCCATCGGGCCTAATCGATCGACTGCCACACACCCGCACCGCGCTGCATCGCCTCGAACCAGCGAGTGATGTGAATCGCGTCGTCGAGCCCCGCCCTTACTGGCCGGCGACGCTGCTGCACGGCCGATACGAACGCCGCCAGTTCGCCATAGTAGCCCAGCAGAAACAATCCCTTGTTGTAAAGCTGCCCCAGGCTGAACTCCGGCTCCCAGTAGTGCGGGGCGTCGGTCACCTCTCGATAATAGTCCGGAGTGCGACCGTAGCCCGACTTGAGGTGCTCGCCCTTGCGATAGTGCCACACCCGCACGTTGTTCTCGGCCACCGCGCTTTCGCCCTCGCCGATTGCCTCGGTACGCTCCATCGACGCCGTTCTGGGCTGGCCGAATGACAGAAGCAAGCTGCCCACCGCGCCGCCGCAAAAACGCACCAGCACCACCGCCGCCCCCTCGCCCGATCGCTCGAACAAGAGCGACCCGGCCCGCCCGGCCAGGTACACCATCAATGATGCCGGATGGCACAAATGGTCCAGAAAACCGATCAGCCGCGGATGCTTCTTGAAGTCGAACATCCCCTCCTGGTCCGGAACGTACTGTGGATACTTCGCCTGAATGCACTGCAAACGCCCGAAAGACTTACCTTCGATGATCGCCTTGAGCTTCTCGTTGGCCGGGAAGAACATCTTCTTGAAGCCGACCATCACGAACTTACCGCTCTGTGTCTCCACCTGCTGCAACGCCACCAGTTCGGCCGACGTCGCAGCCGGCGGCTTTTCGATCCATACGTCGCAGCCGCCCCGCATGCAGTCCGCTGCAATCGACGGGTAGGTGGGCCGACCGTCCGCGTCGTAGCCCGTGATCGCCAGCACCGCGTCGAGCCGCTGTTTGTCTAGCATGTCAGCCACGTCGGTGTACCAGGTCTCGGCGCCAAACTGTCGGGCGAATAGTTCGGCCCGCTCGGCGTCGAGATCGCACACCGCCTGCAAACGCACCGGCAGAAACGGCAGCGCCGAGTAGATGTTCCGAAAGGCGTGTGGCCCGCAGCCAATCACACCCACCGAAATCGCCTGCTGGTCCGCGACCCGCCCGCCGAGATCAATTCCACGTTCATCCATCTGCATTCACTCCCGCAGCCACATAGGCGACAGGGACGATTGTTCCCTCCACCCGGGACATTTGCAACGGCCAGCCGGCCGACGCGCAGCCCAACCCGAGGCGATTTTACCGGACCCCGTCTTATCGCGTTTGCATGCCTGTGAAGCGTACGGCTACACAGGCCGAAGACACATATACGACGGTATCGCCGGCCGAGGCGTGGCTGTACAGTGATCGCGCCAATCTCGTCAGACCGCCTGTCGCCGATTCTCACCCGATCTGCTCCCGGGATGCTGCCGCCCAGCGCCGGAAGACAGTCCCAGCAGATCACCGGAGTCGTCCAGCCGCGCCCGTCGGCCACAGCCAACGGCGTATCAGGCTTCGAGCGCGGCGCCTATTTCATCGAAATCGAACAGGCGCTCACCACCGAACAAAGACAGCAGATGCAGAAACTCCGGCAGGCCGACCAACAGGTCCGCCAGCATGAAGCCACCCATCAGGCCGCCGGAGGCCAATACGTTCAGGGCTCGCCCAGCTATCAATACAAGACCGGGCCCGACGGGAAGCAGTACGCCGTCGGTGGCGAGGTTCGCATCGACACGTCGGCCGTCCCGGGCGACCCCGAGGCCACCATCCGCAAAATGCAGCAGATCCGCCGGGCGGCGCTGGCGCCCGCCCAACCTTCAGCTCAGGACCTCGCCGTGGCTGCCAAGGCCGCTCAAGTCGAGCAGCGGGCCCGCGCCGAACTTCGCAGCCAGTCCGACCAGAACGCCGCGCCTTTCGCCACCCGGCGCCTCGGGCAGAACACACCCGACCCCTCGCATCCGACCGGCGTGGGAAGTCAACTCAACATCTATACCTGATCGCACCGTACTCGTCACCCAACACGGCGATTCGCACCTCTGGATTCTTCCCAGCCTTGTTGCCGGAGTTGACGGGGCGCGCAACGTCCGTTAGATGACAGGCGTTGCGGCGCGAGGGCGCGGCGAAAGGAGCAATCCCCACTGATGAGACCCATGCTGTCCGTACCTCAGGGAGTGGACGAAAAAGTGGTCCGCGACCGCGGACTCTACATCGAGGCCAAACCCGATCTGGACGACCCCGTGCCACCCGCCATGCGCGACCTGGTGCGCTCGGCCCACGCGCCGTGGTTCATGCCCGACGCGCCCGTCCCGCAGACCCGCATCCACCTGGCCTGCACCGACGAAACGTTTCGCCGGCGAAGCATCGAGGTCGTCGAGCGGTACATCGAAGACGCTTGCAGTCTCTATCCGAACGTACGCACCATTGTCACGCACAATGCACCGAATTACTTCCCGTTCCCGCCGGTCCGCCCCCAGCCGGATGAGCCCGTGCCGCCGCTGCGCCCCGACCTGGCCGACCGGCAGTTGCTGCTCGACTCGCTGCGGCATCTGGCGCGGCGCTGCCAGGCTTTGGGCGTCGAGCTTGTCGTCGAAAACAACTGGGCCTACTGGGAAGGCGTGGCCCCCGACGCCGACGTCACCCAGTTGGGCCCGGGCGATTTCCTGGAGTATTTCGATATATCGCCTGAGGACTGGCTGGCACTGCCCGAGGCCGTTGGCGAAACTCATCTGTCGCTATGCCTCGATCCCAGCCACGCCGGCCCCTACTGCCATCGCTGGCCCGACGTCCCGCAGCGCCGCCAGGTCTTAGCCCAATACGTCTCGCAGCCCGAGCGAATCGGACACATCCACTGGAACGATTCCGACCTGACCGACGACCGAGGCCGTAACGATCTCCATCTATGCGTAGGCACCGGGACGCTGGGCGATGATTTCCACGCCGCCCTCAAGGCCCGCGCCGCCCAACTCGACCACCCCGTAACGCTCGAACACTTCCGCGACGTGG
>CBFCZG010000080.1:0-13920 GCA_965602375.1 uncultured Phycisphaerae bacterium | reverse complement strand
GGCGGCTAGCGCCAGCAGCGCCCCGCCGCGCCCGATACGCTGGGCAAAGCCGCTGTAGCCCACGCTCAGGCCCAGGGCGGCGTGGCTCACAACGTCCATGCGCTATTCCCATTCGATCGTCGCTGGGGGTTTGCTGGAAATGTCATACACCACGCGGTTGATGCCCGGCACCTCGTTGATGATTCTATTGCTGATCCGCGCGAGAATCTCGTGGTCGATGTGCAGCCAGTCGGCCGTCATGAAGTCGGTGGTCGACACCAGTCGAATCACCGCGACGTGGTTGCCG
The DNA here is from genome assembly GCA_965602375.1 of uncultured Phycisphaerae bacterium. Taxonomy (GTDB): domain Bacteria; phylum Planctomycetota; class Phycisphaerae; order UBA1845; family DATKUK01; genus DATKUK01. Next base: position 13,634 of record CBFCZG010000080.1, on the reverse strand, counting down.
TGATAGCTCCGGCCGTCGCCCATGACACCCACGCTGGCCACCGGCAGCAGCACGACGGCCGCCTGGGCGATGCGGTTGTACCAGCCGGCCGACCGTATCTCCTCGAGCATGATCTGATCGGCCGGTCGCAGGATTGCCAGACGTTCCTTCGTGACGGCTCCGACGATTCGCACCGCCAGGCCCGGACCCGGGAATGGGTGTCGCCACACGATCTCGTCGGGCAGGCCCAACTGCTGACCCATCTGGCGGACCTCGTCCTTGAACAGGTCGCGCAACGGCTCGATCAGCTCGAAGCCGATCTCCGCCGGCAGGGCACCCACGTTGTGGTGCAGCTTGATGTTGGCGGCTGCACCCCCCACGCTGTGGCCGCTCTCGATCACGTCGGGGTACAGCGTGCCCTGGGCCAGATACCAGGCGTTGGGGATGCTCTTGGCCTCGGCCTGGAAGACGTCGATGAAGGTGTGGCCGATGATCCGCCGTTTTTCCTGCGGATCGGTCACGTCCGCGAGCCGGTCGAGGAACAGTTTTCCCGCGTCGACGACTCGCAGGTCGATGCCGAAGTGGCCTCGAAACGTCGATTCGACCAGCCCGGCCTCGCCCTGGCGCAGCAGCCCATTGTCGACGAAGATGCACGTCAGGCGATCGCCCAGCGCTTTGTGCAGCAGCGCAGCCGTCACGCTCGAATCGACGCCGCCCGATAGCCCGCAGATCACCCGTGCGTCGGCGGGCACGCGGCGTTGGGCGTCGGCTACGGCGTGATCGATCATGTTGCCCACCTGCCAGTCGCCCCGGCAGCGGCAAATGTCGTAGATGAAGTTGCGCAGGATCTGCCCGCCCATCGGCGTGTGCGTTACCTCAGGATGGAACTGAACGCCGTAGATCGGCCTCGTGCGATGGCGCGCCGCCGCACAGGGACACGCCGGCGTCTGGGCCAGCGCCTCAAACTCGGCCGACAACTCGGCCACGATGTCGGCGTGGCTCATCCAGGCGACTGTTTCTTCGGGCATGTTGGCCAGCAGCTGGTCGTTACGGATGATTCGCAGCGACGTCCTGCCGTACTCGCGGCTCTGCCCGGGCCTGACCTGGCTGCCCAGAAGCTGACAGGCCAACTGCATGCCGTAGCAGATACCCAGGACCGGCAGGTCCATCTCCAGGAGTGCCGCGTCACAGCGAGGTGCTCCCTCTTCGTACACGCTGGCCGGACCACCGGAGAATATCAGGCCCACCGCGTTGAGTTCGCGCAGTTCGCCGGGCGTGACCGATGGCGGACACAACACGCTGTATACGCGGTTTTCGCGCACTCGCCGCGCGATCAATTGGCTGTACTGACTGCCGAAATCAATGACCGCGATGGTCTGCTTTGGGGTCATGGGCGCTGCCCCAAGACGTAAGTCGAAGACAAAACGGTATGCTAGCCAGGCGCCTGGTGACACACAAGTGCAACAGGCGCGCCGGCGGCGCTCCAGCTTTCGTGCGGCTACCCTCCCGCTTCGGCGCGGCGCTTGTATTCGTCGAGCAGGGCGGCGGTGGCGCTGGCGCCGCAGCGGGTCGCGCCCAGCTCGCGGACCTTCATGAGTGCGTCGAGATCACGCACGCCGCCGGCCGCCTTCACCTGCACCTTCTGCGAGCACTGCGCTCGCATCAATCGCAGGTCGGGCTCGGTCGCACCCTTGTACGAATACTTGCCGTCCGGTCCCTTCACGAACCCGTAGCCGGTGGATGTCTTGACGAAGTCGGCGCCGGAGTCTTCACAGAGACGGCACAGTCGGGTTTTGATTTCGTCGTCAGGTAGAAGATCGTTCTCGAAGATTACCTTGACGATCGCACCGTGGCTGTGCGCTTCGTCGACCACCGCTTGGATGTCCTGCTTGACGTAGTCCCAGTCACCACCGAGGGCCTTGCCGATGTTGATCACCATATCGATCTCAGTCGCGCCGTCCCGGCATGCGATTTGCGTTTCATACCGCTTGACTTCGGTGGCGCTGTTTCCGTGCGGGAACCCCACCACGCAGCCGACGGCCACGCCGCTGCCGCGAAGGATCTCCAGCGCCTGTCTTACCGCGTAGGGCTTCACGCACACCGAAGCAACCTGATAGCGTTTCGCCAGCTCGCAGCCGTCCCGGATGTCCTGATCGGTCATCGTGGGTTGCAGCAGCGAGTGGTCGATCATTCCCGCCAACTCTTCGTAGCTGTAACGCATCGTGTTCTCCTTCCTGCCCGTCACGTTGATCCGGCGGTAGGCGCGCAGCCGCAGGCGACCTGCGGTCAGCCGTCGGCTTTCGTCAGTACCTCGATCAGATGCTGCATGTCGTCCGGAACCGGGGCCTCCAGTGTCATGGGTTTCTCGTGAATGGGGTGAACGAATTTGATCCTTCGTGCGTGCAGGGCCTGCCGGTCGACGATCGGCTCGTCACTGCCGGTACCGGTTAGCGATCGCTCAGTGACTACCTGGCCTCCGTAGAACTTGTCGCCCACCATCGGATATCCGATGTACGACATGTGTACGCGGAGTTGATGGGTTCGCCCGGTTTTGGGATGCATGTGCACCAGGGTGTGGCCGGCGAACCTTTGCACGACCTGGTAGCGGGTGACGGCCTCTTTCGTCAGGGCCTGATGGTATCGCGCGCCCGGCACCATGTAGCGGTCGCGGATCGTGGGATGGACGCCGATCGGCGCGCTGATCACATCCTCGTCGAACTCGACCCGCCCATGCACCACGCCCACGTAGGTTTTTTCGATGGTCCGCTTCTCGAATTGCAGGGCCAGTCGCCAGTGGGCCTCGTCGGTCTTGGCCACCAACATCACGCCGGTGGTGTTCTTGTCGAGGCGATGCACGATGCCCGGGCGGAAGGGATCGGCCCCGTGCGAAAGCGACTCGGCGTAATAGGCCAGCGCGTTAGCCAGCGTGCCCGTCTGCGAGCCCTTGGCCGGATGGCAGATGATTCCAGGCTGCTTGTTGACGGCAAGGATGAACCGATCTTCGTAGATGACGTTCAGCTCGATCGGCTCGGGGATGATTTCGGTCGGTTCGGGGGGCGGGATCAGAATCTCGATCTGGTCGCCGCCGTCCGGCTCGTAGCTGGGTTTGGTCGGGCGACCGTTGACGGTGACGGCTCCCTGTTTGATCAGGCGCTGAATCAACGTGCGGCTCAATCGTGGGAACCGCGAGTGCAGGTACTTATCGAGCCGCCGCCCCACCAGACGCCGACGGATGCGGAGCTTGACCCGGTCGCACTCATCCTCATCGAGAGGGACTGGGCGTTGCAGGATGTCGTCTTTCGTGTCCTCCATGAGATCACGCGCCCCGACAGCCCGAGTTGCGCATGAAACGCCCCGCGAGGGCGGGGCGCAAGGCTTCTGCCTGTTTGACGGCCTGTGAAGGACCGTCTGGCGTTGCGCGAAGCGAATCTAGGCCGACATCCCGACCAGGCGCTGGGCCACATCCACAGCCGAGGCCGCATCCGGAGCATAGCCGTCGGCCCCGATCTCGTCGGCATAGCTCTGAGTCACCGGCGCCCCGCCGATGATGCATCGCACACCATCCAGCCCTGACTCTTTGACCGCTTTCACCACACTGGCCATTTGCGGCATGGTGGTGGTCAGCAGCGCACTCATTCCGAGCAACTCGGCGTTGTTCTCGCGGCAGGCCTCCACGAACTTGTCGGCCGGCACATCCGTGCCCAGGTCAACGACCTTGTAGCCTCCGCCCTGGAGCATCATGGCCACCAGGTTCTTGCCGATGTCGTGCAAGTCGCCCTTGACGGTGCCGATCACGACCACCCCGGCGGGCTTGACGCCCGCGTCGGCCAACAGCGGCTCGAGCAGTTCCATGCCCGCCTTCATCGCCCGCGCCGCGATCAAAACCTCGGGCACATAGATGATGTTTTTGCGGAACCGCTCGCCTACGACGGACATGCCCGCGACCAGCCCCTCGTTGAGGATCTCCCCCGGCGCGACTCCCTCGTCTATCGCCTGCTTTACCTTTGCGGCAACCTCTTCGCGCTTCCCGTCGATCAGCGCCGCAGCCATGCCTTCCAAATCAGCCATTAGGAATCTCCTGCGCCAGCATTCACTCGCTCCGGCGGTCAATCATGCCCGCACGTGCCGCTCAACCTACACAACCTCACCCCCATGTGTCAATCGCCGCCGGATGGGAGGGTCGCCGCCGCCGCCGCAGGCCGGGCGACGGCTACCGGCTGTGAGGCCGCCGTCGGCTGGGTGCTGGCAGGGGCCTCGACGAACACTACCTCCTCGCTGGACAGCTTCGGCCAGGTCTCCAGCCCTCGCGCAGCCAGCGTCCGGTACGAGGTCACCTCAAGACGCTTGTCCGCCAGGATCTTCTGGTACCAGCTCTGCGCCTGCTCCCAATCGCGCTGCTGTTCGGCCAGATTGGCCAGACCCATCAACGCCGCCCCACGCGGGACCAAATCGTCTTCGTACCGTTCGACGACGTGCCGATACGCCCGCTCGGCCCGGCCAAGCCGTTCCTCGCGCCGCGTCGCGTCGTCCGCGGCCGAACCATACGTCGCTTCGTCCACCAGGGCGCCGGCCAGCAGCAATTCAGCCACGGCCCCCACATGTTCGCCTTCGTGATCCGCGGCGATTTGCTCAAGTTGCTGGAGGCGATCGATCGGCCCGGCACCGCTGCGTTGAGCAGCCATGAGCACGTCCGACCACGCCTGATGCAGGCGCTGCTGCTGGCTGTAGCGCCAGTACAAGCCTATGGCGACCACCAGCACAAGCGCAATGGCCGCAACAGCGATGTGCCCTCCGTATTGCCGGACGGTCGCGACGACCTCCTGGATGCTCTGGATCAGTTCGTTGGTCTTTAGGTCCTTGCGTCGTGCCGCCTTCATGGTGCTCTACCCTCGTCTTTCATCTGGCCTGTGCGCCGCAACGGGCGGATCACCACCGACGCGCGCGAACCGTTGGAGAACCAGTCGCTCGAGTCCGGCTCGATCGTCACGGTGCATTGCTCGTTGGGCTTTTCGAACAGCAGCTTGTATTGCCCCTTGAGGCTCTGCCGGCTGAGATAGGTCCACTTGTGCAGGGGCAGTTGCTCACGGTAGTAGCTCAGCACGGCCTGGCGGTCGGCCCGGCCCTTAAAAGTGTATCGCACATACCGCCAGCCCGGGGTGGCGTGATCCTCCGAGAGCTTGTCGATCAACTCGAATCCCGCAGGTTCCGGCGCGTCGAGGATATACGGCCTCGGCGCCGGCCGTAGACGAGCCGGCTCGCCGGTCGACGAGGGGGATGCCGTTTGCTGGCACCCGACCCCAGCCACAGCCGCCACCAGAAGGGTGCTGCCGGCAATTGTCATCCTTGCGCACATGGCCTTGGCTCCATCGGTTAGGTCGCGCACCGGCTGGCGATTCTGCGTCCTTCTGCCCGTGCGCACTCACGCCACCTTACGCCCTGGCGCTTGAATAGCACAACCCCAAAAAGGCGTCAAGTATTGATTTGGCAACTTGTTACAGAAATTGTCGCGGTCGGACACGGCCTGCGGGCCGCACAGGCCTTTACAAGTGCTACGATCATACGCTATTAATGTCGCGGATGGCGAGTGGCGACGGGAAGGTCTTTCCCGCCGACGATCGGGTCCGGTGCCATCGCCCCTGGTTGCGCAATACGCTTGCGTAGGTGGTTGGATAGTTCTCGTTGGGATCCTTGTGCGCACAGGAGACTTACGCTATGTCACGCTTCGACGGTAAGACGGTCGCGGAATTGATCCAGGCGCTGGTGGACCGCGCTCGACACGTGGGCACCAACGTAACTTTATACCTCGGGCCGGAGCTTGCCCGGGCTGCTGAAACCACCGGCCAGCGCAACGTCTACGGCGGGTTCAACTGGGATACGCGCGTCAGGAACCGCTCGGCCAAGTACAGCGTCATCCTCGGCAGTGAAACCGTCGCCACGCAGAAGCCGGGGTCCGAACAGGCCGCCACGATAAGCCAAATGCAGATGAATATGACCCGCATCTTTGGCGGGACCTGCGACGGCAAGGACCATCCCGGCCACGCCAATTCCCTGCCTTTCGATTTGATCCATCGCGTCATGGGCAGCGGAGAGGATCCGGACTTCACCTTCAACTGTTACCTGCTGGTCAGTGTCAAGAATCGCCGCAATCATCACGTCCCGTACATGTGGGGCAAGATGCTACGGGCCGAGGATCCGGTGCCCGGTGCCGAGAGCTTCCAGTTGCTCATGGTTCCCGACATCAATACCGGCCCGTTCGGACGCTTCTACGTATTCCCCGAGCAGAACTGCACCGTGGGCATTGGCTCGGACTATATGGGCGAGGCCAAGAAGGGATTCCTGCGCATGGCGATGTTTCGCGCGAAGCAGCGGGGCATCCTCGGCATCCACGCCGGAACCAAGGTCGTCCGCGCGCGCAGCCGACGGGCAAAGGGGCTGCGCACCATCGGCGTGGCGATCCTCGGCCTCAGCGGCACCGGCAAGACCACGAACATCGGCCACACGCATTATCTCTATGGTGAGGGTGAGGAGTCGCTGATCGCCCAGGACGACTTCGCCGGACTGCGGTTGAAGGACGGCCGTATCCTGGGTACCGAACAGGCCATGTTCCTGAAGACCGATCTGGACGAAGACGACATCCTTCTTCGTCCAGCCACGGAGAGTTCCGACTTTGTGTCGCAGAACCTTTACCTCGACTACCAGGGCCAGATTCAATATCTGGAGGAAGACCTGTGCGCAAACGGACGAGGCATCCTCCCGTTGCGGGCGCTGCCCAAGGAGCGGCTGCACGAATCCATCGATCTTCCCCCGGTCGACGAGCTCGATCAGGTATGCTTCATCTTCAACACGCGGCGAAACACCGTAGTGCCGATCATGTCGGAGCTGACCCCCGAGCAGGCGGCGGCCTACTTCATGCTGGGCGAGTCGATCGAGACGGCCGCCGGCGACCCCACGCGAATCGGGCAATCGTTACGGCAGCCAGGCACCAACCCGTTCATGGTCGGCGACCCCGCTGAAGAAGGCAACATGTTCTACGAGTACGTCAACCGCTACCGGGACAAGGTTCGCTGCTTCCTGATGAACACCGGCGGCGTAGGCGAAATCCCCAATCCGGACAATCCGAGCAAGCCTAATCGCCCGCCGAATCGCCCCTGGAAGCCGGGCATCGGGTACATTGCCTGCGCGGTCTTCCGCGAGTCGGCCGTGTGGACCCGCGACCCCGACTTCGGCACGCGCGTTCTGGTTGATGGGGTCATCGACGAGAAGGGCGATATCTTCGACATGGACGCACTCGACCCCAAGCGGCTCTACGACGACGAGACCCGCGTCGCGATGGTCAAGAAGCTCAACCAGGAACGGGTCGAGTATCTTCAGAAGTACGACAATCTCGATCCAAAGATCGTCGAGGCCATTACCAGCACGCACCTGCTGTAGGCCCGGCGAGGTGCCTGTCTACCCCGTGTTGCCGGCGGGACGTGGTTGAACGCCCAGCCCGGCGATCAGCGTTTCGAGCTGCCCCAGGTGCTCGCGTGCCTGACGGAGCGGCTCTGCTGCCGACTGCGCCGATGCCAGTTGTGCCATCGCCGCGCGAGTGGCTCGGTCAAAAGACGCGTTAAGTTGAGCCCACTGCTGGAGCGTTTGGTCCGTCTCGGTCGGAGGGACGCGCTGATGCACGACGGACGATTCGTTAAGCATCCGCCACTGACAGACTAGATCCACCAGCTCCTGAAGTTCGGCATATCGTTCCGCGGCTTGCGGGTCGTCCTGACCTGGCGCGAGTTCGTCCGACGTGTCGGCTTGCCAAGACGAAACAACGTAGCTGGTTCCGCCTGCGTGATAGGGATAGCCGATCACCGGCCAGACGCGCACCATCTTCGGACCGTACGGGCGATACCAGCCGCGCAGCAGGGGCCGGTGGGCTGCGGAGGGCGGTCTGTACGCCGGTCCGCGGCCGGGCTGCTTCGGCTTGATCGGCGGCCTCGCGGGCCGGACCTTGCGCGGCGGCGGGCGGTTCGGCTTGCCCGGCAGCGCTGCCGGCGGCTTGGGCGCACGAGGCCGAGCCGGTGCTCTGCCCGGTGGCGCCGAACGGGCCGTGTGCAGCCAGAATGCGGAAATCAGCCCCGCAGCCGCAAAGAGAATCCATCTTCGCCTAACCGTGCGCATGGCCCACCTCCCGAGGGTGTTTCCCTATGTACTGGTTATCGGCCGACAATCGACCCGACATGCCCATTGGCTGCCCGTACCGACCACGTCACGACGGCAACCGGGAGCGGCTGCGATGAATCCCGGCGGCGCGAGGGCTTGGCAGCCCTTGAAGCACCGTTAGAAGAGCCCCACGACTTGGCCGTGCTCGTCGATGTCCATACGCATGGCTGCGGGACTACGCCCGAAGGCCGGCATGGTCATCATCTCACCGGCCAGGGGGTAGATGTATCCGGCCCCGGCCGAAACCCGTATGTCCCGGATCGGGAGTACGAAGTCGTGCGGCCGGCCTTTCCATGACGGATTGTGAGACAGTGAGTACTGTGTCTTGGCCATGCATATGGGCAGGTTGCCCCACCCCAGGCGCGTGAACCGTTCGATGGCCCGCTCGGCGGCTCGCTCGTATTGCACGCCCGCCGCACCGTATATGGTCGTGGCGATCGTCTCGATTTTGCGGGCGATGTCCCATTCCGTGTCGTACAGGAAGCGGAAGTTGTCGCGCGGCATCTCGGCCGCCCCGATCACGGCGTCGGCCAGTGCGGCCCCGCCGGCCCCACCTTTGGTGTGCACCTCACTGACCACCACCTGCGTAGCGCCCGCCATTTCGGCTGCGTCACGCAGCGCCTCGATCTCGTCGACCGAGTCGCTCGGGAATCGGTTGATCGCCACCACACACGGAACGTTGAAGTACCGTACGTTCTCCAGGTGTTTCACCAGATTGACCGACCCCTCCTTGAGCGCCTGGACGTTCGGCTCGAACAGTCGCGAGTCAATGGGACGGCCCGGCACGACGCGGAAGCGCCCGCTGTGCGCCTTCATCGCCCGCACCGTGACCACCATGCACACCACGTCAGGCTTCAGGCCGCTGACGCGGCACTTGATATCCATGAACTTCTCCATGCCCATGTCGGCGCCGAACCCCGCTTCGGTAACCACGTACTCACAGCATTTCATGGCGATCTTGTCGGCGAGGATGCTGCTGTTTCCGTGAGCGATGTTGGCAAACGGGCCGGCATGCACGAATACCGGTACGTGCTCGAGCGTCTGCAAGAGATTCGGTTTGAGCGCATCCTTCAGCAGGATGGCCATCGCGCCGGCGGCCTTGAGGTCGTCGGCAAAGACCGGCAGGTCCTGGTTCGTGTAACCCACCACGATCCTTCCCAGCCGGGCGCGCAAGTCCTTCAGCGAGTTGGCCAGTGCAAGGACCGCCATGACTTCGCTGGCCGCCGTCAGGTCGAACCCTGTCTCGCGGGGAATGCCGTTTCCCCCCAGCCCGAGGACAATCTGGCGCAGCGCCCCGTCATTCATATCCACGCATCGACGCCACGTCACTCGGGTGGGATCGAGCCTTCCCGGATTGCCCTTGACCAGCAGCGTGTCCACCATGGCCGACAGCAGCGCGTGGGCGGAACTGACGGCGTGATTGTCCCCCGTCAGGTGGAGGTTGAAATCCTCCATCGGCACCACCTGCGAGTAGCCCCCGCCGGCTGCACCGCCCTTGATCCCGAAGACCGGGCCCAGCGACGGCTGACGTATGCAGCAGGCCGCCCTCTTGCCCACATGAGCCAGCCCCTGCGCCAGCCCCACGGTCTGGACCGTCTTACCCTCGCCCAGCGGCGTCGGTGTGATGCCCGTCACTACGATGTACTTGCCGTTGGGTCGCTCGCCCAGACGCTCGAGAATCGATGGCGAAACTTTCGCCTTATAGCGCCCGTAGAACTCCAACTCGTCCGGAAGAACGCCTATAGAACCGGCGACCTCGGCGATCTTCTTCAACGTGGCCGACTGGGCAATCTCCAGATCCGAAGGCATGCGTTGAGCCGATGTGTTCATCTGTCTGCCTGTCCTGATTCTTGTGCGCGGGTCGAGCAGCGGTGTGCGCCACGGCGGCCGCTATCGCTACTCCGTGTCGGTCGGCGGTTCTCGTTTGACCGAAATCATCGGTCGCGGACGTGAGGCCCCGGGACTTCGACAAAGCTGACGCGCACGACCTTCCATTCGTCGTCCGCCGAGAGGGCGAGATCCACCTGAATCGTCGATCGGCCTTGTCCGTCCACGTCGAGCACCGGCACCAGCACGTTGCACCGACCGGACGCGCGAAGGAGCACGGGCACCATCTGCTCGAGTTGCCACTGCCCCACGTAATACGCCACAGTCGGCGCCCACGAGCCCACCACTCGATCGACGAGTTGCTCCACCATCTCGTCAGCGGCTCGGTAACCCGCCTGCAAAGCCTCTTTCACCTTACGTCGGATAACATCTTCGGCCGCCAACGCCTTGATCTGCTGTTCAGCCTGCTTGACCTTTTCGAGGCGGGTCGCTCCGGGCGGACCCTCGCGGGCTGCTGCGATCTGATCCTCGATCGCCGCGAACAGCCGCCCCACCACCTGCTTGGCGGACGCCTTCAAGTCGCTCTCTGCCCGCCCCGCCTCGGCCGACGCCACATCCGTCGCGGTAGGCGCGCTGGTCGACCCTTCGGCCCAAGCCCGCACACCGAACCCGAGCAGCAGGACCATCGATACCATCGTTGCGTCGCGTAGCATGCGATCCATGCTCCCAATCAAGTCGCATGCCCAATACCATTTGGGCAACAAGATGCATAGTGTAGCGGCCGCCCGAACGCACGCAACCGGCGGCCGGTTTCGGGGGGGGGCTGCGAAGGATAGCTCTTATTCAGGTCAGGGACGGTAGCGAAAGCTTGGCAGGACGGTGACGCCGCCGCTGAGTTGATCCACCAAGATCAGTTCGCGCTTGTTCTCGACTTGTCGTTTCCGAATTTTGATATGTCCCTTCCGCTCCGAACCGAACCGCGTAGCCAGACCGTCCACCATCACCGTTACCCCGGCGTAAAGCTGGGACAACACCTCCACGACCGGATCGCCCTCGGGCTTGCTGCTGGCGATCAACTCTTCCTTCTGCTGAGTCAGTTCGGTGATCCGGCCCTGTAGGTTTTCGGCTTCGTACATCAACTCCGTGGCACGTTCTCGCTGCGAGGGGGTCAAGCGCTTGAGCGCCGCCATAAGCGGCTTGACGGCCTTGGTGATCTTCTGGGCGGCTTCCTCGTGCTTTTGTATGCTTTCCTCGAGTTTGCGCACCTGCTGGCGAATCCGCGGATCGACGCCCACGCTCAGAATCGTTTTCACGCCGGCGTCGCTGCCCAGTGTCCGCACCTCGGCGCCTTTGCGTCCATGCGCCCAACCTCCGATCAGCGAGCCGCGTGGGAGCAACAGGCGGCCGTCCGTGGTGATCTCGCTGTTCATGACCTCCTTGATGATCTCCGCGTCGCCCCCTGCTCGAACGGTGACCGCATCGCAGAACTTCGCGGACACCGTACCGCCTGCGGTAATCCGGCCTTTATCCTTGCCGGATATGCCGCCACGCACCACGATGTTCTCGCCCGCCTCGAGGACGGCTGCTCCCACGTGCGTCTGGACCGTGATGTCCTTGCTCGAGCGCACGACGAACAGGTCCTGCACCGATCCGCGGATGTTCACGTCGGTGGTCGAGTCGACGTTGCCCGTCTCGAAATCGACGTCGCTGGCAATCTCGAGAACTTCGTACACCGTCAGCCGGAAGTCGGAGTATTTGACTCGGCCGGCCAGCTTGGACCTTACGGTCTGACCGTCCTCCCCGACTTCCACGTTTTCCATGAGCTGCACTTCGGACGGCTTGCCTTTGGGGCTGATGCTGTTACCGTGAACATCCACACCCGCCTTGGTCGGCACCGGAGGCACGATTCGACCAATCACGCCCCCTTCCGTAACCGTGACGATTCGGCTTTGCTCGTAGAAATTGACGGCCTCATGCGAGCCCGCATCCCGCTGTTCGGGCTTCAGTTCCTCGGACCATTCGAAACACCCGTCCTGACCCTCCTCAGGCGGAGTGCCTTCGGCTACCAGGTAGGGCTCGCCAGGCAGTTGGCCGGCACGCAAAAGCGATACGAACTTCTCGACGTTGGATCGGACAGCATCGGTAACGGCAACTTTGTGCTTTTCGAGCAGCTCCACTACGGGATCGATCTCGAGTTGAGAGTATCCCAGGTTCGCATCCACGCAGAGATATGCGCGCATCAAATCCGGCTCGATGTCAACGGCAATGCCCGTGTCGGTCGTGGTCGCCATGTGTCGCCCGCTGCGTAGTTTCTATGGCCTGGCGGCGTGCCCGAGCCTCGCGAGCTGCCTGTCAGGCTGATGTCTTCGCCTTGGTCAGGGTCTGCTCAATCTTCGCCGATAGCACTTCCCCGGTGAACGGTTTGACCAGGTAGTTGTTGACCCCCGCCTTGATCGCTTCGATGACACGCCCTTTCTCCGCCTCCGTGGTAACCATGATCAGCGGCAAGGCCGTGTCCTTCTGACGGATTCGACCAACCAGGGTCAACCCGTCCATATTCGGCATGTTCCAGTCTACCAGCGCGAGATCCGGCGCCTCGGACTCCAACAGTTTCAGCGCTTCCACCCCGTCGCCCGCCTCGAGGATGTCGGTGTAACCCATCTGGGCAAGCACATTCTTTTGGATGTTGCGTATTGTTCGTGAGTCGTCGACGAGCAGAATCTTCATGAAGCCGCCCCTCTCGGCACGGTGACCGCCTTCTCGACCCGCAAAGCCACTTCCAGAAAGAAATCGCCCAGCACCGTCTTGCAGGGCACGACCAGACGCGGCGCCGTCTGCGACTGCGAGAACACGTGCTCCCGGCCGATCACGACGGTCGGAAGCGAGATGCCGCAACGGACACCACGCAGATCGCGCTTCGCGCTGCCCGCCACCATGTTGGCCAGTTCGCCGATCGCGTCGACGAACTGAGGGTGATCCACGTCGATCTCGACCCCGGCAAAGCTCGACGCCGCACGGCAAGCAACTGCCCTGGGAAAGCTCAGCACCGCGCAGCCGGTCGCATCGCCGGACAGGCCAACAACTCCGCTGACGTCGGCGCTGCATGGGCCGCCGGTGCTGATGTAGGGCTTGCCGACGCGTACCTCCGTACTGGCCATCGTCCGAAACACGTTCCGTACGGCCGACACAAAGGGGTTGATCAATCTTGCGTCCATGGGGCTTTCCCGACGCCGGACGTGCCTGGATGCAGCGGCGCGGCCGAGGACCGGTTTCCTCTGCCTCATCGGTAGAACGATGCGGCTACTGAAACCCCACGCCGCGAATCCGTGTAAGCCCTATCTGGCTCTTATCGGACCGCGGCATTCCTGTTCTGAAATGGCCGGTGTACCGTCAGCCGACACGCGACGCAACGGCTTGGCGAGCCCCCACCCTGGCCGCCTGAACCCCCGTTGACGTGGCCAGCCATCCCACCGATCGGCCCCGCGCGTCCCGTAAGTCGGTAACAAGGAAGCGGCCTCGTCCCCCGGGCGATTCGACCTCAAACTCGGTGGGAAGACCCGACGCGCGCCGACCGGCTGCAAACCCCACCCTCGTGCGGTTTACGGGGCGAACGCTGGCCTCATGTG
>CBFCZG010000079.1:0-13937 GCA_965602375.1 uncultured Phycisphaerae bacterium | reverse complement strand
GGCTCCGCCAGCCGCCCCGGCCTGGAACTATCGGTGGGGGGAGAGGACATATAGTCCTTGGTCCGGCAGCGCCCCCTCCCGACCGAGTGCCGGCATCCGTGATGGTTTTAAGATAAACTCCTCCGTGGGAACTTCCTTCGCTTCAACCTCCAAGTGTATCCACAAGGCTACCAGCTTGTCGCTTCAAGGTCAATCAGATGTGCCCGGGCTCGAGTGGTTGCCGGCCGGCGGCTCACAGGGCCCGATAACACTCGGAGCATGAAGGACGAACATAACGGCGCAGTGAAAGGCTCGAGCGTTCGTTACGCGAGCCATCATCCTAGGTCAGTCTTCGGGCGCGGCGTGCCATTCGACGCGCGGCGCATCGCCCCACAACAGCTCCAGGTCGTAGTAGGTGCGGCTGGGCTCGTCGAAGAGATGCACGACGACGTCGACGTAATCTGTGAGGACCCACGTGGCGTGCTCGTACCCGCTGCGCCCGTATTGCTTGTGCCCCATGGCGGCGGCCTGCTCGTCGACGGCGTCGGCGACGGCGCGTAGCTGCCGGTCGCTCGTGCCCGTGGCGATCACGAAGAAATCGGTCACCGGACTGAGGCCCCGCAGATCGAGAATTACCACGTCCTCACATCGCAGTTCGTCGGCGACGCGGGCGGCAGCAATGGTCAAGTGCTCGGCCTGCCGCGAGGCGGCCTTGCGCGCCTCCGGCGTTCGATCACCGCTGTCGGCCGGGGGCGGGTTCGACTCAGAAGGCACGGCGTTGGAGGGAGAGTCCACGAGCTATTGCATTCCCAGGAATTGGGCCACGGCCGGCGCGAACTTGACGATAAGGCCGGCGAACACGACGCTGACCATGCTCATAAGCTTGATCAGGATGTTCAAACTCGGGCCGCTGGTGTCCTTGAACGGATCGCCCACCGTGTCGCCCACCACGGCGGCCTTGTGATTCTCCGATCCCTTGCCGCCGAGCTGGCCGGACTCGATCCACTTCTTGGCGTTGTCCCACGCGCCGCCGGCGTTGGCCATGAAGATCGCCAGCGCAAAGCCGGAGCTGAGCCCGCCCACGAGCAGACCCATCACCCCGCCTACACCGAAGATGAGGCCCACCAAAACCGGCACGATCAGGGCCATCAGAGATGGGAGAATCATTTCGCGCTGCGCCCCGGCTGTGCTGATGGCGACGCACCGCGCATAGTCCGGCTTGCCGGTGCCCTCCATGATGCCGGGGATTTCCTTGAACTGCCGGCGGACTTCGAGCACCATGCGGTTGGCGGCTCGTCCCACGGCTTTCATCGTCAGAGCCGAAAACGCAAACGCCAGCAACACGCCGCTGAAGATACCCGCCAAGACGCGCGGGTTCATCAACGTCACGTCATAGAATGTCATGTATTGGGCCATCGATGCCTTGTGGGCCGACACGATGCGAAGCTCGTGGCCGTCCTGTCGGTAGGCTCTGACGTTCCGCTCATCCGGCGCCGATAGGCCGGTGATGCGGCTGCCCACCATCATGTCGTCGAGCATGCGCTGCCCGTCCAGAGCCATATAGGCCTGCACGCGGCCTCGATCGTCCACGCCGGCCAGCTTGCGGTACCCGATGTAGACGGCGCTGTCCTGGTCGAGGTCGGCGACTTGACGTGTCGCCACGTAGTCCTGAGCTTGGCGGACCTGTCCGACGCGTACCTCCTCGACATACGCAGCCAACAGCGCCAGCGCCGTCAGCGCCGCCGAGCCGATGGCAAAGCCCTTTCCGGTTGCGGCCGTCGTATTGCCCAACGAGTCCAGCGCATCGGTGCGTCGGCGGACCTCGGGGTCCTGGTGGGTCATTTCGGCGTTGCCGCCGGCGTTGTCGGCCACCGGGCCATAGGCGTCGGTCGCGAGGGTAATCCCCAGCGTCGCCAGCATGCCCACCGCGGCGATGCCCACGCCGTAGAGGCCGAGCGTGAACTCGCTAAATCCCCCCGGCAGGCCGAATGAAAGCAGGATCGCGATGATGATCGTCACCAGCGCGCCCCAGGCGCTTTTCATGCCTTCGGCCACCCCGGCGATGATGACCGTGGCCGGGCCGGTCTCGGAGTGTTTGGCCACATCCTGCGTGGGTTTATAGTCGTAACTGGTGTAGTACTCCGTAAACTGACCGATCACCAGGCCGGCGACGAGCCCGGCCATGATCGAACCCCAAATGCCCCAGGCACTGACGCCCTCCACCGGGCCGAACAGATACACGCAGAGGACCGCGGCCACGACGGCGATCAGCACCGAACTGCCCAGCACGCCGGTCATCAGCGCACGAAGCAGTTGCTTCATGGTTGCGCCTTCCCGCGTGCGAACGACGTAGATGCCCAGGATCGAGAGGACGATGCCGACCCCCGCCAACACCATCGGCGCGGTAAGGAAGCGCATGGCTCCATCGACGCCCAAGCCTAGCGAGTAGGCGGCGGCCACTCCCAGCGCCGACGTAGCCAGAATGCTGCCGCAGTAGCTCTCGTACAGGTCGGCCCCCATGCCGGCCACGTCGCCCACATTGTCGCCTACGTTGTCGGCGATGGTGGCTGGATTGCGCGGGTCGTCTTCAGGAATGCCGGCTTCGACCTTGCCCACCAGGTCGGCTCCCACGTCGGCCGCCTTCGTGAAGATGCCCCCTCCTACACGGGCGAACAGCGCCTGCGAACTGGCCCCCATGCCGAAGCACAACATGACGACGGTAATGGTGGTCAGATCGATGAACACGTGGAAGAACTTCGGTGCAACGTACGCCAGAATCAGGAACCAGCCGGTGATATCCAACAGCCCAAAGCCCACGACGACCAGACCCATCACAGCGCCGGCGCGAAACGCAACGACCAGCCCGCGGTTGAGGCTCTGTCGAGCGGCGGCCGTCGTGCGATGGGCGGCGTTGGTGGCCGTCCGCATCCCCAGATACCCGCACAGGCCGCTGAAGAACCCGCCCGTCAGAAAGGCAAAGGGCACCAGAGCGTGCTGAACGCGAAAGCCGAAGGCCATCAGGGCCAACAGGGCACTTACGACCGCAAAGAAGATGGCCACCACCTTGTACTGCCGTCTGAGATAGGCCATCGCACCCACTCGCACATGGGTGGCAATCTCTTGCATGGCCAGGTCACCCTCGTCGGCGCGCATGACTTGGCGGTAGAACACGAAGGCGAACACCAAGGCCAGGATCGAGCCGATCGGGGCCAGCCACCATAGTGCGGGGATGGCAATCAACTCATGGGTAACCACTTCGGCGTCGGCGGCCTCGGAGGCCATGGCCACCGAACCAATCGCCAGTGTCGCAAGGATGAAACCGAGTCCAATGACTCGCAGTTGTCGATGCACGTTCAACAATCTCCACCTTCCACACGTCGGGGGACACCCCTTGCCGTTGGCTCAACCACAGCCCCACAAACGGTGCCGGGACCTCGCTATCGGCGATACTATACAGGGTTGCCGGCCGTTATCCAGGTAGGCCCCCCAAGCCAGCCGAGCAAAGACAAAGACCGCCAACGCCCGCCTAGGTGCTGGCGGTCCGGAGCCTCGCCTGAGTGCGATTAGCGCCCGAAGCCCTGCTGCGACTGCACCTTCTGAGCCCGCTTAATCGCCTTGCGCAACTGCCGCCGCCGTCGCTCGCTGGGCTTCTGGTAATAACTGGTGCGCTTGATGTCCTTGATCAGCCCCTCCTTCTCGCACATCTTCTTGAACCGGCGGAGCATCTGTTCCACGCTCTCGTTGCCGCGAGCCTTAATCTTGATCATAAAACGCCAAACCTCGTCGTCACCACCGAACTTGCCACGTTGCAGCCTGGGAGACGTCTCAGGCCGCGAACCACTCAGTATATCGGCCGCTGGCCGACATGCAAGCATGACCTCGGTCGGCAGGGGCTTGCGGCGCCGGCGGGGGCGTGCGCCCGGCGATTGACAGGTGCTTGGGCAAGCCTAGAATCGCCGCAAGTAGTTGTGTGACAGAGCCTTGCCTTCGGAGAAGGCAGGCGATTCAACGTTATCGGACCCAACACCAGGGGACCACCGTGCCGCGGTCAGACAAGCCAACGGACCTCTCTTCCTGTCAGATCCAGATACGCGTCCGCTACGCGGAGACCGATCGGGCGGGCTATCTACACCATTCCTACTATCTTGTGTACTTCGAGATGGGCCGAACCGAGCTGCTTCGCCAGATGGGCGTCAGCTACCACGAGTGTGAGCAGCAAGGCATCTTTTACGTGGTGTCGAAGATCGAGTGTAAGTTCCTCGCTCCTGCGCGGTACGACGACGTGCTCACGCTGATTACGCGGGTGGTAAGAACCGGAAGGGCCCGCATCGACCATGAATACGAACTGACGCGTGACGGGCAGGTGCTCTGCCGGGGCTGGTCGACACTGGCCTGCGTCGATCGCGCCGGTCGCCCGCAGGCCAATCCCGATTTCATTCTCAACGCGTCGTGACCGCATGCCGTCTGGCTCGAGCCGGGTTGCCGGGGCATCTCATCCAAGGGGTGCCGGCGTACGAGTCGGGTCCGGTTGCGGGTTTCAGCGGGTCGCGCGGGCAGGTTTCTTGGCTGGGATCGCGAAGACGATGCCGCATTGACTGCACAGGTGATGCCCGCCGTGGGCCGACTCGGGCAGTCGCAGGACGTGCCGGCATTTTGGACAGACCACTCGGATGAAGCCACTCGGCGGCTTGACAGCCGGCTGGTCCTTCCTGGGCTCGTCGGAAGATTCCTGCGACCCAGCTGCCGGCGTGGGGCCTGGTGGCCGACCGTGCTGGGTGATCCCCGGGCGCCGGGCGCCGGCTTTCTTCCGCTTCTGAATGAGTTCGCGCATCCGCTTGAGGTTGGATTCGTCGTCGGTCGTAGTCTCGTCGCGCCCACGCGGGCCGACCGCGCTGCCGGTGGCCTGTTCGTAACAGTGGACAAACAGAAGCGCGAACTCTTCCGCCTGGATGCGCCGGACGAGTTCTTCATCAGTCAGGTCGAGCTTGCCGGTACAGGCCTGCTCAAACACGTCGACGAACATGAACGGCTCCCACTGTTCGTCGAGTTCGACGATTTGCTTGAGTCGCTGGAGCAGCGGCCCGCCGTGCGACCCGATCAGTTCCAGAGCATGGCTTGCCAGTTTTTGGCAGGTCGGATACTCGTTGAGCTGACGGAAGGCGGTTTTGGCCTGCTCGGCATCGCCGGCCTGCCGCTGCCGAATGGCCTCCAGGTAGGTGCGCTCGGCGGCGGTGGCAGTTTGACTGTACATCTGGCAGTCGTCGGGCCAGCCGTGCCACAGATACAATAGAGCCCGCACGGCGGCCGCCATCTGCTCGTCGCTGATGCCGTCGCGTCCGAATAACTTCGCGTCGTCCATCGCGTCAAGTGTGGTCTTGGCGGCTTGATTTGGACGGGCTTGCCACACCAGGGCCGGCAAAGCCGTCCCCCGCGCCAGCAGTAGGGCGGTTACTTCGGGGGGGAAGTCCAGTCGGGTCAGTTCAATCACTACCGGTCTCCGAAGCCAACACCAGGGCGGTGACTCTCCCGCCAATCACATCGGCCCAAAGGGGGGCATGCTTGGGTAAACCCCGACGGAAGTTGCCGCTCGATTGGCCGGGCGTCGGCCTGCCCCGCGGAACGGCTTCGCTGTCAGTCCCCTCCAACCGCTTCGAAGGCACCCTTGCGAGCGGTCGAGCGTGGCGGCAAGCTGTGGGTCGGCTGTCATAGTGGCGGTGGCAACACCAAGGCGAGCTCCGGAGGTGCTGACTTGGGCGGCATGCATCACCACCCTTTGACCGACCGACGGGCACTGGCCGAGGCCCTGCCCGACACGCCGGAGAATGTGATCGCCAGGCACGTCCTGGGCAGGGGGTTGTGCAGGGCGTGGGTGCTTGGTCCGATTAACCGCTTTCAGGCGGCCATCGTCCAGTACGACTTCTTGCCGGCCGAGCCGGCTGGGTTCGGCGACGACGCCGGAGGAATCGTGGAACTGTTGGGCAGTGTCGACGGGTGGGAGTGTGTGTTTCTGCGTTCGGCGTTGGCGCCGGCCGTCGCAACGATCATCGAGCGCCGGATGGGTTTGGCGAGCCGGCTCTATGGGGAGGTCTGCTTCGTGCTGGAGGAGCCGGCCCCATCGTTCGAGCACGAGGCCGTGCGGCTGCTGGGGCCACCGGATGCGGGTTTGCTGTCGGAAGCGCCACCTGAGTTGCGGGGCACCGGCTGGGGCAACATCGAGACCATGCTGGCCGACGGCGTGGCCGCGGCGGCTGTCGTGGACGGGCAGATTGTGGCGATCGCGCATACGTCGGGTCACACGCGAAGCTATGCCGACGTCGGCGTGTTCACGCACGAGGACTATCGCAATCGCGGCTTGAGCACGGCGGCCGCGTCGGTGGTCGCCCATCGCGTGCAGCAGCTTGGCCTGACGCCGGTCTGGTCGACCGGTTGTGACAACCTTGCATCGCTCCGCGTGGCACAGAAGCTGGGTTTTGCCGAGGTTTCGCGCGGGACGTACGTGATTCTCGATCGGCCTGGTCGGCGTCTCGCGCATTGAGCAGGGCCGCCGGGAAATTCGCGCGCGGTATTGTCGGCTACACACTACCTGTCGCAGCTCTCGGGCCTATCGCTGGGCGAACGTCATCGGGCCGGTCGGCGTGAGAGCCCACACCTTTACCGCTGCCGCTACCGGGTAGCTCGGGGCGAAGCCAGGCATGGCGATCGTGCCGGGCTCATCGAACTCCCATCCCGGCAGGATGATCGTAACCCCCGGTCCGACCGAGACGGGAAACTGCTGGTGCTTGTACTTGATCGTGACCGTGGTGGGACTGGCGCCGGGCTTGCCCATGCCGGTGAAGATGAGTTGTGTGTACACGCCCTTCGGCACCACAAACTCGGGCGCCTTGGCCGGCGGCGACACCGGTCGGGCGACCTGGCCGATGGCGACGACCCCCACAGCCGCCACCAGGGCAACGACCACGACCGCTGCGATGACTTTCTGCAAAGTGCTCATCGTACACCTCCGCGTTAACGTCTTCGTTCAAGTTACGCCCAATGCCCGCCAAGGCGTGCTTGCCCAGGGAAGTTGCTGCCAAGCCGGAAGCGGCTCACGCGAGCAGCGTGCGAAGAAGGCTCACTAACCTATACGCGCGCCAACGGCGTTAGTTGCCGAGAAGGGCCCGTCTTGGAACTGCGCACCGACTGGCCAGCCACGAGTGCGCGGTCGGCCCCGACTCTTGACCTAACTCGGTTACTTGGCTGCACCATCGATGTCAGGAGTTTGCTGGCCATGTCCGCCGGCAGCGTCGGGCTGCGCCCGTTGCATGTCTCGGTCGGCATCCTGAGGATTCTCACCGAGAGAGTCTGTGCCCTTGGGCTGCACCCTTACCGTCATGCGAGAGGTCTTGCCCGGGGCCACGTCGATCCGGGCGCGGCGTTCCGGAAACCCGACGACCCCGCCGGTCACCTCGGGCAGCTCATACTGGGGGTGTTGAACGGTAAACCGGGGCCTCGGATTAACGCAGGGAAGGTTCCGCACGACGGCCAGACCCTGCGCGTCAGTCTCGGCAGCGAATGGCCTTTCAGTTAGCTTCGACAGGCGATACTGCCGCAGCTGCGATTCGGT
The DNA here is from genome assembly GCA_965602375.1 of uncultured Phycisphaerae bacterium. Taxonomy (GTDB): domain Bacteria; phylum Planctomycetota; class Phycisphaerae; order UBA1845; family DATKUK01; genus DATKUK01. The sequence continues at coordinate 6,355 of CBFCZG010000079.1, read as the reverse complement.
CATGCGACAGGTTTCCTCGAAAGAGCCGAGGCGCCGGGCGAATATCTGACGGTAACGCCCCCACCATTCGGCGTTGGGTGCGAAGCCGACCCGGGCACCTTCTACCGGCTCGCCCTGTGGGTCCAAGACGGTGATCTCGCAGGTGGCGGCGGGCTCCATGATCAACTCGACCTGCGTCCGTTCGCCCTCGATCCGGAAAAGCTGCGGCAGGCCGTACTGGAAGGGGTTGGGCTGGTCCGGAGGGTTCTTTGAGACAAAACCGTCGCACAGGCCCATCAACGCCAGCTTGCCAGTGGGCACCGAACCGAGTGCAAACGTGCCGTCCTGATGAACGGGCGCCCACGCTGTCCACTCAACTGGACCTACTGTGATATCCGGATCGACTGGTCGTACCCAGGCGATCACATGGCCGTTGTTCACGGGACGCGGCACCGAACCATCCAGTTTGCCCTCGACCCGCCTTCCCGGCGTCAGCGCCAGTTGGCGCTCCTGCATTTGCCCGACCTCGACGTCAACCATCGCCACATCACTGAACAGTGTTTGCCCGCCCTGCGGGAAGTGGACCAGGCGCACATAGTGACTTCCCGCAGGAATGCGGCTGCTCAGAACACTGCCGTCCGGCAGGTGCTGCCACGAATCCCTGTCGAGCGCTTCCGCCCCGCCGTTCAGTTGCGGATACACAGGCTGTACGGCGTTCTGCGGCGAACCGACATAGCCCCGCAGCTTCAACGTGCCGCCTTTCTTGAGGACGACAGGTTCCCCCTTACCCGAGACGGGGTGGCCTCTCGAACGCGCGCGGCAGTAGTCGGGATGATCGACCAAGAAGGTGATTTGCCCCGTCTCGAGCCCGTCCATGGCGTACCTGGGATACGCAACCCGGGCAACGCCGTCGCTGTCGGTAATGGCTGGAGTCAGCGGGCCGTAGTCGGCGTTCCAGACGAAAACACCGCCGACTTCGCTCTTGGGGCGCAGTCCCATCGGAGTGATCTCGGCTCCCACAACGGGGCGCCCGCTCTGGTCGACCACCTTCACCGTGGCGGTAAGCTGTTCCATAGCGGGGGCGGTGATCGGGGCGGACACGTTCGCGTCTCTCAGCGCTTCCGACGAAGTTGAGGCGCCGATCAGGCGCACGTCTGTGTGCACTCCGGGCCGCAGTGAAACCTGTCGGAACTCGACCCAGTCGTACTGCCTGGCGCGAAACTCAAACCGAGCGACCTGGGAAAGCGGGATATCGAATTGCACCGTCGTCTGGTGGGCGACGCCGTTTCCCAACCGACTACGATTGCCTGCCACTCGGTGGACCGTGCCTTGTTTGTCGGTGGCGACGATCTCCCAGTGCCGGCGGTCGAATCCGATCACGGTGGCCGTCAGTTGGCAGCGTTCTCCCATTGCAGCCGGCCGGCCGAACATCACTTGCCCATCGCTCGTCGTTCCGGCGGAGGCCAATTCCCAGCGTCCATCGCTGACACGATGGTGGGGCCAGAGCGTTTGCCAGGCACCGGTGGCCAGGCCCACGCGAACCGAGCAGGTGAGCTGCTCTGCCTTGACCGTACAGTTAGACCAGACACGTGCCCAGCCCGGCGACTGGGTACGCGGTGAACCGGTACTCGATACCCCAGCACCGTGCCCTGGTTCGAACTCGACTCGCACATTGGCGCCGGCCGGCAGTTGCTCAAGCCGCGTGAGAAACCAATACCGCGCTTCTCCCGGGTCGTTACGAAAGGCCGACGCTGTCGCGTCCGCTACTTCAGGCGGCGCCGACGCCAGTGGTTTGCCGTCGGGCGCCCACCACTTACCGGACATGGTTAGATTTACATTGTTCGTCACCGCGACAAGCTCGGCCGTCGCACCGTTTGCCCAACGGGCCAGACACTGTCGTGGGCTCGCGTCATCGTATGCAGCCTTGCCCGGCAAAACTTCTGTCGTGGCGCCGGGCTCTTCGGCAGCCGCAGCGATGCCGGGTTCAGCCTGACCAACGACGGCCGGCCGCAGCATCGCTACGGGCAGCGCGATACAAGCCAGCGCAGCAATAGCCACGCACACCGCCAGCCGAGTGAGCGCTCGGCGGCTGATTCGTGCATCGAGGATGGCCAGCAGCCGACCTTCGATGTTCGACCTGCGGGCCATGGCGATGGCCGCCCGCCCGGCCGCGCTTCGGCTCGGCAGCGCCGACACCACCGCAAGCAGGTGCTCGGCATAGGCGGAGGGCCTCGACCCGGCGCGCAGCACCAGATCGTCGCACGCACGTTCGCGCTCGCCGATCAGTCGCCGATAGGCCCACCACACCAGAGGGTTGAACCAGTACACGGCGCGGGCGAATCGACCGATCATCTGTGTCAGGCAGTCGAGTCGCCTGATGTGCGCTAACTCGTGCAGCAGCACGACCCGCCGGCGGTCGGCCGGCCACCCGTCGGCCTGGGGCGGCAGAATCACCACAGGGCGCAGCAGTCCCCAGGCCATGGGCATGACGTCGCCCGATGCTCGCAGGATCGTGACCGCACGACCCACGCCCAGTCGGACGCGGAGCTCGGTCAGCAGCGTCAGCCAAGCACCGTCGGCGACGCGTTGCGAATTGCTGATCAGGCGCCGCAGGCTTGCCACGCCCGCGATGACCGGCGCTACGGCACCAGAACTCCGAGCAGCCACAGGATCGCCACGAACACCCACGGATCGATCTTGGCCTCGGCGCTGCTGTCGGTCGTGTGAGTCGGCATTGGAGGAACGCTTGGCGGAACTGAAGGCGACTCGGTGATAGAGCCAACCGGCGTGGCCAAGTACTCACCGGGCAAAGCGAAGATCGGTTCGGGCAATCTGCTGTCGGTTTGGGGCAAAGCCACCTGGGTGTCGAGCCAGTCGGGCAGCACATGCCATCTGGGTAGCAGGCCCGACAATGCGGGCATGGCCATCAGACCGATCATGGTCAGCGCCCACACCAGATGCCGCATGGCCGCCGACCGGCGGCGCATGACCGCCGCAGCCACCGCGGCCAGAGCCACGAGCACGCTGCCTTTGACCGTGGCATCGAGAAAAATGGCGATCCATCCGGTCGCCAGCTCGGAAAGCAAGCCGTTATCCCATAGCCATGATATCATCACCGCCCCCTGCGTTTGGCCTCATTGATCAGATTGCCGAGTTTCTTCAGTTCGTCGGCGCCGGGCCGCGAACCGGTGTCGGACAGATAGGCAGCCACGGCGCTCTCCAGCGAGCCGCCGAAGAATGTTTCGAGCACGTGTCGAAAGGCCGATCGGCCCACCTTTCGGCGAGCGGCTGTCGGCTGGTAGAACAGCTTGCGGCCCTGCCTGCGGTGTTTGAGCTGCCCCTTCTGCTCGAGGATTCGCAGGAACGTCCGCACGGCCGATCGCGAGAGGGGATCGGGCAGGTCGTCCATCACGTCGGCGACCGACGCCTCGCCGCGTGCAAAGACGATGGCCATGATCTGCCGCTCGCGGCGACTCAAGTTCTGGTAGGCCGATTCAGCCATGCCGTGTTTCCCCATATTGAAAACCCGCGCATCCGGCCCCGAAATGCTCGCCGGACACCGGTTAATTTTTTAACCAGAAAGCCAAGCGATGTCAAGCGAAGAGGCTAAAAAATTGACCGACTGCACAGGTCGCCGGGGCTCGCGCCATAAAGTTCTCCAGATAGGCTAGTTACGGGAGTCGGCCACTCGGTTGGCAGACGTAGCTCTAGTCGATTGGGAGAACCATTTGATCAGCGCCGCAGTGCGCCCTCGATCTGCTCTCGCACCGCGTCGCCGGAAACGCCCACCTTACCGGCTACGTTGCCCTGCTTGTCGATCAGGACCGACGTGGGAAAGGCGCGGATGCCGTAGGCAGCGGTAGTGGCCCCGCTTGTGGACAGCTCGTCTCCCGGTACCGGTGTGAGGCCGCCGCCGTCCAGGGCTACCAGGAAGGGCAGATCGCGATCACCCCAGTGCTTCTTGCGGGCTTGGGCAAGCCGTTCGTCCATATCTTCGATGGACGCCACCGAATCGTCATGGATGGCGATGATCACCAGGCCTTTGTCGGCGTAGGCGTCGTGCAACTCCATCAGTTCGGGCATGTCGCGGATGCACGGTCCGCACCAGTAGCCCCAGAAGTCCAGCAGCACGACCTTGCCACGAAGGTCGGCCAGCTTGACAGGCCCGCCGTTTTTCCACCCCTTGATCTTTGTCAGCTCGGGCGCGGGTTTGCCGATCAAGGTCGATATGCGGTCCGCCGGCAGGTCGAGCGTGATCTTCCTTTCCGTCTCGCCGTCTTGGATGGTGAGTTCCTGCTTGGTGTCGTATGTATCCGTCCCGTATGCGTGCACCTTGTAGCGGCCCGGCGGTAGCCAGAATTCGAAGTCCCGCTCTTTTGACGCGCACTGAACGGGTCGATGACGTTCGTTCCAATACACATACGTATTGGCCCATTCCAGGGCTTGGCCGAGTGCCTGCAATCCGTTGCTTGTGAGCGTGCCCTGGACATGGCAAGCCGGAGAGAGAGTCACTTGGCGCCTGGTGCCGACATCGGAGAGGCGCACCTCGATCAAGGCGGCGCGGACGCCGGCGGCATCCCACACGAACATCGCCATGGGTCTATCGGCCGGCCAACCATCTCTGAAGATCTCCGCCCGTGCGACTGTCACGACACCCGCGCTGTCGGCGACTGGGGTACGACCACCTGCCGACCGGCGGACCCTGACGTAAGGCCGATTGGGATACTGATACTGAAACGACCAGTCGGCCGTAACGCCGATCTTCGCGCCGCTAACGGGCTTCCCATCACGGTCCAGCATTCGGAAGGTCAACGCGTCGTTCGGATCGACCACCGGCCGCGTCGCCGGGTGCGAGGTGGTGTTCTGCCGACGGTTTCCTTTCGGGTTTGACGGCCCTCCGCTGATCGATGCCGCAATCTGGTCATCAAACCGGTCCTGACGGCCAGGCCACACATGGCCTGACACCTTACCCTCACGATCGATGAGGATGGTGTGACCTCCGGTCGATCCGTACACATCGTGCAAGAGGCCGCGAGTCTGCCATTCGTAGTGAAGACGCCACTCGGTATGGAGCTGGCCGCCGGTGTCCATGCCCACAGGGAACGGCACATCGTCGTGCTTATCGAGGTGAGACAGCACCTCTTTGCGGAGTTGCTCGGGAGAGTCGATCAGGCCGGCGTACAGCGCTACAACGATGAGTCCTTCGTCTTTGTGTTGCTCGTACGCCTCGATGAGCGAATCGTAGAGGGAGGGGCGCGGACCCAACAGGTGGAGCAGCACCACCTTGCCCCGCATGTCGGCCAGCCTGACCGGCTTGCCGAAGGCCCAGTGTGTGATTCCCTCCAGCTCGGGCGCCGGTTTGCCCAGAAGCCGGGTGAATGTGTTGGCTGGCACGTCGATCGTGCCGAGATCAAGCTCGCGCTGTCCGGGCTTGACCTCGAAGGTTCTGTTGCCTAACTCCGACCCTGATATTGATCCACGAAATTCATATTGCCCGGGCGGCAGGAGAAACTCCACCGCCAAAGAGCCGCGTGCGCTGGAACAAGACAATATTGCCCAACCGCCAGACCTTATGTATCCACCCACCTGGTCATGCAACCGGCCGAGCCGCGACAGCTCTGAGCTGACGACGGACGCCTGCACGCGACAGGGGGTGACCATCGTTACGACGATACGCACGGTCTTCTGGTCCCGATGAAACTGACCGACACCGACCAGATTGCGATGCGCGTGCCATGCGTACACGCCTGCGATTGCTTTATCGGGCGGTGTGTATTTGAAGGGCTCAAGGTCGGTGGTACGCGCGACGCCGTTTGCGTCTGACACGAGGGGCCGTTTGATGAGCTTGCCCGATCGCCACCCCACTTTCCACTCGACCCAAGAAGAGGGCTCCGTGCCGTGGCCGACCCACGTGCCGACCCGCGCATCGGGAACCGGCTTGCCCTCGCTGTCCCTCAGCTCGATCACCAGTTCGTCGATCGGAGGCTGCCACGGCGGCGCCGCGCTCCACGCGGCGACACACCAGGACAGAACAAGGCCCAAGGCGCCCAATGCCAAAGAAGGACGCAGACCGGTGTTGGCCAGCGCACCACGAACATGCAGGCAAGCGACAGGCCCTCGCCTTTGAGCAGGAAACATAGCCATAAAGGGACTCCCCAGTTGTTTGCCCAAACCGAAGCGCATGGGCGCACGCCGTCGACACATGCCCCTCGTCGACGACGCACAGCCTGAGCTTTCCCCATTATACTCCCAGGCCAAGTGTCGGTTGCCCTCCTCCTTCCTTTTGCGGAGTTCATGGCAGCCTTTGCGAGCCACGCGGGCCAGGGCTTCGATGGAGTCGGGCTGGCGCGGGTCGTCGAGAGCCGCGCGGTTGCGG
>CBFCZG010000078.1:0-14457 GCA_965602375.1 uncultured Phycisphaerae bacterium | reverse complement strand
CGGGCGTGGCGGACACCTGTTTATCCGCCGGTTCGCCGAACATGAAGGCAAGTTTTTCCATCACTTCACAAAACACTTGAGAAACGAGTTGGCCCTGTTCGGTCAGCATTTTTGCGCCCCCACAATGTCGTGCACGACCTTGCGAATGGTCTCCGGTGCGACGGGCTTGCGCAGGTAAGCGCTGACGCCCTTGGACTTGAGTTGCTCGATTCTTGTAGCGCTGCCTTCGGTGGAGACCACAACGACGCGTATGGTCTCCAGCAGGCCGCGGGCTGCCATCCGCTCGATCATCTCCACACCGCTCATGACGGGCATGTTGATGTCGGAGAACAGCAAATCGATATGGTGCTCGGCAAGAATGTTCAGCGCCTCTTCGCCGTTCGAGGCCTCATAGACGCAAGCGACGGGCAGCCCCGCCAAGTCGAGGGTCTTGGTAATGACGGCTCGAACCGTGGCCGAGTCATCCACAATGAGAACGCTTAGTGACATTTCAGTTCATCTCCGGTGCCGACGGTGAGCAAGTCGGTCAGGTCCTTCAAGGTACCGGCCACCTCACACACCACCGTCTCGCCGAGTCTGGTCCCGAGCCGCAGCCGCGACAATACGGTAGCGGCCGGACGGTAGTGCGTGCCATCGGCCCCCGATCCGATGCCGGCCAGCAGACACAGGCTGTCTGCAGCGTGAACGAGGTCGGCGGCCAACGTGTCGAGCCGAGCCTTGTCCGGCTCATGGTGGCAGCGGACGGCCTCGACCAGACCGGGCGGAAGGTTCCAGAACTCCAGCAGGACGGCGCCGGCTTCGGCGTGGTCGATGCCCAGCACCTCGCGCTCGGCCTGCTCAAAGGACAGACTTTCACGGAACGCCAGGTCCACGATCGGTTCGGCGTCGATTCGGACATGGTTGCCCATGGCGATCTTTCCGATGTCGTGCAGCAGGGCCGCGGTAAAGGTATAGTCCGGCGGCCGCTGGGAGAGCGACGCAGCAAGTCGATCGGCAGCGAGGGCCACCCCAACCGCGTGCTCCAGAAGCTTTCCGGCCCCAAGGTCGTAGCCTCGGACCGCCAGTTGGGCGAGCGGTGCCATCGCTGAGGCCATCAACACGCGGAAAAGCCTGTTGGTTCCCAGTCGCATGACCGCCTCCTGGACGGAGCCGATCGATCGGGCCGCGCCGAAATAAGGCGAGTTTGCGAGGCGCAAGACCATCGCGGTCAGCGACGGGTCGTACCGAAGGGCCTCAGTCAGCTCGCGCATGTCCACTTCGGGATCCTGCACAAGCTGCACGACGCGAACGGCCGGCGTGGGCAAGGCGGGCGTCGACCGAAGCGTCGACAGGATTTGTTCTCTCCGACTCACAACTCGATCTCCTTGCCGCGCGCTCGAATCACCGTTTGCCCGGTCTGCATGTAAAGATACATGTTTCGCGCAACCGTTCCCCCGATGTCCTCGGCCGCGATGAGGATGTTGTTCTTCCAGAGGATCTTGCGAAGGACCGTGTAGTTGCGCTCGCCGATTCTGAACAGTCCCTTTTCATCGAGCAGCGAGGCGGCGCCGGCCACCTTGGCGACCACCCGTCTCCTCTCGGCCCCCATGTCAAAGACCGCTTGCAGCATGGCGGGCACACCGGTGTCGGTAAACATGTACGGGTTGCGGTCGGCTTTGGCCTTGTCGATCTTGGACAGGGGCAGCATGCAGTGGAGCATCGCTCCCACGCCGGCGGCCGGATCGAACAGCGTCAAACCGATGCACGAACCAAGCGAGTACGTCACGAGCACTTCGTTCGGCCGATCAGTAGTCTGCATATCGGAGATGCCGACCGTGCGCGTCACCGCAATCGCTCCTGTCTGTCCCGACGCGTTGTCTTCGCCTATGCGCACCTGCATGCCTATGGCTTGATATAAGTCGAAGGTCGGACGGCCTTAAAGTCGCCGATCATCCCGCTCAGGCTCTCGGCGTGCCCCACCATCAGATAGCCGCCCGGTCTGAGCAGACGGCGGAGTTCCTGGAGCAGCCTCGCGCGCACTTCCTGGTCGAAGTAGATCATCACGTTGCGGCAGAAGATCACGTCCAGCGGCCCGTGCATCGGAAAAGGCGGAGCCGACAGGTTCAGGCGCCTGAAGACGATCATCCCGCTCAAGGCATCCTTTACGGTGTAACGCGCCGGGTTCTGCGGCCGGTCCGGCGTGAAATAGCATGTCCGCAGGATGGGCGACACGCCATCGAGTCGCTCCCGCTGGTAGGTGCCTTGACGACAGGTCTCCAACACGCGGGTCGAGATGTCGGTTGCCAAAATCTTCATATCGATGTCGACCTTGGCGACCTTGGCGGCTTCCAGCATGGTGATCGCGATGGAATAGGGTTCCTCTCCGGTGGAGCAGGCAGCGGACCATACGCGGAAGCGCCTCTGCCCGGCGCCCAGCCACCGAGTCGTCGCCTTCGCCAGAAACTCAAAGTGAGCTCGCTCCCGGAAGAAGCTGGTCACGTTGGTGGAAATGGCGTCGACTAACTGGGCAATCTCCTCACCGGTCTGGTCGTGGGTGACGCGGCGCAGGTACGTCTCGTAACTGTCGATGCCAAGTGCACGCAGGCGCCTCTTGATACGAGTCGAGACCAGCGCTTCCTTGCCGGGGCCCAGCGCGATGCCGCTCTTCGCGTAAACGAGTTGGCGGAACCGATCGAACGTCTGCCGATCCATATCCTCACGCACCACCCATCATCGCTCAACGTACGGGCTGGAGTAACGGGCACTACCATCGACGCGCCTGGCGCCGACTCAGGGACGCCACGACAGGCAGGCCGCCCGACAGGATCGATCACTCGTCGGCCCCGCCCCCCGCCGGGGCCCAACAGCATCTGCCCTACGCGTTCTGTGCGGCCTGATCAACCAGGGCCAACTCCCCGCTCGACAGGACGCGATCCACATCGAGCAGCATGACGACCTTCCGGCCAACCTTGCCCATGCCGAGGATGAAGTCCGTATCCACGGCCAACCCGAACGAGGGCGGCGGCTCGATCTGGTCGCCCACAATGTCGAGCACCTCCAGCACCTCGTTTACGATGATGCCCATGGTTACTTCCTGCTCGGCGCGGACCACCTGGGCTACAATGATGCACGTCTTTTCGGTGTTGGTCTGCCTTTGCAGGCCGAATTTCAGGCGCAGGTCGACCACGGGGATGACCTTCCCGCGCAGGTTGATTACACCCCGCACGAACTCGGGCGTGCCCGGCACCCGCGTCACGCTCATCATGCCGATGATTTCCTGCACTCTGAGGATCTCCAGGCCGTACGCCTCTTCGCCAAGCTGGAAGGTCAAGTATTTGCCCGCCTGTCCGGCGAGCACCGGATCGTCCTGGTCGGCATGCTTCGCTGTTTCGCTGCTACTCATTGGCTCTACCTCGAGTAATCGGTTCGACGTCTCACTCTGTTTGGGGCACGTGGGCTTCGAGCATCGACACAGGGTGGGCGTGTTGAACGGGCGTGTCTGAGTCGGCCAGCCGGACCAGCCCTCCGACATCGAGAATGAGTCCCACCTGTCCGTCGGGCATGATCGCGCCGCCCGCGATGCCCACCGTCTGCTTGGTCACCTCGCCGAGCGACTTGATGACGATCTGCTGCTGGCCGAGCAAATCATCCACGACGAGGCCGGCCTGGCGCTCGCCGTCCTCGACCACCACCACGAGGGCTTCGCTAACCTGCTGTCTTGCGTTCTCGATGCGGAACAGCCGGTCCAATCGAAACAGAGGAATGAGCGTTCCCTCTATCGACAGCATTTCGCCGCGATGGAGCACGGTTGTTATATCCTGCGGTTCAGGCCGGATAGACCGCGTGATGGAGAGCGTCGGAATGATGTAGCGCTCTCGGCCTACCGACACCACCATGCCGTCAATGATGGCCAGCGTCAGGGGCAGACGGATGGAAAAGACCGAACCTTTACCGGCCTCAGATTGAATTTCCACCTGACCGCGCAGGGACTCGATGCTGCGCTTGACCACATCCATGCCGACGCCCCGCCCGGACACGTCGGTGACCTTGGCGGCCGTGGAGAATCCCGGCTGGAAGATCAGGTTGAACACTTCGCGGTCACTGAGCACTTCGTCCGGACGAATCAGGCCTCGCTCGGCTGCCTTGGTGAGAATGGCATTCCGGTCGAGGCCCCGGCCATCGTCTTCAATCTCAATGAAGATCGTGCCACCCCTGTGAAACGCGCGAAGCTGTACGCACCCGGCTTCCGGCTTGCCGGCCAGACGCCGTTGCCCCGCGTCGGGCTCGATTCCATGATCGACGGCGTTGCGCACCATGTGGACCAGGGGGTCGCCGATTCGATCCACGACGTTCTTGTCCAACTCGGTGTCCTCGCCGGACATGATGAATTTCACCGGTTTGCCCGATCTTTTGGACAGATCGCGTACGACGCGCGCCATTTTCTGAAACGTGGGCCGTACGGGCACCATCCGCAGGCTCGTGCCCATCTCCTGCAAATCACGGGTGATCTTGCCGAGCTGATTGAGCTGCTGACCCAAGACCGACGACATCCGATCGGTTTGCGCGATGGACTGCGTTACCATCGACTCAGCGATGACGAGTTCGCCGATTGTGTCCACCAGACGGTCCAGACGGTCGGCGTCAACCTTGACGGCCTCTGTGACCCTCACGCCTTGTCGTCGAACCGTTTTCTGCGCGCGGAGCGCTGCCGCCACGTCCCTGGCGGAAGCCTGCTTGTGGCGCACCAGCAATTCTCCGAGCGGAAGCCGCTCGTCATTTTCACGCTGTTGTCGCAGCGCGTCCTCGACGACCTCCGGCGCTACGCGTCCCGATGCAACGAGGATCTCGCCAGTTCTATCGCACTCTGCGGCCACCAGCTGCTCTGCCACGGATGCGGGCTCCCCCGCCGCAGCCGCCCTGATGCGATCCAGCAGTTCCGGCAAGGTATCCAGATGTGCCGTGGGCCGACCCGATTCGAGGTCCCTGCGCAGGGCCTCGACCAGCACCTTCAAGGTGTCCACGGCATCGAAGGTAACGTCCATCACCTCCCCGGCAGGGGTCAGCTGGCCTTTGCGGACCTGGTCGAGCAGATTTTCCGATTCATGGGCGAGCGCACCAATCTGTTCCAGGCCAAGAAAGCCGGCAACACCTTTGACCGTGTGAAACACGCGGAACAGCGCGTTGACGGCCTCGGTGTCACGAGGCTCGGCTTCAAGCGTGAGCAGGTAGACATCGGCTGAATCCAAATGCTCTCGTGACTCCGTCACAAAGTCGCTGAGAAGCGCAGGGTCGGCCTCGGGTGCCTGCGGAGATGGCTCGTTCTGAAACGGGCTCCGGTGGTGCTGTGAGGCGGCAACGACAGCGGGGTCTTCTGCCGGCCTGTCTTGAGTGGCGTCCGGTCTTGCGTCGTCGTCTGCGACCGCGCCGCCTCGCGCCGCCAATGGCGCGAGGACTTCGTCGACGGATCCGGGACGCGGCCCTCGACCTGCATAGCTGGCAAACGTCCGGCCCAGCCAGTCTTTCGCCGCCAGCAAGGGATCCACCAACTCGTGTGGCGGCCTTTCGTTGAGAGCGTCTTCGGCGGCATGACACAAGCGCTCCACGCCCGTGAGTCCTAACAGCGCCGCATCGCCTTTGAGCGTGTGAACCTGCCGACGGAGCGCTGCGAGTTGTCCTTCGTGATCGGTTCGCTCCAAGGCGAGGACCAATGCTTCGAACTCCTCCATCTCGCCCCGCTGACGATCGAGGAACTCACCGAGGATTTGCTCGTCGACGTTGGCCGGCAGCGGGAGGGGCGCTCGCTCGCAGTTCGCGCTTTCCTCGAGGACAGCTTCGGTGCTGCCCTCGCTCTGTGGGGTATCGCCACCGAGAGCTAACTCGGTTGGGTCGGCGGATCGGCCGTCGCGGACCACCTGTTGGAGGGCGGCCACCGTCGCGCCTACCGTTTCCAGGGCGGCAGCGGCATCTTCAACCTCTTCGAGGATTACACGTTCGACCAGCTTGGCAGCCCCCGTCGCAGCAGCAGCCAGTCTCGGCTGTGCTGCCTGTCGGGCCCAGTCGCTAACGTGCTCCAAGCCCGTGTGCAGTTCGGCAAGCGAATTCAGGTCGGACGGCTCGGCAAGGACCAAAGCGCCCGAAAGCTGCTCTATCCGCTGGTGGATTGCCTGCAAACCTGCGCTGCCACTGCCCATGGATCGCCTCACCCAGCGCACAAGCCCCCCGCCAGCCATCAGACGGCGAACACCGCGGGCCCTGAGCGGGGGTCTTGTCGGCCTAAGTAACGATCGGCTTTAGGATTAGGCGAGGCGCCGTGCCCACGATGGCCCTGCCGGCCGCGACGGTTTACTCGGACCACCCCGGCCTGCGCCTGCCTGCAACAGACGGTGGCGTTAGGCTATGTACGACGTGCATCCGGGAGGCAGAGGAGCCGTTTTGCCGACGAGCCTTGCACTGTGCGTGCGGGCCGATAATATTCCTGGGTGGCCGCTGGGCGCAACGTCGCTGACCAAGCCCCCAATGCGGCAAGGTTCGAACGGCGGGCGCCCGGCGGGCGAGACTCAGGCGACAGTCGATCAGACCCACGGCGTCGTCGTTTCGATCGTACGTGGGACCGATGCGCGGAACGCCCGGTTAGCCGATCGCATCGCAGGATTTTGAGATGGGAGATGTTCGATGACCATCCGTCACCGTTTGAGGACAGGGATGCTGGCGTTGCTGTGGGGTGGTGGGGTGCTGCTCGGCACGGGCTGCCTACCGGAGAACTTCTTCTCGGACCTGGCCGGCACGTCGGTCAGCAGCATCGCTGACGCTCTGCTCGGCGCGTTGATCGCGGCGATTGTCGGTGCAGCGACGGCGTAGACCGCGTCGCATCGAACGCCACATAGCCGTCGTGCACCCGCCGCCAAGGCGGAATCACACACCAGAACGCAAGCTGGCGTCCTTGGCACGGCCCAGCGATGGGTAGTGTGGGGCCATTTGGACGTGCGCGGCCACTGCGCGAGGCCGCCCGGCAAGGGCAGACGTTACGTCGATTCGTTGAACCAGACGTCGATGTGCCGCTCGGGATCGTAGGGCTTGCCGACGATATCGGGTCGGCCGTCACCCGTCAGGTCGCCCACCTTGGCCTCGTGCGTCGCGATGCCGCGCTGGATTATGACTTCCTCGAACTTCCCGCCGCCCAGGTTGCGGTAGATCATCATCTTGGGGTCGGGGTTTTTGCCCAGACCCATCTCGGCCACGAAGATATCGGGGCGGCCATCGCCGTTGAAATCGGCGATCTCGAGGCTGTGCGGGTGGAACAGGTCGTCGCGCAGGATACGTGGTCGCCAGTCGGGCGGCGCGCACCAGGCAAGGCGCCCGGGGTGACTCTCACCCTCACACAGGACGATTTCGAGACGGCCGTCGCCATCGAGGTCGGCTACCGCCACGCGACTCTTGACGAAGTCCGACGCGAAGGATTCCGCCCGCCAGGGCCGGCCGGCGCCGGTGGGTCGCAGGATATTCGGCCCGGCGAGCACCTCGATTTGGCCGTCGCCGTCGATGTCGACGATCCGCAGGCCCTCCACGTCGACCATACCCTCAGCCATGAGGTGAGCGTACTGCTTAGGCCAGGGCGACACGCGAGGGTCGGGTGGAATGTCGTAGTAGAGCAGCACGCCGGTCTTCTGTGAGAGCATGACGATTTCGGGCTCGCCGTCACCGTCGACGTCGCCGACGGCCTGATCGTGGTACTTCTCGAATCGATCCTCGATCACCCGGACAGGCCACGGCTGCGTCGGATCGGGCGGGTTCTCGAACCAGAACACGTGCCGACCATCGAGCTGTTGGCCGGCCACCACGTCGAGTCGGCCGTTGCCGGTAAGGTCCACGACGACACCGCCGGCCTCCAGGTTTGGAGCCGACGCCACATCGTGCCGCCGCCACGAGGGGTTCTCATACCAGAACAGGGTAACCTCGCCGGCATTGCCGCCGATGATGATGTCGTTTCGCCCGTTGCCGTTCACGTCGGCAATCAGCGTGATGTCGTGCCGGCAGCCTGGCGGGTCGGCGTCGATGACTTCATGTCTGAACTTCAGACTCGTGGCGGGCATGTCTTGGCCTCCGATCGGTTTTACGTATTGCGTCGCCGACAGCACATTGGCCGGCTGTAGCAATTGGTGAGTCTAGCCAGGCGCGCCGTCACCGCAACACCTCTCTGTCCACGCACACATCCAAGCGCATACTCTCGCTTTCAGATGCAGGACAACAACCGATCGGCTTACCGTCTCAGGCCACGTCATGCCTTCGACTCGACGTCAATCGGGCTGCCCGTCCGACGGTTTGCCCGCCGCCCCGGTCTCTTGTGCGCCCTTCTGGGAGGTCGGCCCTGTGTCGACCAGCTTTTCGCCAGCCAACACCTTCTTCAGCTGCCCGCCGAGATTCTTCTTGACGCGTCCAAGGTATCCCACATGCACCGCCTGGACGACCCCCTGTGCATCGACGAGCACCGTCTGCGGAATCCCGCTTACCTTGTAGCGATCCGCAACGGTCGCATCGCTATCCAGCGCGACTGGCAGTTCGAGCTTCTGTTTGGTGAGGAAACTGCGAATCTGCTCCGGCCTCTCGCGCAGATTCACCGCATAGACCACCACGCCCTTGTCACTGTACTGGTCGGCCAGTTCGGCCAGCGCCGGCAGGCCTTTGCGGCAAGGTACGCACCACGTCGCCCAGAAGTCGAGTATCACGACCTTGCCTTTGAGCTTCGCCAAGTCCACCGTCCCGCCCGCCAGCAGCGGCAGCTTGAATTCCGGGGCCGGCTTGCCCAGAAGCTCATCGGCGGGATTCGGCTCGTCGTCCCCCTCGAAGAACGAATCGACCTTCACAGCGCCCTCTGGAGCGACGAAGGTAAAGGCTGCAGCCGGTAAGTCGCGATCCAGGTCCCAACCATCAAACGTGGCGGTCACGCCCCCTTCGGAGCCGTCTTGGGACCACGTCTTCGTCAGATCGAGGCTCACTTTGCGGATCACCGCCTGCTCACCCGACTGGACCCAGATGTCCCACTCCATGTCGTACTGGCTGCCATGCACTCGGCTGCAAGAATCGCCGTCAATCTCCTCGAGACCCATGTAGCGAATTTGTCGAACGCCCTCCGTCAGGTCTGCATAGGGATCCGAGACCACTAACATATGCAGCAGGCACCCTGCGCCCACCTTGTCGTACAGGTGTAGCTCGCCGATCGTTTCTGGCGCCGCCTCTACCGTATAGGCAGCCATTCGATCCCAATAGATGCAGATATCCTTCCCGTCACAGACCAGTGTCGCGCCCTGGCCGCTCGTGAGCCACGCAGCAAACCGATTCGGCCGCTCCATCCCCACGCGGTAGCTCGCGGCGTCCTCGCTGCTGTCGCCCTGCGACTTGCGGGTAACGACAATGTCGACGTCGACACGGAAGCTCTTGCAGCGGACCAACTGCTCGGACATGGCGCGCAACACCTTATCGGCTTGGGGATCGATCTTCGGTGCCCACGCTGTGACAGGCTCGGCCTGGGCGACTACCGAACCCGACAGCACCGCCGCCAAGGTTGATACCGTTATCCAAAGTCCCATGATATTGCTCCCCTGAGCCGCGATCTGGCCACATGGCCTCCCGCTCACCACCGCCGTAAGCCTTTCCGGCGAGTCTAGCACGATCTGCGAGATCGACAAGCACTTCCTTTGCTCGGCTGAGGGGGACGCCGCCGCGCCCGGACCATGATCCCGTCTGGGAATACCTTCGGTCGATCCGGGCACGCGAGTTCCGTCATAAAACTGGACGCGCCGCCCACGGGCAGCGAGAATGCCCCCCCACTGCCGCTGAGGGCATTGGAGCCGTCACGGCAAGCGTGAGTCCAACAGCTCTTTCATAGGAACGAGGCATATGGCGACGAAACTCAGATGGGGTCTTCTGGCAACGGGCAATATCGCACACACGTTCGCAAAAGGTCTGGCCGGCTCCAAGACGAGTGTGCTGACGGCTGTGGGAAGCCGCAGTCGGCAAGGAGCCGACAAGTTCGGCGACGAGTTCGGCGTGTCGCGCCGCCACGCGAGCTATGAGGCCCTGCTCGACGACGACCAGGTCGACGCGGTGTATATCTCGACGCCGCACCCCATGCACGCCGAGTGGGCAATCAAGGCCGCCGAGGCCGGCAAGCACATCCTCTGCGAGAAGCCCATCACCCTCAACCACGCCGAGGCGATGGCCGTGGTCGAAGCGGCCCGTCGGCACGACGTGTTTCTGATGGAAGCGTTCATGTACCGCTGCCATCCGCAGACGGCCAAGTTGATCGAACTCTTGCGAGACGGCACGATCGGCGAAGTCCGGCTGATCCAGGCGACCTTCAGCTTTCAGGCCGGGTTCAACCCCGATAGCAGGCTGTTCAACAACTCGCTGGGCGGCGGGGGCATCCTCGATGTGGGGTGCTACTGCACGTCGCTGGCCAGGCTGGTCGCCGGCGTAGCGCGCGGCAACGACTTTGCCGAACCGCTGGACGTGAAGGGCACCGCCTTCATCGGACCAACCAGCCACGTGGACGAGTACGCAGTTGCGTCGATGAAGTTCCCCGGCGGCATCCTGGCCAGCCTCGCCACCGGCGTGAACCTGCGTTCGGACAGCGTCGTGCGCATCTTCGGATCGGAGGGTCACATTTACATCCCCTCGCCGTGGATTCCAGCCAGAGAAGGCGGTCAGACCAAGATCATGGTCGCTCGCCACGATGAGCCCAAGCCGCGAGAGATCCGCGTCGATTCGCCGACGGGCCTGTATACCATCGAAGCCGACACGGTGGCCCGAAACGTCGACGCCAGGCAGGCCCCCTCACCGGCGATGAGGTGGGACGATACGCTGGGCAACATGAAGACACTCGACATGTGGCGAGAAGCCATCGGCATGGTCTACGACGCCGAAAAGCCCGAAGCCCAAATGCTGACCGTGCACAAGCGACCGCTCGCACCACGCAAAGACCACAACATGAAGTACGGAAGTGTGCCGGGCGTGGAGGTGCCCATCTCGCGGCTGATCATGGGCTGCGACAACCAAACCAACATGCCGCACGCGGCGGTGATGTTCGACGATTTCATCGAGCGAGGCGGGACGTGTTTCGACACGGCCCACATCTACGCGGGCGGGAAGTGCGAGAGGCTCCTGGGCCAGTGGGTCGTCAACCGGAACGTCCGTAGCAAGGTCGCCATCATCGGCAAGGGAGCTCATACGCCCAACTGCTTCCCGGAGGCGGTGACCACGCAGCTAAGCGAGACCCTCGAGCGTCTGCAAACCGACTACGTCGACGTCTATTTGCTCCACCGCGACAGCCCGGACGTGCCGGTCGGCGAATTCGTCGACGTGCTCAACGAGCACAAGAAGGCCGGGCGCATCCGCGCGTTCGGCGGGTCGAACTGGACGATGGAGCGACTGGATGCCGCCAACGCCTACGCCGCCTCGAAGGGTCTGACGGGCTTTGCGGTTGTCAGCAACAACTTCAGCCTGGCCCGGATGGTCGAGCCGCCGTGGGGCGGGTGTCTTGCCTCATCGGACCAGACGTGGCGCGACTGGCTAACACGGACGCAGATGACGCTGATGTCCTGGTCGAGTCAGGCACGAGGCTTTTTTGCCGGACGGGCTGATCCCGCAAACCTGTCCGACCCCGAAATGGTCCGATGCTGGTACTGCGAAGACAACTTCGGTCGCCTCCAGCGGGCCGTCGAGCTGGCGAGAGACCGAGGCGTGCGTCCGATCAACATTGCCCTGGCCTACGTGCTCTGCCAGCCGTTCCCCACGTTCGCCCTGATCGGGCCTCGAGCGCTGGCCGAGACCCGCACATCGCTGCCGGGAATGGACGTGGAGCTGACGCCGGACGAGCTGCGCTGGCTGAACCTGGAGGGGTAAGCTCCGCCTGAAAAGGACAGCTGCCGACGGGATGCCCGCGGGAACACTGGCGGACAAGCCGCCAGTGGCACCCGAAGCCGGGCCGGCTACGCGAGGGCTGTCGAGCGAGTCAATCCAGTTCGCTGACCCGGCGTTCGGCGGCGGCCAGCCAGGAGGCGTCGATCGTCACGCCCCAACCGGGCCCGTCGGGAACGGCCACCACACCGTCGCGCACCTGGGGAATCGGCGTGTACAAACCGCTGAAGCCCGACGGCTCGATCGAGAACTCCAGGAAAGGTCCGGCGTTGGGGATGGCAGCCAGCATGTGCAGCGTGAAGACCGTAACCAAGGACAGATTGGCCGAGTGCGGCGTGCAGGGCAGGTCGGCGTCGGCCGCCATCGCCGCCACACGCAACGCCCGAGTCAGGCCCCCCACGTAGCACACGTCGGGCTGAACGATATCGACCGCACGCATCGCTATCATGCGCCGGAACTGCGCCAGGCAGACGTCCTGCTCGCCGCCGGCTACCGGCACGTCGAGCGCCGCGGCCACCTCGGCCGTCCACTCTAGCTGCCAGTATGGGCACGGCTCCTCGAAGTGGCAGACGCCGTGCTGCTCGAGCATGCGGCCGACCTCGATCGCCCTTTTCGGCGTGTAGCAGCTATTGGCGTCGACGTGCACAGCCACATCGTCGCCGACCGCTTTGCGGACCGTTGGAATCAGCGTCTCTGTGCGGCCAGGCCACTCGTCCTGGTCGTGACCGGTGCGCTTGCCGATCCTCAACTTACACGCCCGGAAGCCATGGGTCTCGATCAACCGGCACATCCGCTCGGCTTCGTCCTCGGGTGTGATGTCGCGCCGCATGCTTGAGGCATAAGCGGCGATGTGCCCGGGCTGACCGCCCAGCAGTTCACAGACACTTTTACCTTCCAGCTTGCCGCGGAGATCCCATAGCGCGGTGTCGACACCCCCCAGGGCCCGACATACGTACGATCCGGGGAACTTGTACTCCTCCTCGATGCAGGTATCGACCAGGTTGTCCAGATCCGACGCGTCGGCCCCCAGCGCATGCGGGGCAATCTGCCGGTGCAACACGGTGGCCGAGATGTCCGCGTTGCGGGGCGCGATCTGGCCGAAGCCCTGCGCCCCGTCGTCGGTGGTCAGCCGGACGATGCTGATCGGCTCCTGTGTGAACGTTTCGATGCTCTGGATTCTCATGTGCGGCTCCTTACGCCGGTGATGGGCTCGGTCTTCCTGGACCGCTCTCGACCGGGCATCCGGCCGACCGATCCTCGCATCGTCTGGCCGCTGCCCGCTCCATCGTGTACTGTGACGACGCGGTTTCGGCAAGGCGGCGAGTCGGTCGCCGTCGGGCACGACGGGTGTGGGGGCGGAAGGAAAGACGTATGTACTCGGTGTCGCGTTTGGCAGTGATTCTCTCGACAGCAGTGATAAGCGCCGTAACCTGCAAGTCCGCCTGGGGGGCGACCGCCCCTTCTGGGCAACCGTCAGCCACGTCAGAACCAGCCCGGACCGCGCCGGCACACCCGTTCCTCTTCTTCGACAAATCACAGACTCGCCAGTTGGCCGCGCGAAAGGACGCCGACCCGCTGCTGGCGGCGTGTTGCGAGAAACTCACCGACCGGGCAACCGGCGAAGACAACCTGGAGCGTTGGACCGGCCAACTCGAGGCCCGCGCCCTGCTTTGGCAGCTTCGGGGCGACGAGGAGATGGCGTCGGGCGCCATTCGACTGTTGCTCGGGGTGCTGGAGAAGGAAGACCCGGTCGCGTTCTACAAACGGGCCAACTTCCACAATCACGCCCGGCCGCTGCGGGCACTGGCTGTGGCGTGGGATTGGCTGTACGAAAAGCTTACCGCCCAGCAACGGGCACAGGTACTGGCGGGGCTCGAGGCATGGTGTGACGCGGCCTACGAGTACACGAACCGTCAGTGGTGGCGCGAGGCGTCGTACAACGTCGGCGCCATCCCGGTCAGCGGGATCGGGCTGCTTGCGACGGCGATCCGGGCCGAGTCGACCAACCCGAAGACCGAAACGTGGTACGCCGAAGCGGTGCGTCGGATCGGTCAGAATTTCTTCCCTCTAAGCTGGAAGGAATCGGGCATCTGCTGGGAGGGCCCCAACTATGCCATCGTCGGCCTACGCTATGCCGCGCAGTTTGCCGAAGCGCTGCGCCGCAGTGGTGGTCCCGACCTGCTGGACGGATCGGGTGCCCTGCAAGCGATGCAGTACCAGATGTATCAGTGGATGCCGCAGGGCGGCTGCGCCCCGATCGGCGATAACACAAACTACGGCCGACGGACGTTTGCGGCTGAGTACCTCCTGTGCATGCAACGAAGCGGAGACGCGACAGGCCTGTGGACCTGGCGCACCCATACCGACGACCGGCGGCTGGACTCGCTCATTACGTTTTTGTGGTATCCGCTGGAGTTGACCCCAGTCAGTCCGGTCGAGGCCAGGCTGCCCACGTCGCGCTACTTCGAGGTCACACCCAACCGGGCAGGCTACGTGTTCAGCCGTTCGCGGTGGGAAGACCCCAACGCCGCGTTCTTCTCCTTCGTAACGCGCTTCGAAAAGTGC
>CBFCZG010000077.1:0-14535 GCA_965602375.1 uncultured Phycisphaerae bacterium | reverse complement strand
GGTCAGCGCGGTTCCACCCGGTCTCGCCGTGTCGCACGAGCAGGATGCGATGCACGTTCTGCGGGAGCGCGTCCAGGACAGCCACGACGCGGTCCGAGCGGCGGCGATCTGGGCGCTGCACCGAACGGGAGATCAATCGCACACCAGTGAGCTGGCATCGCTTCTGCTCGAGCACGAAGACGCGGCCGTCCAGCGACTGACCGCCCAGTTGCTGGGGCGGCTTGGCGAACCGAAGTCGATCGTGCTGCTGACCCGCGCGGCGCGCGACCCCGATCAGGGCGTCCGATGGGAAGCAACCGCGGCCATGGCCCGACTGGGCAATGAGAAGGCTGTCCAGCAACTGGTCTACTCGGCTCACAGCGGCTTCAGCGACAGGCAGACATTCGCCTTGCTGGAGTTGGCCCTGCTCGCCGAGCCCAAGTGTGAGAGTCTGTTCCGGTATCGCCTGGAGGAAGGTCCGCACCCGGAGACGAGGCTGGTGGCCGCTCGCGGGCTCGGGCGGTTGGGGCAGCCGGACGGCCTGCGCCCGGCGCTGGAACTGCTGCGCTTCGATCAGCCCGACGCGTCGCCCGAGGTCGTCAAGGTCGACCCGCCCGAACAGCAGATTGGACGTATACGTGCCATGGCCGCTCTGGCCCTCGGGGCAATCGGCGACGAATCCGCCCTTGGTCCGCTGGCGCGGGCCATGCGCACCGACGCCCCTGCGGTGCGGGTCGCCGCAGCCAAGGCCGTCGTGGAGATCGTCGATCGACGTTCGGCCGGGAGTGCCGATGCTGGTCGTACGGCCGCCCGGGCGGCGCAGTAGCGCCATGACATAGATTCGAAACGAGCAGGCGCCGGCGCATGAGATGGGTAGGGTTTGTCATTCTGTTGGCGATCGCCGCCGTGCTGCAAAGCACTGTGGTGTCGTGGATCCGCATCCAGCGGATCGGCCCCGATCTTGTCTTCCTGTTGGCGCTGTTCTACCTGCTCTACGCCGAGCCGCTCGATGCACTAATCGCCGCGTGGCTGGCCGGGCTCGCGCTGGACCTGTTCAGCGAAGTGCGTCTGGGCACGTTTGCCTTCAGCTTCGGGCTTGTGGGCCTGGCACTACTTCGCCTCCGCCAACTCGTGTTCCGCGACCATCCCGTCACCCAGTTGTTCCTGGCCTTGGTCGGCTGTGAACTGGTCCAAGTGGTTGCCCGATCGGTGACGGCCGTGCTCGAACCGAGGCTGTCCTGGACGCCGACCGACGTTCTGCTGGGCGCCCTCTACACCGCTCTTTACACCGCCGTCCTCGCGCCGTATGTGCTATGGTTGATGTTGCGCTTGCGTGGCCTGCTTGGCCTCAGGCCGCCCAGTCGGCTTCGGGCACGACGCAACGTGTGAGACCTGCGACCTCCGGGCGCTGCGGCAGTGCCACCCGCTTGCAGGGGCAAGGATGTACAACCGGCGACTCAAGATCATGCTGGCGATTCTGAGCGCTGCGGCTCTGGCCGTGGTCGTCCGCCTTATCGACCTCCAGGCGGTCCAGGCCAGCCAGTTTCAACAGCGCGCCGCAGAATGGATGAGAAGACCCTCGCGGCTGATCCCAACTGTTCGCGGAAGGATTATCGATCGCAACGGACGTGTGCTGGCCGAGGACCAACCGCGCTGGGAGCTTCGGGTGGACTACCCAGTGCTCGATCCGACCGAGGCTGATCGCTACTTCATCAACTTGGCGCGTCGCCGCATCGGGCGTCGCAGCCCTCGCGACCAAATCCAGCGCGTGGCGAGCAATCTCCGCCATCGCCTTCAGACGATGTGGACCGAGGTCGAACAGTTGACAGGCGTCGAGGCGAGCGAGCTGCTTCGTCGGCAAGAGAGAATCTGCCGGCGTGTCCACGCTGTGGCGCGGGCCGTCAGTAAGAGGCGCGGGATCGAAACTCGCATTGAGGAGCAGGAAACGTTTCATTCGATCGTCGGCGGGCTTGGCGATCAGGAGGCGATCGACCTGCGGCTCGCTCTCGAGCCGTACCCTTGGGCACAAGTGTGCGTGGCCAACAAGCGGACCTACCGAGGTAAAGCAGAATCCCTTTGCCACATCCTGGGAATTCTCGGCCCGGTCACGCGCGAGGTGATCGAAGATGCAAACAACGTCCAGGCCGACGTGCTCAACCGCTACTGGCTGGACGATACCATGGGCTACTCGGGTGTCGAGCGGCTGGGTGAGCGGATTCTGCGAGGGCGACGGGGTCTGGTGCGAGAAGACTTTCACGGGAACGTCCTCGAGCGGATCGAACCTCAGCCGGGCCGCGATCTGCGGCTGACGATCGATGCCGACCTTCAGGATGCCATCCTGCATATGCTGGCCGACGCGGTGCAGTCGAACCCCGACGCGCGAGGCGGCGGCGCGTCGGCCGTGGTACTGGACGTGGAAACGCGTCACGTGCTGGCGCTGGTGAGCTACCCAACGTTCGATCCCGATCGGCGGACGGAACTCTACGAGGAACTGGTCGCGCAAAAGCGGGCCGCTCCCCTGCTGGCTCGCGCCGTCTCGGCGACCTACAACCCGGGATCGGTGATCAAGCCCATCGCACTGGCGGCGGCTCTGAGCACGGGCGTGGTGAGCCCAAGCGACAAGAAGCTGTGTACGGGCCGCCTGTTCGAGGATGTCGACGGGTGGCACTGCTGGACGTACTGGCGACACCTGCCCGGTCACGGGTGGGTCGATGCCAGCGATGCGATCAAGAAAAGCTGCAACGTCTACTTCTACAAGATTGCCCAGGAAGTGGGCCCGGACCGCTTGGTCAGCTGGCTCGTGCGATTCGGGCTCGGGCGCGATCCGGGCACCGGGCTGATCGAGGAGCGGTCCGGCATCGTGCCTACGCGTACCTGGCGAGAGCAGAACGGTCGGGGCGCGCTGCGCATTGGTGACGCCCGCAACCTGGCGATCGGCCAGGGCGACCTGACAGCCACACCGCTTCACGTGGCCAACATCGCCGCTACCGTGGCGAGCGGCCGCTGGCTGCCGCCCACGATTCTGATGAACGACTGGCGGGACCGCCCGATGTTCATACTCGATGTGCCCGAAGCGAAGTGGCGAGTCATCCGCGAGGGCATGTACCGCGCGGTCAACGAACCGGGTGGGACAGCCTATCGCACGGTCCGCATGGAGGCTGTCGAAGTCTGCGGCAAGACCGGCAGCGCGCAGACCGGCAGGTCGGACCGCGGCACGCACGCGTGGTTCATGGGCTACGCGCCGTACCGACAGCCAAAACTGGCGGTGGCTGTGGTGATCGAGCACGGCGGCAGCGGAGGAAGGATAGCCGGACCCATCGCGCAGAAGATCCTGTCGAAAATCCTTAACGACCGGCGAGAATACCTTTTGGCAGCGACTCGCCCGTAGCCGCAGCAAGTATGAACGGTATGCGATCCTGGGCTCGGTATAACCCCACACAGTACGGTTGGATGCTGCTGGGGGCGGTGTCGCTGCTCTGCCTGTTCGGTGTGCTGGCGGTGCACGCCAGCGAGCGGAAACTCGCCGGCGACGGTTTGGGCCACGCCGGACGACAGATCGCCTACGTGGGCGCCGGTGTGGTGGCCATGCTGGTCACCGCGCGGATAGGCCACAGGCGCCTTGGGCAATGGTCGTACGCAATCTACGCCTTCACGCTTGTCGTGCTGGCGGTGCTGCTGGCCGATCGCTTCGTCGACCTGCCCTTTGTGCCCTCCGACGTTCGCGAGACGGGCGCGCGGCGGTGGCTTCGTCTGCCGCAGGTGTCGTTCGTGCAAGTCCAGCCATCGGAGTTTGCCAAGCTGGCTTACGTAATGGCCTTGGCGTGGTACCTGCGGTACCGCAAGAACTACCGCCGCCTGGTCGGACTGATCGGCCCATTCGTGCTGACGATCGTTCCTATGGTGCTGATTCTGCTCGAGCCGGACCTGGGCACGGTCGTACTGTTGATGCCCATTCTGCTGCTGATGCTGTTCGCCGCGGGAGCCAAGGCGCGTCACCTCCTGGCCGTGCTAACGGCTTGCGTGGTGGCGGCGCCGTTGATGTTCACCTGCGTGATGCGCGACTATCAGAAGATGCGCGTACTGGGCCCGCTGATGCAGAGCGAACGCTTCCGGCAGTGCCTGCAAAACAGCGACCGCCTTCGCCGACTGACGGGCATCAAACCGTCTGACATCCGTCGCTGGGATTTCGAGCAAGGATATCAGTTAATCCACAGCAAGATCGCGTTGGGCAGCGGCGGAGTGGGCGGCCACGGGATGCTGGGCGGCCCGTACATTCGCTACTCCCGTTTCCTGCCCGACCGTCACAACGATTTCATCTTCTCGGTGATCGGCAACCAGTGGGGGCTGGCCGGCACGGCGGCGGTGTTGGCCTGCTTCGGCATCATTGTGATGGTCGGCTTTGAGGTATCCACGCGGACCGACGACCCGTTCGCCCGACTGCTAGCCATCGGTATGGTGGCGCTACTGGGCGTGCAGTGTCTGTTCAACGTAGGCATGACCGTGGGGCTGACCCCTATCACCGGTATGACGCTTCCACTTGTCAGCTTCGGCGGCAGCAGCATGGTCAGCAGCTTCGTGGCGATCGGCATCGTCATCAATATTGCCCAGCGGCGCCCGCCGACGATCGGGCACAAGCCGTTTGAGTTCAACAACCGCCCACTACCCTAGCCCCCGGCCGACGAGCCAACCCCACAGGCCGGTCAGCCCCTGTATGGTTCTAAAGCTCTATTATATAACGACTTGCGCTCGTTGTCTCGCCCGGGAGAGGACGCAGCGCCATCAAGTTTTCAAAAATTTTAAAAACACATGCTACCCAGGTAGGGTCCCACTAGAATGTCGCTAAATGGCGCCGCTGCGGGCTGTTAGCAGGCTGGCGCACTCGGAGCATCTGACATGGCTGTTCTGGCCTCGCTGTATGAGTGTATCGCCGAGCCGTTGGCGGAGGTGCGTCGCATCTTCGACGCTCAGATACGCAGCGATGTCCCCTTCGTAAACGACTTGTGCGAGCACATCGCGCGGTTCCGCGGCAAGATGCTGCGCCCTGCCTTGGTCCTGCTGACAGGCCAGGCGTGCGGGCGAGTGCGGCAGGAACATGTCGGACTCGCCACCGTTGTCGAAATGGTGCACGTGGCCACGCTGGTGCATGATGATGTCCTGGACGAGTCCGATGTTCGTCGGCGGGTCCCTACCGTCAATCATCTAAAGGGCAATGAGGCAGCCGTGCTGCTGGGCGACCATCTGATCGCTCACGCCTTCCGCTACTGCAACGGCCTCGGGCTGCCGTTCGCTTCGGACCTGATCGGCCGCACGACGAACACCATTTGCGAAGGCGAGTTGCTCCAGGTGCATCATCGGGGCGACTGGGCCCTGACCGAAGAGGAATACTTCGAGATCATCGGGCGTAAAACGGCGAGTCTGACGGCCACCTGCTGCGTGCTGGGCGCTTACTATGCCGGTGCGGGAGCCGAAGTCGTCTCAGCCCTGAAGCAATACGGGTATGAGGTCGGCGTGGCCTTCCAGATTGTCGACGACGTGCTGGACGTGGTCGGACATCAGGAAAGCACGGGCAAGACACTCGGACGCGATCTGGAGCAGGGCGAGCTGACCCTGCCATTGGTCCACTATTTGCGACACGCTGATCCGGCCGGCCGTGCCGAAGCCCTGGGTGTGCTGGGCAACGGGCACCTGGGGCGAGCCGAGACGATCCGGCGACTGCTGTCGAACAGCCAGAGCATCGACTACGCCATGGGCATGGCCTGCGAGCGAATCGAGCAGGCGTGCCGCAATCTGGATGTTCTGGAGGCTTCGGCGGCGCGCGACGCCCTGGCCGCTGTAGCCGACTTCGTCTTCTACCGACAGCAATAGTCCTTTAGCAGCTCTGCGACTCTGTTCCGGCCGAACCTGGCGTTCGGACGGGCATGCGTGTTCACTTGTCGGGCCCGCCGATTCTGCTAGCATATCAGACGCCCTAGAAGAAGGAGTTTTTCGAGCATGATTAAGCAGCTTGTTTCCACGATCGCCGATGCGGTTGACGGCGCCCGAGCTTGTTGGTTTGGCCGTGAGGTCAATGCGCGAGATCGGCTCTTCAGTAATTCCGCCTTTCAGCAGTCGGCTCAATGGGCCAAGCAGCAGTTGGCCGAGTCGGGCATGGTCGACGCCGAAGTGGTCCAGCTGCCCGCCGATGGCCGAACGCGCATGCAGGACTGGACCATGCCGCTGGCGTGGGAGTGCGACGAGGGCGAGCTTCGCCTGGTCCAGCCGGGCGAAAAACTCCTTTGTCGACGACAGGACGAGCCGCGTTGCGTCGGCATGTGGTCGGCAGCGACCGACGGAGAGGTTCGCGGACCGTTGCAGGTACTCGGCGAGGGCGAGACCCCGCAGAGCGGCGCGTTCGTCTTAACCGACCAACATCCCACAGCCGTTCTGGCAGCCGCCGCCGAGGCAGGCGTGGCCGCGCTCGTCAGCTCGTGGGTCGTTAAGGGCTACGCCGACCATCGCACGACGTGGTGCAACAACATCTCAACCGACGGTTGCTGGGGACTGCGGGCGGATCAGCCCACGGTGCCGATCTTCATGATTCCGCCGCGTGTGGGGCAGGAGCTTCGCGAACTGGCGGACGGCGGCAACGACGTGGAGCTGGCCGGCAGGATCGACGGCAGCGTCGAGCCGGGCACCATGCCGGTGACCACCGCTCGGCTGGCCGGTCGCGACCACACCGAGGAAGTGTTGGTCATGGCCCATGGTTTCGAGAGCGGAGCCAACGACAACGCGTCGGGCGTGGCGGCTGTTTTGGAAGCGGCCCGCGTGCTGGGGCAACTCATCGCGTCGGGCAAGCTGCCGGCCCCACGTCGCAGCATCCGATGGTTTGTCACGAACGAGTGCTACGGCGCGGTGGGTCTGATGACACAGCGGCCGGAAATTGCCCGCCATGGCTTTATAGGTCTCTACCTCGATACTGTCGGCGATGCCGCCCGGCCCGACTACCCCTTCAAACTGCACCGCATCGGAGCCGCCACGCCCTCGGTGGCTAATGCGGTTGCGGGACTCGTGCTTCAGGCGCTGCCGCAGGACATAGCCGACGCGTACTTCTGGAGGTACGAGAACGAGCTCGGTCTGGCCGATCACATGATCACCGACCCGATGGTCGGCATTGCCACGCCCTGGCTTGGTCGCGGGCAGGAGTTCCCAGCTTGGCACTGTAGTGACGATGTGCCCGAACTGCTGGATGAGACCACCATGGCCGCGTCGAGCATCATAGGGGCAGCCTACGCGTACTTTCTTGCCTCGGCGGGGGACGTCGAGGCGGCGTGGCTGGCCGAGGCCATGCTCCCGCTCTTGGAGGAGGAGTTGCAGGACCGGATCGAAGGCGATGTGCCCGGCAGCGAAGTCTTCTGGCGGTGGGCCCTCAAGCAACATCTGCTCAAGGCAGCGGAACTTGCAGAGACAGAAGACGGCCGCCGGCGCGCCACAGCGATCGCGGAGCGGTGGCCTGCCGACGAGTTCGTGCCTGAAGGGTTGGAGATGGACGACGCACGGGCGGCCAACCTCGTACCGGTGCGCAAGACGTGGGGCACGCTCACGTTCGAGTCGCTGCCGGCCGAGCAGCGGACCTTCGGCTCGCCGCGCTGGAGCGAACGGTACAACGGCGCCTGGTACTGGGCCGACGGCAAGCGGACGGTCGCGCAGATCGCCGAGCTGGTGCAACTGGAGTTAGGCGATAAGCCGCCAACCAACCTGTTGGCGCTGTTCGAGTTGGCGGCTAATGCAGGGCTGTGTCGCTTGGTCGAGGCACAGACCTAGTTTCTGGCTGGAAGACGGGTTCTCCCGACGGTACGCCGTCCTGGGCACTGGCGGACGGCAACCGAGCGTGCCTGCGTCCTGGGCGGGTTCACATTTCGCGCTCGCGGCGGCGCTCGTACATGGCGTCGACGCTCTTCTTGAGGGCGGTTAGTGCGTCGGCCGGGGTGGCGTGTATGCCATCGAGATATCGCTGGAATTCGATGGCCAGTTCGTGGTTGACCTTGGGCCACATCAACTTGTCGGGGAAACTGTAGCCCTTCTCCAGGGCAGGGCGCAGGTCGATCATCCACTGCGGCAGCTTGGCCTGGGTGTAGACATTCTCGACGGCTTCGAGCCAGTCGGGCCTCTCGCCCGCGAATCGTTCCTGCAGCTTCTGCAACCACGGCGGAATCTTGTCGAAGCCGTATTCGTACACGTTGCTTACCGGCGGCATCTTGCCCGTGGCGGCGACGGCCGGCTGAATCCATTGAGACAGGCACTCGTAGGCGAATTGCACGGCCTGCTCTTTGACACGGCTGGCCTTGGGCACGATCGCGCCGTAGCAACTGACCAGTGAGCCGGCGACATCGGAGCCGGGCACGGGCCAGGGAACGAACTCGGCATCCGGAAATTCGAGTTGGGCGTAGGCCGACCGGCTTTGCCAGTGCGGGTAGATGACCGCCAGACCAGCCATGAAGTCACGATCGGCCTGCTCGAAGATTTTCGCCGACTCGCTGACCAGACCGTCGAGGTACCACTGCTTGGCTTCGGCGAAGGCTCGCTCGGCCTGGGGGCCGGTGATCACAAGGCGTCCTTCAGCATCGGCGATTTGCCCCTCGGTGAAGGCTGCCAGCAGCGGGATGTAGTAGTTCTGGCCGAAGAAGAATCCCTGCCCGAAATCACACGCCATCGGCCAGACGGTTCGCCCTGCCGATTCGAACCCTTTGCAGTCGGCAGCCATACGACGCAGTTCGTCCCACGTCGCGGGCGGCTTGGTGTGACCGCGCTGGCGCAGCAGATGAGCCTGCACGTTCAGCGTCATCATTTCGATGGTGAAGGGCACCATGTACCGCCGCGGCCTGCCGTCGGAGCCGACCACGGTCGATCCGGCCATGCTGGCGGGCACGAACGTGGCCATCTGCTCGGGCGTGAGATAGTCGGACACGTCGGCCAGCAGTCCTTGGCGGATGAACGTGTGAATTTCCTCGTCGGCGTAGGCGATGAGCACGTCGTATGGCGTCTGGTCGTGCTGCCAGAGCATGACCAGCTTGTTGTTCGAGTCGTCCGGGAGAATGGCCAGCTCGACCTCGACCTCGGGATGGGTCTGGCGATAGGCTTCGATGAACGGCTCGAACGGCATCTCACCCATCTGCCACGACGCGCACGCCACCCGCACGACCGGCTTGCCGGTAACGGTTCTGCCGGTATGCACGACGTACTGCTCGGCCACAACGCCGGCGACAATAAGCAGGAGCATGATGGCGCAGATCCACCGGAGCATCGCCTATCCCTTCACCGCACCGGCCGTCAGGCCGCGCACGAAGTACTTTTGAAGGACGATAAACACCAGGGCCATCGGAACGAAGCTCATCATCACCGTGGCAAACAGCGCGCCGGTGTGCGTAACCGACCACTGGCCCTGCAGCAGCGTAATGCCCACGGGCAACGTCATCGACCTGTCGTTCACCGTCATCGTCAGGGCGAAGGTAAACTCGTTCCAGATGTTCAGGAAGGTGAGGATCGCACAGGCGGACAGCCCGTTGGCGCCGATGGGCATGCACACCTGCCAGAAAACCTGCCAGCGGCTGGCCCCGTCGATGGCGGCCGCGTCGATCACGTCGTTCGGGATGCCGGCAAAGACGTTGCGCATAAGGAAGATGGTCAGCACCAAGTTGCCCGCCACATAGCTGAGACACAGGCCCGTCAGCGTGCTGTACAGGCCGGTCGCCAGCAGCAGATCGAACTGGCCCATCAGCGTCACCTCGGCGGGCACCATGATCGTCAACAGGAAGATCAAAAAGATCAGCCGGTTGCCGAGGAACCGAAAGCGTGCCAACGCAAACGCCGCAAGCGACCCGGCCAGCAGCACAAGGAACGTGCCGCCGACGGCCAGCAGCAGGCTGTTTCGATAGTAGAGATCGAAGCCCTGGAGCTTGTCGAACGTCAGACGATAGTTTTCGAGCGTAAAACCCTCGGCACCGGCAGACGGCCAGAGGCGACCCGCGTCGATGTCCGACCGAGGCATGAACGAGCCGTAAATCACCCATGTGAACGGGATGATGCCTGCGATCGCGATGGCAATCAGCAGCGTATAGGAGATGATGGGCCTCTTGCCGACCGTCATGATCCTATTGCTCCACCGCCCGACTGAACCGTTGGGTGCACGCCGTCAACACGAAGATCACGGCCGCCAGCACGAACGCCAGCGCCGACGCGTAGCCGAACTCGAAGTCTCGCGTGGGATGGAACGCCACCCGGTAGAGATACATCACATAACTGACCGTGCTGTTTTGAGGCCCGCCCTCGGTCATGATCCACATCTGCCCGAACACCCGCAGCGCGCCGATCAACGACAGCAGCACCACCAGGTAGGTCGTCGGTCGAAGCAGCGGCAGTGTGATACGCAGGAACTGCTGGCGAGCCGTTACACCGTCAACCACGGCGGCCTCGTAAAGCTCGGTGTCGATGCGTTGCAGGCCCACGAGGTACAGCAGCACGTTGAGCCCCATACCGTTCCAGAAGCACATGAAGGCGATGGCGGGCATCGCCCAGAGCCGGTCGCCCAGCCAATTCGGACCGTTGAACGTGAAGTAGGCGTCGTTGCTGCTGACCAGGCCGACGACCCAATTGAGGGCGTCTCGCACCAAGCCGATCGCAAGGTTGAATATGCCGTAGTTCGGGTTGTAGAGGATGATCCAGATGACGCTGGCGACCGCGACCGAGATGATGACCGGGATGAAGATGACCGTCCGCAGGAACACCGAGCCGGTCCGCACCTGGTTCAGCATGACCGCGATGATCAACGGGACGATCACAAACGGAGGCAGGAAGAGCACGGTGAACTTGACGGTGTTCCACACGGCCCCGCCGGGCCAGTCGAACGTCAGCCAGCGCTTCCACGTGGGGCGGGCCGGATCGTCCGCGGCGCCGAACATCGAACGCCAGTCGGCCCATGTTTGGGGATCGAGCCCCACCTCCTGATCAGAAAGGATTGCTCGATAGTTGTCCCAGCCGACATATCGGGCGCCGCCCGGATCGAGCAGCGAAAGGTCGGTGAAGCTCCAGACGGCCGCTCGGCCGATCGGATAAAGCACAAAGGCCGTGAAAACCAGTGCCGCCGGCAACAGGTAGAGGTACGCCGGCCAGTTCTTGCGTGTCGCCCGCAGCAGTGATTCGGTCTGTGCCATCGCGATGCCACGTCCAGCCTGCGATCGCCAAGGCTAACAGACACCAAGCCCCGTTTCCAGCCCACGGGCTAACGATTCGTTTCGCCTTCGTCCTTTGCTCCGGCGCTCTGCTCGGCGGCGGCTTTGGCCAGCTGTTGCTTCTCCAGGGCCGACCCGGGCGCAACGTAGCCTTTCGTGCCGCCGCGCGACTTCCAGATCACATACACGTTGTACAGGAAGAAAATGGCACAGGCGTAACAGATCGCCCCCAACATGTAGGTCCAACGGAAAGCGAACTTGTCGGCTCCTCCCTGAGTCAGACGGTCGAGGATGAGACCCAACAGCGGTGCTGCAAACATCATGGCCACCGACCTCATGGCTCCGTTACAGGAAGAGAACTGCCCGAATTTGTCCTTGGGAAAGACCACGATGAGCATAGGATACATCGCCGCACCAATGAGCGACATAAAGACAGCCTTGCCGCCTTCAAGTACCACGAATGAGGGGAAATCTCTCATGAAGAAGAAACTCACGGCCTGAAAGGCCAAGATCGGGAAAACCATCAGTAGCGTGACACGCAGTGCATTGAACCTGTCGACCAGCCACCCCGACGGGTAGGCAAGAATCGCCGTCGCGATCCCGATGATGCCGATCACCTTGCCTATCTGGTCGAGCGACAGCCCGATGCCGTCCGTGTGAAAAATCACCACATTGGCCAAGGCGAGAATCATTCCCATGTATGAGAAAATCGAGTACAGGAACAGGTTCACATAAATTTTGTGACTGAAGCACTCGGTAACATAGATCTTGGCTTGCTTGAGAACGCCTGGGTTCTCGCCGATGTCATCGGGCGGCGGGTACTCGCCTTCCTTGACCATTGTGCACATCAGGCCAAAGCCGAACAGGTACAGCAGCCCGATGCCGAAGAAGATGTGACTGAAGTGTGTTTCAGCGTACGGAAAAATGAACAACATGAACAGCGAGGTTGCCCCAACCCCCACCAGCCGGAACAACGCGGCAAATCGCCCGATGAACGCTTCGGGGACCACATCGGCAAACAAATACCAGTACACGCAATTGACGAACTCGTCCATGCAGTGGAATATCGCGACGAACACGCCGATCAGCAGCACCGTGATCGCAATGGGATCCAAGCCCCACAGGCCGATCTGCGGAGGACGGAAGGTCAGGGTAAGGGGCTCGCCCGATCCGGCACCCAGATCGGTCTGAGAATCGGGGGCGAGAGCAATTGCCACATCTTCCGCCGGTTCGCTGTCCAGGACGACGGCGTAGGTATGCTTGGTGGGATCCTTCTCGTCGTCAGTCCTGGTGATGGTGATGCCGGGACGATCGTTGTCGGCCACGTTCGCCACAACGTCATCGATGGCCATCCCGTTATACGTGAGATCAGCGCTGGTCGCGGTGTGCGTGATCGTCGAGACGTGGGGCCCCTCGGACGCGTCATCGTCGACCGCGGTGACCGTTACCGTCTGAGGCTCATCCCAATCATCTTGGGCGAACGTCAGCTCGACGGCCTCGCCAGGCCCCTCGCCCAGGTCCGTCTGAGCATCGGGCGTGACGGTGATTGTCACGTCCGCCGTCGGCACAGTTCCCAGAACGACGGTGTATCTATCCGACGACGTCCCATTCTCGCGAACGTCGGTTGATTCTGGGCTATCCTTATCCTTTTTGCTCTCGGTGATGATGAATTCAGGACGGTCGTTGTCCGCCACCTGCGCCACGAGGTCATCGACCTTGATGCCATTGTACGCGGAGTCGGCGCTGGTGACGGTGTGCCTGATCGTTGACTCGTGCGGACCCTCCGGCACGGAATCGTCGACGGCTGTGACGTTTACTGTCTGAACCGAATCCCAGTTGCGGGGCGTGAATGTCAGAGTGACGGGCTTGCCAGGGCCGGCGCCCAGGTCGGTCTGCACGTCGGGCGTGGCGGTGATCGTCACATCCGCTGTCGGCTTGGTGTCCAGGACGACGGTGTACTTGTCCGAAGTCGTCCCGAACTCACGAACCTCTGTCTCGTCGCGGGTGTCGCTGATGGTCGCGCCGGCCTGGTCGTTGTCGGTCACGTCCACAACGAGATCATCGATCGCAACACCGTTGTACGTCGGATCGGCACTGGCGGCGGTGTGCGTGATCGTTGCCTTGTGGGGACCCTCCGGTGCTTCATCGTCGACGGCCTGGACTGTCACTTTCTGGGACGAGTCCCAGTTATCCGCGGTGAACGTCAAGCTAATGGCTGCGCCCGGTCCCTCGCCCAAGTCAACCTGACGGTCCGGATGAGCAGTGATCGTCACATCCGCCGTCGGTTTGCTTCGCAGAACGACGGTGTACGTGTCCCAAGAAGGCCCAAACAGACCCCAGTAGGGCCCGGTCTCGTCGACTTCGGTTGCTTTGTCGCTTTGGCTGATGTTAACGGGACTCGTGTACTCAAGCGCCATGGACAAGTCTTTCACCGCAATCCCGTCGTACACCGGACCAGTGCTCGTAACTTTATATGTGATGACGGAAGTGTGGGCGCCCTCGTCCGCGGCGTCACCGGGGGCCCTCACCGTAACGGTCTGAGGCCTGTACCAAGTGCCCGCCAGAAAGTCGCGAATATGCGTACCGAGGCCGATACCGAACAGGCTGAGAACCAGAGGCACCATGGTCCACGTGATGAACGGAATACGTCGGCCTTTCCGACCGCGGTAACGATCACTCTTGAAGCTGACGGCCGGACCGATCAGGATACCGGTAATGCCCGGTATCGTGCCGAACATGATCATGAACGCAAAACTGCTGGCGTTGAGACCGAAGGATTCCTTTTGCAGCAGCAGGGGCAGCAGCTTGGGCTTGAGAATCTCCATCATGGAGAAGCAAAAATCGCCCCACAGCAACCATCCGAACAGGGCGATCAGGCCCATCTTGGTGTACGTCAGGCCGTTGATGGAGCACTTGTCCTTCTGCGGCTCCGTCACTACTTCATCACTCATAGGTCCATCTCACAAACAGACGAATACTACTGACGTGCCATACACACCCAACCGGATTCGCGAGTTATGCTGGCCGGGGCGAGCTGACTCGACGAGAACACCCGGGTGCATCCGCCCCACGACCGCCGTGGGGCAGGATCGGCCATTATCGCCCCGCTGCTGGGGTTGGCAAGGGCGAATCGCCCCCATGGCTCCGGACGTCCCGAGCCAACGCCGACGAAGGCCCATCGTACCAGCCCCACCATAGCCGCCTCGACGAAATGGGACAACACCGTCAGTAGGGCAGCGCCACCAGGGAGTTGCTCAGCGCGGCGATGGCGGCGAACAGGCCGATCACCACCCCCTCTCCCACCGCCAGGCCGGCCACGGCCCGTCCGCGCCGCTGCCGGGCGATGTCGATG
>CBFCZG010000076.1:0-14694 GCA_965602375.1 uncultured Phycisphaerae bacterium | reverse complement strand
CGCTTTCGAACTTGTAGTTGAACTCAGCCGTCGTGCTCACGCCATCCTGAAGCCGCCGCAACTCGATCAGCCAATCGGGATTCCTGCTGACCGCGCGAAGAAACAGCAGCACCGTCATCACCGAGTTCTCGCAGCAGACGGTGTGCTCGCCCATGACGATGCGATGGTAGTGGTGGCCCGACTCCTCAGCCGCCGCCGCGGCGCCGATCTGCTGCATGTAATCCTTAATCTGCGAGTGTCCGTTGCGAAACAGCACCGGGCGAATCCCCAGCTTCGTCCATTCGCGCAAAGCCAGCGGGTTCACCTTCGGGTCGTACAGCACCGGGCAAGGGCCATCGGGAGAGCCGGCCAGTCCGGCGGCGCTTAGGATGGCGATCGCTGCAAAACCTGCGCTATAGACGCCCCGCGTGTCGCCGAAAACAATACGGTCGCCGTCGCCGTCTACGCCGAGCACCACCTGACACCGACGTTGCTGTGCAAGCTCGATCGCTCGGTCCATTTTGCCGCGACTGGTCGGGTTGGGCGAGCCGGTGGGGAAGTTGCCGTCGGGTACCATGCGAATCGGCTCGACGCGGGCGCCGGCACGCTGCAGGGCCTCGAATAGCTCCGGGCCGGCCGATCCGTGGAACGCATCGAGCACCACGCTCATACCGGACAGATCCTGCTCGGCCACGCCCGCCTGTCGCATCGAAAAGTCGATATACTCGCGCTTCAGGTCCAGCCGGTGCAGCACTCCGCCCGGACCGGCGGGCAGTCGTTCGTCGTTGTGGTAAATCTGTCGCACACGGGTCAGGCCGCCCTGCGGTCCGCAGTCCAACCCGATTGCACGAACCACCGGCACGGTGAACTTCACACCGACGTACCGCGCGGGGTTGTGCGAGGCGGTAACCGTGAGACCCATGGTGGCTGGGTGCCGCTGCGATACGTGGAGCGTGGCGAAATAACTTAAGGGCGTGCTGACCGGGTCGGGCAGCAGGAAGACGCGAAAGCCCGCCCGCAGCGCCTCGTCCGTCGCGATTTGGGCAACGTGCCCGACATGCAGGCGGGCGTCGCGGGCAATGGTGATCGTGTCGACCCGCAACCGGCGAGCGTAGATCAGCGTCGCCTCGAACAGGCGGCGGACCTGCTGATCGGAGAAATCGTCGATCTCCCAGCGTGCGTCGTATACCTTGATGGGGTCCGGGCTCGACACGGCTCGCTCGTCCATAGGTGTCATCTGCGTTCGGCACGATGATAGCCTGGCCCCGGGTTTATTCCAATCGGATGCGTCGATCGCCGCAGCACCGGAAGGCGGGTAGTACACCCCCAGCCGAAACAGGTAAGATACGCCGGGCCTCTTAGGGGAGGGATCATGTATCGCATTGTCAGCGGCTGTTCAGACGAACTCGCCGACGTCGAGCGCTTTGTCGAGACGCTCAACGGGCTCGCCGACGACCCCACGCCGCAGGCTCGCAGTCTGTTCGACCCGCAGGCCGATCTGGTGGTCGCCCGGGCGCCCGGGCGTCTGGACGTAATGGGTGGAATCGCCGATTACTCCGGCTCGCTGGTGCTCGAGATGCCCACGGCCGAGGCCACGCTCGTGGCGCTTCAGAAGGATTTGGCCCGCGTGGTGCGAATCGTCAGCCTGGGGGCGGATGGGAACGATCGGGCGCCTGACTTTGAGATGCCGCTGTCCGATTTCGAGCGGACCGACGGGCCCATCGAGTATGCCGAGGCGCGGGACTACTTTCGGCGGGACCCGAAGCGACACTGGGCGGCCTACGTGGCCGGTACGCTGCTGGTGCTCATGCGCGAACGTCGTGTGCGGTTTGACCAGGGCGTTCGCATGTTGATCGACTCGGACGTACCGGAAGGCGCCGGGGTGAGTTCGTCGGCCGCGCTAGAGGTGGCTGCGATGCAGGCGGTGGCCGCCGCGTTCGGCGTGGCGCTGGATCCGTCGGAGACGGCGCTGCTATGTCAGCAGGTCGAGAATCTCGTGGTCGGCGCCCCATGCGGCGTGATGGATCAGATGACGGCGGCGTGCGGGCTGCGCGATCGCCTGCTGGCGCTGCTCTGTCAGCCGGCGCAGCTAGAGGACATGGTGGGCGTTCCCGACGAGGTACGGCTCTGGGGTGTCGACTCGGGGCTGCGACACTGCGTGGCGGGTGCCGACTATGGTTCGGTGCGGGTCGGGGCTTTCATGGGACATCGCATAATTGCCGATCTGGCGGGCCTGCCCGTCGAACCCGGCGAACCGGTGGGGATAGACGATCAGTTCTGGGGCGGGTACTTGGCCAACGTCGGACCTGATCGCTTTGAGAAGGATTTTGCAGACAAGCTTCCCGAACGCATGGGCGGCCGGGCGTTTCTTGATCGCTACGGCGGCACGAGCGACCCGGTGACGCGCGTACAGCCCGACCGCGAGTATGTCGTCCGCGTACCCACCGCGCATCCGATCTACGAGCACGCTCGCGTGCAGCGTTTTGCCGAGCTGCTGGCCGGCCCCGCAGACGAAGCCCATCTGGTCGAACTGGGGCAATTGATGTACGCATCACACGCCAGCTACTCAGCATGCGGGTTGGGTTCCGAGGGTACAGATCTTTTGGTAGAGCTGGTTCGCCAGGCAGGTCCGAAAGAGGGGCTCTACGGAGCCAAGATCACCGGCGGGGGCAGCGGCGGCACGGTCGCCATACTGGGCCGCCGCGATGCAGACCAAACCGTGCAGGCCGTGGCCGAACGGTATGCGCAGCAGTCCGGCCGACCGAAACGGGTTTTCGCCGGTTCATCACCCGGAGCGGCCGCTTTTGGCCATTCGGTTCTACGAGCGATCTAAGAGATGCTCACCCGCTCCGGTTGCGGGCGCCGAAGCCTTGAGCTATCTTTGTTCGCTGCGCTTGGATCGGCCGATGGGGTCGCGGCGCTGCCGCCGACAAAACGCCTCATCGCGGCCGAACGCATACCACAGGCCCCAGATCGGCGACGCCGGCAGAGAGTGCTGTTCCCCGGCGCCGTGCGACCGACCGGATGTCCGGCCTGCAAGACGCACCGCACTTTCGAGGAGCACGATGGCGACAAACACAGACTTGCACAGCTTACCCTTTTGCGAGCAGGCACAGCGCATCCTTGACCTGCCCGTCGATCAACACGTCAACGCTCTGGGCGGCTACGGGCCGAACGGCGAGGTCATCTACCACGCTCACCCGATCAACTGCCCGTCCGTGCTGGTCGACAGCCAGTCGAACGCGACGGCGACGTTCATGTCCAACGGATCGACGGGTCTGACGGTCGAACTGGCCGGCGGCTTCCAGGTGCGCGTGCTCGACGGTCACTTCGATACCAACGAGAAGCGTGAGATCGGCGTGCCGTCCCAGAACGTCTGGCTCGACGTCGCGGTCGACGGCGACCGGCAGATCGCCTCGCTGATCAACCCGCGCAGCATACCGGGCTGCCGAGTCGAGAAGATCAAGATCGTCAAACTCGGCGACCCCCAGCGGGCAATGTGGTATGGCGCTTGGTTCAAGCCCGACGCCGACACCGCCTACGAAACGGCCGTGCGATGCGCGCTCACCTACACACCGCATGGACCGGCGCTTACGCGCTGCGTGTACCTCCGCAACACCGGCAAGACGAAGCTGACCGGTCGCCTGTGGACCTACTTCAACCTGCACGGCACGCAGCGGTTCGTGTACAACAAGGAACTGTGGTACGATAACGGGCTGCCGGTCACGCCCACCGAACTGGTGGTGGCCGCCACCGTGCCGTACACCAACATCCTCCAGATCAAACGCGTTTCCTGCCGGCCGAGCCGTCTGACCGCCGAACAGGCCACGTGCGACTACGGCACGTTCGTCGGCGATACGTCGGTCTCGTGCACGATGCCCGAGGCCGTTCGCACCGGCGCGATGCTGAAGGGCGGTGCGGGCAGCCGACTGAATCACTTTTCGACGGCGGCGATTGCAGCCAATCAATTCTCGCTCACGCTTGCGGCCGGACAGGACGCGTGGCTGGAGCAAAGCCTGCTGTATCTGATGGACGAGGAGGTCACCGAGCAGTTCCGCGACCGCTTGGCTTGTGACGAGCCTTCCTACACGGCGATGGCCAGGGCATTCCAATCGGCGGCCGAACTTGTGGTTTCCCGCACGCCCGACGCAAGCGAGATCGTCGAGACGGCCCGAGCATCGACACAGAAGGAGCACACGCCCTACTTCGAACTGCGAATGCCCCACCAGCGGGTCGCGGCCGAGTACGCCAACTCGGTGTGGACCGGTGTGAAGGAACTGTACGAGAACTGCCGCGCTCACGGCGCGACACTGGCCAACGGAATCGAGCTGGGCACCCGCGATCGGGGCCAGGACATGTGGCCCAAGATGAAGGAGGACCCCGGGCGCGTGCGGGCCGACCTGGTCCACGCGATGAGCTTCATGTACGTCACCGACGGCAATCCGCCCGACAACAGCAAGCCATTGACGCTGCCCCAGAAGCTGTACGGCCTGTTTCCGCGCCAGTTCCCCAGCCGATGGGACGACCGCCGCCAGGAGGTGCCCAACGACAATCGCCCCTACGCCGACAGCCCGCTGTGGCTGATCAACTCGACGGCCATGTACATCCGCGAGACGGGCGATGTGAGCATCCTCTTCGAGACGGTCAAGAGCATTCGCCTGACCGATCCCGACCACCCGGAGACCTCGAGCATCGTCGGCTGCGATCGGACCTTCACGGTGTTGGAGGTGATCCTCGAGGTCTTCGCCAGTTTCGAGCGGTTGATGAATGACACGCCGTACGGTATGGCGCAAATCCTCTACGGCGACTGGTGCGACCCGATCGACATGTTCGGCACGTCGGCGGTGGGCGACGACAAGACGCGAGGCTGCGGGCGAGGCGTGCAGGCCAGGTTGTCGGCCCATCTGTTCCAATGCCTCGTGCAGATGATCGACATCCTCGACGTTCCCAGCCTCCGCAAGAAGCTCGCCGACCCCGACCTGCCGAAGCGGGTCGACCACCTCAGGCAACTCGCCGGCCGACTGCGCGAGAACATCGTCAAGTGGGCGTGGGAAAAGCGAGACGACCAGTGCATGCCCGGATTCATCTCGGTCATCCACGAGTTGAAGGCAGACGGGTCGACGCCGGACTACGAGCAGGGCGAGATCGGTTACACGCTGGGGTCGATGCGGGGAATCGACTTCGACGGCATCCGGCGACGCGATCTGGCGGCCAACGCTTTCTGTCTGCACATGCTCAACACCAAGCGAGACTACCTCAAACCCGTCCCAGGCACCGAGTCGATGATCGCCGAACTGCTGAAGACGACCAACGAGCTGTTCTTCGACCTCAAACTCGGCCTGGTCATGTTTTCCACGCCGTTTGCCAACAATCGCAATTCTCTGGCGAGGGTGGGACGGATGGGCATCGTGCCTACTGGATGCGCCGAGAACGGCGAATATCACCACTGCCAGGTCTTCATGCACCGATTCCGCCTCGACTTGCCGGATCAAGTCGATACGGTCTGGCAGCAGTTCAAGCCGATCATGTCGGCCATGCGCGATGAATCGATCTGGGGGCCGTTCGAATCGCCGACCACCTCTTACGCCTCCGACAAGGACGATCCGCATTTCGGCAAAGGCATGTACTTCGGGCTGTCGGGGTCGGTCGACTGGATCGTCGAGGTGCTCCAGAGCATCGTGGGGCTCCAGTTGGCCCTGCATGATGAGCGCGTGCCCTCGGTGAGCATCGAGCCGAACCTGTCCGCCGAGATTCGCGACGCGCTGCGGTTCAGGCGGGTCATTCACTACGCGCTGCCGAACGGCGGTTACCGACAGATTCCTCTTACCGTATGCATAGCCAGAGAGCAGGAAGGCGACACCAGGCGCGAAACCCGAGTGAAGATCAACGGTCAGCAGGCCGCAAGAGCCGAAGTGGATGACCTGGCTGACGTGGACACGTTGAACATCGAGATTACATACGTCTACGGCTGACCGCGGAGATCGGACGCGATGGCGATCCTTGACGATACAACGCTCCAGGCCGACCCGGGCAATATCGAGATCGTTCGGCCTGTCGGGCGGCGCCGGATCACGCACGTGATCCACGACATCGACGGCACGCACAGCCTGATCCGCGACTGGCCGCCCGTGATGAGCCTGACGATTCATTGGGCGATGACCTGCGGCCTGCGCGAGGACTTCGACTCGCAGCAAAATCGCGAAAAGCTCATCTCGCAGGTCGGCGCGAAGGCGTTGGAGGAAACCGACCGTTTCTGCATCGAGTCGGCGGGCCTGTCGGCGCTGACGCAGATGGAATACGGCATTCGACGGGCGATCGAGTTGGGCAACGTGCCGCCGGACGCGGGCCTGTCACTCGGCGACGAGCAACGGCGGAACAACTCGCAGATCATTCAGCGCATGTGGCAGGGACAGGAGCGCTTCGACGATATTCACGAGCCCGAAGGTCTGCGTGCGTTCATCGCCGAGCGAACGCCGCGGCTGTTCCGGCTCTACGAAACCATCCTCAACGGTGCGAGTCGCGACCGGAACACAGCCGCCGCCTGGAAGGACCCACAGGCTTGGCGCGTCCCGGGCTCGTACGAGTTCGTCAGCTATCTGCACGAGATCGGCTGCGTCAACTACTTCGTTACCGGTGCGGTGATCTACGAAGACGGGGGCATGTACGAGGAGGTGAAGGCGCTGGGCTTTGCGATCGGGCCGGGGCAGATGGTCGAGGCCCTGCACGGCTCGAGCTGGGATCGTAAATTGCCCAAAGACGAAGTGATGAAGGAGCTGTGCGAGCGGGAGAACATGGATCCAACGACGATCCTCGTGCTGGGCGACGGACGGTCGGAGATCCGCGCCGGAGCCCAAATGGGCTCGGTGGTGATGAGCCGACTCCCCGACGATGCGGCCCGCCAGCGACAGTTGCACAAGGAGCTGGGTACCAATTATATTTTACCCGATTACACGTACCCGGCCTTGAAGAGGTTCATCCAGCCAGGAAACGGTCATGCAATATAAAGGCTCCTATAAGCTGTTCGATGCTTCAGGTGTGCGGACGTATCCGCTGCGCTCGCGGCCCAACAAGGTCGAGGTCGACAACTTCGTCGACGTGACCAGGCTGCGGCAATCGGACATCCAATGGAGCAACGCACCGTGGTTCCGCAACGGCGTTCGCGGCGAGGGTATCGATCAGTCCGCCGGCCTTGCCGAGCTGGCCCGCTACATCGTGCAGTGTGCCCGCGAGCACAAGCCGGTGGCGGTCATCTCGGGAGCCCATCCCATCAAGAACGGGCAGAACCCCATCATCATCGATCTGATCGAGCGCGGTATCGTCACGCTGTACGCGACGAACTGCGCAGGCGCGATCCATTCCTTCGAACTGGCGCTGATCGGCGCGTCGTCCGAATCGGTGCGCGACGCGCTGCCCAAGGGCGACTTTGGCATGGCGTTCGAGACCGGTGCGTACCTCAACTACGCGCTGATCGTCGGACGCGAACGCGGCCTGGGCTTCGGCGAGTGCATGGGGCGGCTGTTCTGCGACGCCGAGTTTCGCAAGGCCGTGATCGACCGCACCTTCCAGAACCACAAAGACACCGGCGAGTACCTCAAGCCGTACGACGGTTTCCCGTACGCCGACTCGTGCGTGCTGGCGGCGGCCTACCGAAAGGGCATCCCGGTGTGCGTGCATACGATGATGGGCACCGACATCATCGATCAGCACGCCAGCTACGACGGTGAGGTCAAAGGCGCCACCAGCGGCGCCGACTTCCTGGTGTTCGCCGAACACATGTGCCGCTTCACCGAAGGAGGCGTCATCCTCAACATCGGCACGGCCATCATGGGCCCCGAGGTGGTGCTCAAGGCCGTCTCGATGGCCGCCAACGTGGGCAAGACGCCCAACGGGCTGTGGACCGGCGTCTTCGACATACGCCCCTTCGTGTTCGACGACGAAGCCCGCGACGAAGGCCGCTACTACTACTATATGCGCGATCAGAAGTCGATGGCCACGCGCATCCCCAAGGTGTTCGGCGGCGTGGGCTTCTACTTCGAAGGCATGCACCGCGATACGCTTGCCCCGCTCTACCAGTACATCATGCGCGAACTTGAGGCGAGCTAGGCACAGGCGGCGCCGCAACACCGAAGCCGCGCCCTTGTGCGGCGCGGGAAAGTGAAGCAATCATGATCGAAAAACACCTCGAAGATCTGGAGCGACGGATCGACCCTTCGGCAGAGTCGGACCTGTACGCGCAGTGGTCGGATTTCGTCGAAGGAGCCTTTGACGGCGACCTGTTCTCACCCGCTCGCGGCAAGGCCTTCGCCCCGAAGCTCGACTGGCCGGAGGTCAGCATCAACGAAGCGCTCGACGACTTCGATCGAATGGCCTTGCAGCAGTTCGGCATGTGCTCCGAAGCCGTGGCATCCGGGAGTGGCGCGATTCTCTGCGTGCGAGCAAACTACGGCACGGGCATCCTGCCTTCACTGTTCGGCGTCGAGATGTTCGTCATGGACGAACAGGCCAACACCCTGCCCACCAACAAGCCGCTCAACGATCCCGACGCCATCAAGGCGCGGCTCGACCGCGGCGTGCCCGAACTGCGTCAGGCGCTGGGCGGCAAGGTGCTGGAGATGGCCGAGTGCTTCGTGGACATCGCCCGGCGCTACCCCGCCATCGGCCGGCACGTCCACATCTACCACCCCGATCTACAGGGACCGATGGACGTCGTCGAGCTGCTCTGGGGCAGCCGCCTGTTCCTCGACATCGTCGACATGCCCGACCGGGTCCATACGCTGCTGGAGTTGGTCACCGAAACCTACATCCGGTTTATGCAGGCCTGGCAGCAGATCGTGCCGCCCTCCAACGGCCAATCGGTCCACTGGGCGATGCTCCAGAAGGGGCAGGTCATGCTCCGCGACGATTCGGCCATGAATCTCTCACCGCAGATGTTCGACGAGTTCATCAGGCCTTACGACCAACGAATACTCGACACCTTCGGCGGAGGCGCGATTCACTTCTGTGGCCGGGGCGATCACTACATCGAGTCGATGTCGCACATGCCGGGCCTGACGGCTGTCGCCATGTCGCAGCCGGAGTACAACGACATGGAGGTCATCTTCCGCAA
Organism: uncultured Phycisphaerae bacterium; assembly: GCA_965602375.1. Taxonomy (GTDB): domain Bacteria; phylum Planctomycetota; class Phycisphaerae; order UBA1845; family DATKUK01; genus DATKUK01. Next base: position 5,609 of record CBFCZG010000076.1, on the reverse strand, counting down.
TACGGTCGACCGGGGCATCAAGCTGTTGGGGCTCTCTCGGCAGACGACCACCGAGGCGCTGGCGGCGGGACGCCCGCTCCACAGCAACGCGCATAGCTGGTAGCCGCCCACCATGCGACCGGCGTGCCAAGCGTATAATACTTCCTGATGCAACTTCGCGTGCTGACATACAACATTCACAAGGCCATCGGGACCGACCGCAAGTTCGATCCCCGGCGGATCGTCACCATCCTGGCCCGATACGACGCCGACGTCGTGCTGCTACAGGAAGTCGATCGCGGCGTGCCCAGGTCGGGCTACCTCGATCTGGCTTCGTACTTGGCCCGCCAGGTGCAGTACCAGTATCGCGCCGTCGGCATCAACGTGTTTCTCAGGCGGGGCAAGTATGGCAACGCCACGCTGTCGCGCCACCCCTTCGGGCGGCAGCGCAACATCGATCTGACCATCGGACGGCGGAAACGCCGCGGCGCCCAGCACACCCGCGTTCGAGTCATGTCGGGGCGCCACGAGCGAACGGTCGAGATCTTCAACGTCCACCTCAGCCTGGTCGCCAAACTCCGTCGGCGGCAGATCGAGCGGCTGCTTGCCGCGCACGACATCGCACATCTGGCCGAAGACACACCGTGCATCGTCGCCGGCGATATGAACGACTGGGCCGGACTGCTGAAGCGACGCTACTTCGAGCCCGCCCGCTTCCGCTGCGCCACCAACCGACGACCCGGCTCGCGATGGTCGATCAAAACCTACCCAAGCTTCGCTCCCAGTAGCGGGCTCGACAAGGTGTTCTATCGCGGCCGGCTCCAGCTGCACCGGGTCCGACGCAGCCGCCTGAAGCTCGCACGGGTCGCCAGCGACCATCTCCCCGTCATCGCCGACTTCGAACTGTGATAAGCGGCGCCGCGGCCATCGTCCACTTCGCCGGTTCCCAGCCCTCCGCTCCTCAGCCTCACGAGATCCGGCAGGGCAACCGTCTGCCACGGCTCGCACATGGAGGGCAGCCACGCCACATCCGCCAGCCGCAAGCATTTCTGCCATGGCAGGGGACGATGCTCGTATCTTCCCTAATGTTTTGTTAATACATCACTTGCGCCCATTCACGAGCCGCTGTCACTGGGGGTCTTCCACGAGATCTTCAGAAACCGCTTGACAAGTCCAACAGCATACCCCATTATTCCAATCAAGTTAATAGGGTATCTGAGGCTTGCGAAGATGAACGTCTCACAGAAATGTCAGTATGCGTTACGGGCGCTTTTCGAACTGGCGAAGCGATCGGCTCACCGTCCGACCACCATCGGCGAGGTCGCCCAAGCCCAGGCCATTCCGCCGAAGTTCCTGGAACTGATCCTGGGCGAACTCCGCCAAGGCGGCTGCGTTGAATCACGGCGCGGCGCCCACGGCGGCTATCTGCTGGCCGTACCACCAACGGCTCTGACGGTCGGCGAGGTGATTCGGCTGGTTGATGGACCGGTTGGACCGGTCCGCTGCGTCGCCGGGCGCAAGCAGACGGACTGTCCGCTCTATGGGGAGTGCGCGTTTATGGGCATGTGGAAGCGGGCACGCGATGCGGTAGCAGAGGTGTACGACGGCACGACGTTCCAGGATCTTATCGACGAGGAACTCGTCAGCCGTAGTGAGTACGTGCCCAGCTACTGTATCTGAAGTGTCCGCGGACAAACCACGCGATTTCTACGGTCCAACCAAACGTAATGCTGATCTTCGGGAGAAAACAAGAAATGTCTCATATTGCGGTTGAAGATGACGTCAAAGCATTGGTTGAGGGGCTGAACTTCAAGCAGAAGGTGGACAGGTCGTTAGCCCTGATCGAGCAAGCGCATGCTGAGTACGGGGACGCCTTGGTGGTAGCCAACAGCCTCGGCAAGGACTCCGTGGCCGTCTGGCACCTGGCCAAGCGGGTAAGCGAGAGCATTCGTGGCTTTATTGTCACCACCCGATTCAAGCCGCCCGAGACCAAACAGTTTATGCTGGATGAGGTTAGGAGGTATCCGGAACTTAAGGTCTACAGCAATGACGCGAGCATACCCGATCGCCTCTATGAAACGGCACCCGACCGCTGCTGCGATATTCTCAAGGTCGAGCCCACGCGGCGGGCGATCGACGAGATGGACGTCAAGTGCTGGGTGACCGGCCTGCGCTGCACCGAGGGGAGAACGCGCGTCGATTTCAGAGAGGTCGAGCAACGCGACCTCGACCTGGTCAAACTCAACCCCATACTCATCTGGTACGAGCGGGAGGTGTGGCAGTACCTGGCGATGAACAGGGTGGACGTCAACCCACTCTATGCCGAAGGCTACCGTTCTCTGGGATGCGCCCCGTGCACCAAGATCACAACGGATGCCAACGAGCGTGCGGGAAGGTGGATCGGGACCAGCAAGTGCGGCGGCGAGTGCGGCATTCACACGCGCCCCTTGAAGTTCGTCCACGGCGCGGGCATCTGAGCGACGCGATCGCAAGAGGACCGACGTGGAAACCAGAGCGCGATCCATTGCCAAGGCGCTGACATGGCGCACGGGTGCGCTAATCGTGACCGTCTCGGTCGGTTGGATCGTCACCGGCAATCCCTTTGTAGCCGCGTCCATCGGTCTGGTCGACACGGGGGCAAAGCTCGTGGCGTTCTACTTCCACGAGCGACTCTGGTTGAAGGTTCGTTTTGGCCGCCTGCAGCTGCCCGACGGAAGGATCTGAGGATCCGCCTTGTGGCGGGAGCGACTATGCACGACGAGGACAGGATGATCTTCCCCTGCCAGCGCATGCCCGATGACCCGAAAACGGCAAGACTGCTTGGGCTTTACCCACAGCGGCAAGAGAACATGTGGATGCAGCGCATCATGATTCCTGGAGGTGTCCTGACGTCGCAGCAATGGCACGCCCTCGCGCAAATCGCACGGGAGCTTACAGCCCGCACCCCACTTCATCTGACGACCCGGCAGGACATCGAACTGCACGACCTGAAGGCCGAACACGTGCCCCTCGCACAGAAGATGATCGCAGAGGCCGGCCTGACGTGTCTCGGTGCAGGAGGCGATAGCCTGCGGAATATCACTGTCTGTCCCTGCTCGGGACTCTTGCACGGTTCGGTCGACCTCCATCCGCTGGCCGCTCAAGTTCTGCACTCGCTCCAGAATGAGCAGCAGGCTATCTTTGCGCTGCCGCGAAAATTCAAAATATCGTTCTCATGCTCCGACGCATGCGGCTCGCCCTGGATCAATGATCTCGGTTTCGTCGCCCGACGCAGGAACAACCAGTACGGGTTCCGTCTGATCGGGGCCGGTTCCCTAGGTGCCAGTCCCCGTACGGGGATCGTTCTGTTCGACTGGTTGCCGGCAGAGGACGCGATAGCGGCTGCCCTGGCAGCCGTGCGCCTCTTCGCTGCACAAGGCGACCGCAAGCACCGGAGCCGTGCCCGCCTTCGCCACGTTAGAGAGCGGCTCGGCGACAGGACATTCATCACGATGCTGGCCAGTGAATTCGACAAGGCGAAATCGCAGCGCATCCGTCCGCACGCCGTTCCAGCCAAACCGAACGGCCGGTTTGCCTCGCATCTGACCCTGACGTTCGCCAATGGTGATCTGTCGCCCGACGCTGCCGACGCCCTGGCCGGTCTGGCCCGCGAGGACGATGTTTGCCTCCGCATTTCACGCTACCACCAGATAGTCGCCTTCGGCGCTTCCGACGGGCAGCTTCGAGAGGCGGTGGCGGCGCTCCCTGCGCTGGCCGGGCCCGCAACGCCTCAGGCAACCGTCGTAGCCTGCCCCGGAATTCGGTGGTGCAAGTACGGGCTGGTTGACACCAACCGAATTTCCCGGCGCATCCACGCCGAACGCAGCCAAAGGCTAGGCCCGAACACAGTCGTCTGCGTGTCCGGCTGCCGCAACGGCTGCGCTCATAGCGCCGTGGCCGACATCGGTCTGGTGGGGCAACGTGTCTCGCACGATGGGCAAAAAGCCGAAGCGTTCGACCTCTTGGCGCAGGGAGGGATGGGACGAAACGACAAACTCGCTCTGCCCATTGCTTCTGGGTTGTCGGCCGACGAAGTCCTGTCGCGGATCGACGGGCTGCGTGCATTGGGCTGCGACGGCGCAGAGCCATGAATGGCCTCCCTCCGAGCCCGGAGTCCTGGTTGGGTGGCCCGTCTCGCCGCGGCGAGGCGGGGGGACACGATGATCTTTCATCCTTCCCCTTGCCGCGCGGTTGTACCTCCGCCGCGGCGCGCTACTCAGCCATTCTTATGTCTTGGACATGTACGGTGGGTCACACCTGCCTTCCGGGTCGCAGATACGTAGGGTGGGTCATGACCCACCTTGCCTGTTTACATCTCACAGATACGGCGAGAACACCTTCGCCACTCCGTCTCGCAGGCGCCGCCACGTCGGACGCGAGTCCATCTGCTCGAGCGTAACGCGCTGCGACTCGGCGATGCGCTCATCCAACCACGCTGAAAGCCGGTCGGCCAGCGCCGCATCGTAGGCCTCGACGTTGAACTCGAAGTTCAGGCGAAAGCTCCGTGGATCCAGATTGGCCGAGCCGAACAGCAGCCACCTCCGATCCGCGATGAGCAGCTTGGTGTGCACAAACGGAGGCGGACGACGGTAAACCTCGATGCCGTGCTCCAGCAGTTGCCACAGATAAGCGTCAGCGGCCCAACGCATGAACGGGTAATCCACCACCGACGGCAGGACCAGCCGGATCCTTACACCCCGCAAGGCAGCCATCACCATCCCCGTCACCAGTGCCGACGTGGGAATGAAATAGGGCGTGGCGATCTGGAGGTCGAAATCCGCCGAGGTCAGAGCGGCCTGCAGAATCCAATGAATCTTCTCGAAGTCCTCGTCCGGGCCGCTTGAAATCCCGCGACACAGCGCCGGTCCGATCGGCGTCAGCCTAGGGAAGTAAGCTTCTCCTTGCAGCACCTCGCCAGTGGCCAGCGCCCAGTCTTCGACAAATGCGTGCTGCATCTCTGCCACCACTGGCCCGGTCAACTCGAAATGCAGATCCTCTACGCGGTTGGCGCTTGCGCCGCTGGTCAGGTATCGCGACGAGATGTTCATACCACCGGTAAAGCCGACTTTCCCATCGACCACCAGAATCTTCCGGTGGTTGCGAAGGTTGAGGCGGATGCGACCCAAGGGAAACCGAACCGGGAAAAACGCCGCCACCTCCCCCCCCGATTGCAGCAGCAGCCGACCCATGCGCGAGAACGACCCCAGCACCCCGACCCCGTCGACCAGGACGTGCACCCGCACCCCTCGCTCGGCCGCCGTATCGAGCGCGGCCACAAATTTGTGCCCGACGTCGTCCCAGTCGAAGATGTAGCTGACCAGCGTGATCGACCGCTCGGCACGAGCGATCGCCTCCAGCATCCGCGGATAGGCCTGCTCGCCGTTGTGCAGAGGTTCGATCGCGTTTCCGGATAACAGCGGCATTCGCGTAACGCGATCGGCGATCTTCCGCAGGCTCACCAGGTGGCCCACCGCCTTACGGTGGTGATCGCTCTCGGCGTCGACGTGACTGCGATCGAACGTCTCGAATGGCTTTTCGCGCTTTCCAAGGCGGATCGCCCTGCGCTCGATCCGGTTGATGCCCAACACCCA
>CBFCZG010000075.1:0-14722 GCA_965602375.1 uncultured Phycisphaerae bacterium | reverse complement strand
GGATCTGGCCCGCCGGGACAAGCTGGCTCTCGAACTGTCCGCCCGGGCCGGTCGCCTGACGGATGGTTTGCGCCGGGATGTACCCGTCCGGCCGCGCGGCATTCGCGAACGGGTAAGCGCCTCGGGCCAGTTGACCCGAACGGCCCCCCGCCCCCTGCCCGAACAGATCCTCCAGGTCCCCGATGTCGAACTCCATGCCCCCGGGGCCGGCCGAGCCGCTCCAGCGATACGTCCGGCCACCGCCTGGCGTCGCACCGGCGCCCACATCCACGCGCCCGAAGCGGTCGTACATCGCCCGCTTGTCGCGATCGCTGAGGACCTCGTAGGCCTCGCGAACCTTCTTGAACCGCTCAACTGCCGTCTTGTCACCCTTGTTGCGATCGGGATGATACTGCTTGGCCAAGCGTCGATAGGCACGCTTGATCTGGTCCTCGCTGGCCCCGCGACCGACCCCCAGAGTTTCATAGTAGTCCTGCGGCATAGTTACCACACAGATGGCTTCCGCGTATATTCTAAGACGGTCGCGGCTTACGTGTAAACCGGACCCACCGGGCGAGCCGTCTCGCACGTCCTCTGGCAGGCTACCAGCGTCGTGCCTACAATCAGCCTGCCAAGGCCGAAATGCGGGTCCTCAACGGGCAGACGGCTAACAGAGGCAAAGTCGACTCCTCGCCCGAGGTCGCAGTTCTGCGCCGGGCAGAGCAACTTGGCGCCGAGGCGGGTGTAGACGATATTGAGCAGACAACGGGTGTGCCGGGCTTCGCCAAGCAGCCCCTGCGAACACCCAAAACCGACAGAAATGAATGCCGTGCGCGTCATTGTCCTTCTGATCGCTGTCGCCACATGCGTCTGGCTAAGCTATTCGGCGCCGCCGACCGACAGTGGGCCACGCTCCGTACCACCCGCTCAAGCGAAACAGGCCTCCGGCAAGCCCTTCTACGGACTGGCCATCCAGATCGACACCAGCGACGATCCCATCCAACGCTTCGGATCCCTCATCGACGAGGTGGCCGAACTGGGCGCCGACACCGTGACATTCGGGACGGCCGGATACATGGAGAACGGCGCGTCCGGCGTCATTTACATCGACCAGAGGAAAACACCCACCCCCAAGCAATGGCGCGAGTTGTTCGCCATCGTACGACGGAACGGGCTGCGCGTGATCCTCATGCCCATCGTGCTGTTCAGCGAGCCACGCGGCAGCGAATGGCGGGGCCAGATCCAGCCGGCCAGTTGGGACCAGTGGTTCGAGCAGTACCGGGCTTTTCTGAACCACTTCGCAGATATAGCGGCCGAGAACCACGCGGAAGCGATGCTCATAGGCTCGGAGTTGGTCAGCACCGAGAAGTTCACCGACGAATGGATCGAGACCATCGACCAGGTGCGTCAGCGCTACGACGGGCTGCTTGGCTACTCGGCCAACTGGGATCACTACCACAAGATTCAGTTCTGGGACAAGCTCGACCTCATCGGGATGACTACGTATCACAAGCTGTCGGACAAGCCGGGCCCGACGGTCGAGCAACTCGTCGACAACTGGCTGCCCATCAAGCAGGAAATCCTTGCCTGGCAGGCCAGCGTGGGGCGCCCGATCCTGTTCACCGAGGTCGGCTGGTGCAGCCAGGAGGGCTGCTCCGTCGAGCCGTGGAACTACTATCACAAGCAGATGGCTACGCCCGCCGGTATGGAGGAACAGCGAAACTGCTACGAGGCGTTCATGCGAGTGTGGCAAGACGAGCCGGCTGTCGGCGGTGTGACGTGGTGGGAGTGGACCAGCTATGGAGGCGGCCCCGACTGCTACAACTATACCCCCCGCGGCAAACCGGCAGAAAAACTGCTAGAGCAGTGGTTCCACGCGCAGCGACAGAAGTCGATCCAGAAGCGCCTCGCCGAGCAACCCGCTCCCTGACGTCTGCCGCCCCCAAGTCGGCGCGGTACAATCATATCGGAGGCAGAATTCACCACATGAGCAGACCACACAGCGGCCGATCACGCCATGGCGCCAAGCACCCGACACGGCACAAGCCGCTTCCCGCGGCCGTCACCCCATCGGCCTCCCGGTCAGCCGAGCCCGCTGCACGGCAGGCCCCCGCGCGGCGAACCAACGCAGGCCTGCGCGTGCTGTTCGTCTACCCCAACCTCAACGCCGAGGAGGGGTTCAATCACGGCATCGCCGCACTGTCGGGCTGCCTGCGGGCCCGCGGACACCATACGGGGTTGATCAACCTCAATGAAGCCCTCGGTTCCGTCCCCACCGACGAACAGGTGGTCGAGCGGGTCCGCCGGTTCAACCCGGATCTGGTCGCCTTCAGCGTCATGACTCAGCAGTACGGGTACGCCGTTCGTCTTGCGCGAGCGATCCAACGCGCCATGCCCGCGCTGCCCTTGGCCATTGGCGGCGTCCACACGATGATGTGCACCCAGCAGGTCAAGAACGAGCGACTGTGGCACTTCATCGGCATCGGCGAGTGCGACGAAGCCCTGCCCGAGTTGGCCGATCGCCTCGCCGCCGGCGACCGCGCCGCCCTCGACGTGCCCAACTTCTCGGTCCAACTGCCGGACGGCCGCTACAAGGACAACCCGCTGGGACGCTATCCACCGCTCGACACGCTGCCTGAAAAACACTACGCAATCTTCGACCTTCAAACCCTCCTGGCCCGCAAGAACGGCTGGCAATCGATCCTCACCTCGCGAGGCTGCCCCTACCGATGCTCCTACTGCTTCAACCGCGAAATGTGCGACCGCTACTACCGTGAAGGCGGCCAGCCCCGCAAAGACTATCTGCGACATTATCCTGCTGATACCGTGATTCGGCAGATCCGGCGGCTGCGCGAAGAACATCCCGAGATCACCACCATCATCTTCGACGACGACCTGTTCACCCTCGACCAGGAATACTGCATCGACCTGCTGAAGCGGTACAAGCAGGCCGGCATCGACCTGCCCTTCGTCATCAACGCCCATGTGCAACGCTTCAGTGAGGCCATCGCGGAAGCCCTGGCCGAAACCCCCTGCCGAATCGTCAAATTCGGGTTGGAGAGCGGATCCGACCGCCTCCGCCGAGCGGTGCTCGACCGTCATATGTCCAACGAGAAGATCGCCTGGGCCTTCGATCTCTGCCACAAGCACGGACTGCACACGTCGGCGTTCGTCATGTTCGGCCTGCCCTATGAAACGCCCCAGATGATGCAGGAAACGATCGAACTGTGTGCCCGCATCCGTCCCGGCCGCATGCGATGGGCCATCTTCTTTCCCTTCCCCGGAACAAAAAGCTATACCATATGTCAACTCGGCAACCTGATCGACTATCGACGCATGCGCGCGCTCGACAACTACTTCGTGGCCAGTTGCCTTCGATTCGATCCGGCCTCCGATCTGCTCATCCGCAAGCTTCAGCGGACGTTCCATTGGCGGGTCAATGCGCTGCTCGACCAACCAGCATCGGCCGAGTATCGACGGCTGGTCGACGAAGTGGACGCGATGGACGCCGACCAATGGGATCCTCACAGCGCCGCCATACTCGAACGCGACCGGCAGCTCAGCGACGGCTTGCTTCAGGAGGGGCTCCGCCATTATTCGATACGCTACACCGAGGTTATGGCGGTAGACAGCGACTACGTGCTGGCCGAGCAGGGACAGGACAAACACAAGGCCGCCCGCACCTGGCGAGCCTGAGACAGACGCACGACGCACGTGTAGCGACCGGCAGTCGGCCGCCCGCAGGCTTTGCCTGGTACACGACATCCCCATATCTCGCGGTGATGTTTGCAGCTTGCGGGCCCCTGCCGCCGATAGTACGGTTACGTTGCGACTCGGGCCCAAGCCATGGACCAGAACAGCACGGAGGCACCGTCGCCGTCACAGGGCTCGCCGACAGACACGGCCGGCCCAACCCGGTCCAAACCCGCTTCGCCCCTGGAGTGGGCCGGTGTGATCGTCCTGTTGGTCCTTGCCGCGTATGTGCCCGCCCTTACCGCCGGATTCGCCATCACCGACGACCGCGCCGTCGTTGCCAATCCACGCCTGACCGACAGCGACGGCCTATGGCGAATATGGTTCTCGTCCGAGAGCGAGCAATATCAGCCGCTGACCTACACGACGTTCTGGCTGGAACGCCGACTGTGGGGACTTCGTCCCGCGGGGTACCACTGGGTAAACGTCGCCCTGCATGCCGCCAATGCGGTGCTGGTGTGGCTGATACTCCGCAAGATAGGGATTCGTGCCGCACCGGTGGCGGCGCTGCTGTTTGCCCTGCATCCGGTCAACGTCGAATCGGTTGCATGGATATACGAGCGCAAGAATGTCCTGTCCGGCCTGTTCTATCTGCTGACGTTCCTCGCTCTGTTCCGATTCGATCAGACCCGAAGCCGGCGATGGTATGCAATCGCCATCGCACTGTTCGCGGCCGCCTTGCTCTCGAAGGCGTCAACCGTCGTGCTGCCCATCGTCCTACTGGTGTATTGGTGGTGGCGGCGCGACGCATGGCACCGAAAGAACCTCATTGCAGCCGCTCCGTTCCTGCTGCTCGCGGCCGTCATGTGCGTCCTGACCGTCTGGGCCGAGCCGCCGTTGACAGAGAATCTGAGCGCCGCACAGCCAGGCGGGTTCCTCGAGCGCTTTGCACGAGCCGGGTGGATCGTGGCCTTCTACGTCTGGAAGGCGCTGCTCCCCTACAAGCTCGTGTTCTTCTACCCGCGGTGGTCGGTCGATCCGTCAGCCGTAACCTCGTATCTGCCGCACGTCGTTCTCGCCGCGACCCTGGCTGCGGCGGTGGTCTGCCGCCGATCATGGGGCCGACATGTGCTGTTCGGGCTCGGCTCCTACGTTGTCACCCTACTGCCCGTCCTCGGCTTCTTTGACATCTACTACCACCAACACTCCTTCGTCGCCGATCACTTCCAGTACCTTTCGCTGATATCGCTGATCGCTTTGTGCGTGCACGCTGCGGCCGTTGGGCTGGAGAGACTCAGGCTGACGGCACGTCACACCGCGGCAACCAGAGCCTTCACGCCGGCCGTTGTTGTCGCCGTTCTAACCGTCGCGACATGCTGGCTACTCACATGGCAGCGGGCCTACGTGTTTCACAACACACGCACCATATGCCAGGATACCCTCCGGCATAACCCCGACGCGTGGATCGCACACGCACTGCTCGGCGCCGATCTCCTGCGGAGCAAACAAACCAGCAGGGAGCAACTCACCCAGGCCCTCCACCACTTCGAACGGGCGAATGCCCTGCATCCGAACGATCCGCGCATCCTTCAGAATCAGGGACTGACGCTGAAAACGCTGGGCCGCTATACCGACAGCCTTCGCTGTTTCACCAAAGCAGTCGAACTCGATCCGAACGACCCCCGCCACCACTTGAACCTCGCCGTCCTCTACCACCAGACCCGGGACTTCGAGCGGGCCGTTAAGGAGTATAGGCTGACGCTCCAATGCGGCGGCGAACAAAGCGCAACCGTTCATTTCCTGCTCGCCAAGGCTCTGATCGAAAGCGCACGAACCGACGATGCAATCGAGCATCTCCGCCGCGCCGAACAACTGAACCCGCGCGACCCGCGCTCGGCCGCCCTGCTCGAACAGCTCCAGAAGCAACACTCGTCAAAAGGCGACGTGGAAATCCCGCAAGCCGAAACCAGATCCATTGCGCCGTAACCGGTTTGGCGGGACCGCCGAAGCCACTCGACTCCCGGACCGTGTCCCGACGTGCATTCCTTCTGTCCCTCCGCAGGCCCGCGGCCAGGCAGGACAGCCGTCGGCTACGAGATTATCGGGCGCAGCCGCCCCGCCGGCTGTGACGAACCGCGCAACGCGTGGTAGAATAAGACAAAGGAGCAGTGTGAGGGGAAGTGGCGTTGACCCGTTCTGGAACCATCTGGTCGGTTCTGGCCGCCACGTTGTGTGCGACCGTTGCAGGTGCGCGCGCCGGCCAGACCATCCGCATCAGCGTTTCGTCCACCGGTGACCAGTCCAACAGTCAAGCCACCAAGCATACCACCATCTCCGGCGACGGCATGAAGACCGCCTTCGCCAGCACGGCAAGCAATCTAGTCCCCGGCGACACGAACGGCACGACCGACATCTTCTTGCGCGATTGTGCAGCCGGCACGACAACGCGGGTGAGTGTGGCCACCGATGGCTCGCAGGCTAACGGCGCCAGCGACTTCCCCGCCTTTTCCACGGACGGGTGGTTCGTTGCCTTCGAGAGCGCCGCCAACAATCTCGTCGCCGGCGACACCAACGGCAAAACCGATATCTTCGTCCGCGACCTGGTTACGCAGACCACGACGCGCGTCAGTAAGGCCTCAAACGGCGACCAGGCCGACAACAGCAGCTACCGACCCGCCCTTTCGCAGGACGGCCGGCACGTCGCCTTCGCCAGTCTGGCCGCCAACCTCGTACCCGACGACACCAACGTCGCGTACGACATCTTCGTGCACGATCGTCAGACCCAGCAGACCGAGCGAGTGAGCATCGCCTCAGACGGGGAGCAGGCCGACCAATACAGTTGGCGCCCCCAAATCTCCGGCGACGGGCGATTTGTCACCTTCGAAAGTCTTGCCACCAACCTGGTGCCCGGCGATACCAACGACGCCATGGACATCTTCGTGCACGATCGCGACACCCATCAGACCCAGCGCGTCAATATCGGCCCCGGCGGCTCCGAGGCCGCCTCAGCCAGCAACGCATGTAGCATCTCAGCCGACGGCCGCTATGTCGCCTTCGAAAGTACTGCCGCCAATCTCGTGCCCGACGACACCAACCTCTACCCCGACGTGTTCGTCCACGACCGTGACACGGGGATCACCACCCGGGTGAGCATCTGCTCCGACGGCCAGGAGACGCACGGCGCAAGCTGGGGCAGCAGCATCTCGGCCGACGGCCGCTTCGTCGCCTTCGACGGACCCGTCAGCGACCTGGTCCCCGACGACACGAACGGCGTCCGCGACGTCTTCGTCCACGACCGCCACACCGCCGTCACGACCCGAGTCAGCGTCGCGGCGAGCGGCGAGCAGGCCGACGGCCACAGTCTCTGGCCCCATCTATCCGCCAATGGACGCTTCGTGGTATTCGCCAGCGAGGCCACCAACCTCGTGCCCAACGACACAAACGGCCCGGGCGAACCCGGACGCGATGCGTTCCTCCATGACCGCGCCGGCGATGTCGCGGGCGATCTGGACGCCGACAACGACGTCGACCTCGACGACCTGGCCCTGCTCGTGCAGGTCCTGACCGGCCCGAACGTGCTTACCGATCAATTTGCCGCGGATCTCGATGGGGACGGTGATTGCGACGTCGACGACTTCCGCCGCTTGGCAGCCTCATTTACTGGTCCGATGTGATCGCCGCTACCCTTCCGCCACGCGGCAAAGAATCTCGCATCCCTTGCGGATGCTCTCATCGTCCGTGGCGTAGCTGATACGGAAATGCGTGTCCTGCTCGCTGAACACGCTGCCCGGGATGATCAGCACGTTGTTGCGTATCGCCTCTTCGACGAACGCCGTGGCGTTGGCAAATCGGTCCGGTGCCGTGGGAAAGACGTAGAACCCCCCCGAAGGTCGAACCGCCTCGAAGTGCCCTGCCAGCCCGTCGCAAACCAAATCCCGCCTGCGAGCGTAGTCGGAAATATGCCGGCTCATGTCCGTTCGCAGCGCCACCACGCCCGCGTGCTGCGCTATACTTGGCGCATGCACGAACGTGTACTGCTGAAGCTTGGTCATCTCCTCGATAACGGGTTGCGGGCCGGCGGCATAGCCCAGCCGCCACCCGGTCATGGCGTAGCTCTTGCTGAACCCACGCAGCAGAAGCACCCGATCACGGGCATACGGCACCACGCTCGGGCACGCTCCGTCGTACACCAATTGGTTGTAGATCTCATCGGTAATGATGAGCAAGTCGTGGCGCTCGGCCAGCGAGGCCGCAGCCCGGCATTCCTCGTCCGTCATCACCACGCCCGTCGGGTTACTCGGCGAATTGATCAGCAGCAGCTTCGTGCGCTCGGTGATCGCCGCCTCCACCCGGTCGGCCGGAAAACCAAAATCCGGATAAGCACTCACCATCACCGGCTTGCCGCCCACCGCGTGGACCACGTGCTTGTACTCCACAAAATACGGATCGACGAAAACCACCTCGTCGCCCGGATCCACACAGCACATCAGCGCCAATAGCAGCCCCCCCGAAACCCCGCTTGTCACCAGAACCGGCGGTGACCAGTCGAACTCCTCCTGCAATTGCTGCTCGATCCCATCCCGCAGCGCCGGGATCCCCTGCGTCACCGTGTAGCCGTTGAAATCCTCGCGGATGGCTGCGATGGCCGCCTCCTTGATCGGGGCGGGCACCGCAAAATCCGGCTGACCGATGGAGAGGTTAATCGGATCGCGCATACCTGCCGCCAGATCGAACACCCGGCGAATGCCCGAAGCATCAATCAAAGACGTGCGCCCCGCTACAAAGCCGCGCCGCCGCATGCGCCGCTCCTCGCTACACAGCAGACACCGAACAGACATCCCTCGGTGCCGACTTGCCCCGATATCGATCGGCTGGCCCCCTCGCCGTTACGTCTCCGCGCCCGCCTCGCCACCTTCGGCAGCCGCCGGCTCGACCCCCTCCGCCGCAGCCGCTTCCTCTGCCTTCTTCTCTTCCTTCTTGGCCTTTTGGCCGGCAGAACTCTTGCGATGGACCACTTTCGGCAGCCCGAACACGCTCTGCGACTCGTCCCAGCGGTCTTCCTCCTCCAGGACCGACAGCCGCTCGGCCCGGGTCAGCACGTTCCGATGCCGGGCCAATACGTTCTTGCTCTTAAGGCTTCGATCAATAGACACAGCCTTTACTCCCGATGTACGACGTCGTCCTACCCTCTATACGTCGACGGATAGCAGTCCTTGAAGTCGTAACCGCCCCTGTGTTTCTCCGAGGCGTACAACTGCCCCAACGCGACTACCGATCGGCGGAACGACTCGAACTTGCTCCTGTCCTGCACGTCATCCCAGTCAAATGCCTGGCGGGCCACAAGCAGGTAGCCGTTGCTCACCCGACGCAGAACCGTCGGCACCTCCCGGCTCGCCAGGAAACCTCGGGCGCGTAAGGCGTCCGCCCGAGCGGACGGGGCGAATGTCTGAATGACCAGGTACGTCTTGCCCAACTCCAGCCCGTCGCCGCCGCTGCCTGCCACACCCCCGCCCGCCTGACGGGCACCCGACCCCGATTGCGGCGAACTGGCCACATCGGTCGCCAACCCGAGCAGTACGGACGGATCCGGCTCGGATTGCCGCACCACCGCCACGTCGTCACCCGCCGCCACAGCCGCCCGACGCGCATCGCGCCACCCGAGCGACCGGCCCACCGCATAGCTGCCCACCACAATCAGCAACGCCGTCCCCACCACGACCACGCCCGCGATGGGAGTGAGGGTCAGGTGGATGCGCCCCTCCCGAACGCTCACCGACAGCCCGCCTGCCGCCCCCTCGGCGACCGGACCAGCCTCGCCCCCCGCCGGTTCTTCGTGCTCCCGCAGACGCCGTTCCACCGACTCAGCCGGCAGGTCCTTCACCGGAGGCTCATCTTGCTCCGGCTCATGCCCCTCCGACGGCGCCTTCCGCCGCCACCAGTCCGGAACGCCAAGCCGCGGCGGCCGGCGCACACCACCGGACTGCTTGCTGATCACCTCGAACAAGGCTGGCCCGCGTCTGGTCCTGACCATAGGTCCCAATCCGTCCCGAGAGCCGCCCAAGCCGGACGGTCGCCCGTCAACCCCGCAATCCCAAGAGCATACTCGATTTACGCTCACGGTCAAGCGCCACGCCCCACGCCATCATCCGGTACGGTCGGGGTTGCGAGATGCCCTCCAGACTGCAATAATGTGTGGTTCTGCCGCCGGGTATAGCGCGTGGAATGGTAAATGTTTGACACGCTGACAGAACGGTTCTCCGATGCGTTCCGCAAGCTCCGCGGGCGAGGCACAATCACCGACGCCAACGTTCGCGACGTCATGGGCGATGTCCGTACCGCCCTGCTCGAGGCCGATGTCCACGTCCGCGTGGCACGCCAGTTTTGCGACCACGTGGTGGAAAAGGCCATCGGCATCGAGGTGATCAAAAACCTCCACCCCGACCAGCTCATGGTCAAAATCGTCTTCGACGAGCTGGTCAAGCTGATCGGCCCGGTTGACAGCCGCGTCCCCTACGTCTCCCCGCCGCCAACGGTGGTCATGCTCGCCGGACTCCAGGGCTCGGGCAAGACCACCATGTGCGCCAAGCTGGCCCAATACTGCCGGCGCCAGCAAAAGAGCCCCATGATGGTAGCAGCCGACCTCAAACGGCCTGGGGCCATCGACCAGCTCGAGGTGCTCGGCGGGCAAATCGACATCCCCGTCTACGCCGAGCGGAACCACGACAACCCCGTCAAGGTCTGCCGCAACAGCATCGTGCAGGCACGAAAAGCGGAACGCGACGTGGTCATCCTTGACACCGCCGGGCGACTCGCCATCGACGAAGAGATGATGCAGGAGGTCGCCCGCATTGCCCAGGTTACCCAGCCGCACCAGATCTACCTCGTGCTCGATGCCATGACCGGCCAGGATGCGGTCAACTCCGCCAAGGCCTTCAACGAGCGACTGGAACTCGACGGGGTCATCCTGACCAAGTTCGACAGCGACACCCGCGGTGGGGCCGCCCTGTCGGTCAAGCAGGTCACCGGTAAGCCGATCAAATTCATCGGCGTCGGCGAAAAGCTCGACCAGATCGAGGAATTTCACCCCGACCGCATCGCCAGCCGCATTCTCGGCATGGGCGACGTGCTCACCCTCGTCGAGAAGGCCCAGTCCCAGTTCGACCAGGAACAGGCCGCCAAAACCCAGCAGAAGATGGCCAAGGGCACGTTCGGCTTCGATGATTTCCTCACCCAGATGGAAGCCATGAAGAACATGGGGCCCATGAAGGAAATCCTCAAGCTCATGCCCGGCATGGGGTCGGCCTTGAAAGGCGTTCAGGTCGACGACAGCGAACTCCAGCAGATCCGGGGCATCATCCATTCCATGACATTCAGGGAGCGACGCAATCCCGACCTGATAGACGCGTCTCGGCGGCGAAGAATCGCCCGGGGAAGCGGCACCGACCCCCAGGACGTCGCCGGCCTGGTCAAGCAGTTCGGCCAAATACGTGGGGCCATGAAACAGATGTCCGGCATGGGCATGTCTCAGCGGCTCAGCGCCGCCAAGCAGCTCAGCGAGATCAGCCTGCTGGGTGGCTCGATGCCCAAGTTCAAGACCAAGACCCCCGCAAAACAGAAATTTCGCGCCAAGAAGGACAAACGGCGCCAACGAAAGCGAAGGAGTCGGTGACCGCTGGCCGTGGGTTGTCTCGCCTGCGAAGCGACACCGGACGGTAGACCAAGCGAAAAGACAGGTAAGTGAGGAAACTATGGCAGTTCGACTGAGGCTCAAGCGTGCAGGCCGGCGACATCAGCCGTTTTACCGCCTCGCAGCGATGGACATCCGATCTCCGCGCGATGGCAGGGCCATCGAAGAACTGGGCTTCTACGATCCACTAGCCAAGGAAGATGCCCAACGAGTCAGTCTCAAACGCGATCGCGTCGAGCACTGGCTCAGCGTCGGGGCCCAGCCCTCTGAGACGGTCCGCTCGCTGCTCAGGCAGGGCGGCATCGCCGTAAAGTCCCCCAAGAAAACCAAGACCAGAGCCAAGAAGGCAGGCGACAACGCGTAGGCCTGCGGCCAAAGCGCGGCGCGAGCTGGACGATGGGCGTCAATCAACCAATGCGGATCGACGTGCTCACCCTCTTCCCTGAGGTGTGCAAGCCGTTCTTCGCCAGTAGCATCCTCGGGCGGGCCCATCAGGCGGGCTTGGTCGACATTGTCTGCACCAACATACGCGACTTCGCATCCGATAAGCATCGCAGCGTCGACGACACCCCGTGTGGGGGCGGGCCCGGCATGGTGCTGGCCGCTCCTCCCGTCTTTGCAGCTGTCGAACACGTTGAGACGCTCGATCCCCGTCCGCCCGTGCGAATCCTGCTCACGCCTCAGGGCGAGCGGCTCACGCATCGGTTGGCTGCCGAACTCGCCCAACAGCCGCGACTGCTCCTGATCGCCGGTCACTACGAAGGCTTCGACGAGCGAATTCGGCTGGGCCTCGAACCTCGTGAGATCTCGATCGGCGACTACGTGCTCTCCGGGGGCGAGGCGGCGGCCATGGTCGTCGTCGACGCGGTCGTGCGGCTGCTGCCCGGTGCGCTGGGCCACGAATGTGCCGCCCACGACGACAGCTTCGCCAGCAACCTGCTGGAGTATCCTCAGTATACCAGACCTCGGGAATTTCGCGGCATGTCGGTGCCCGACGTGCTGCTGTCCGGTGACCACGGCCGAATCGAACGGTGGCGCCGTGAGCAGCAGATCGAGCGCACCCGCAGCCGCAGACCCGACCTGCTTGAACAAGACGCGTTGTTTGACCAGACTCAACGATTGGCCGGGAGTAACAACAGATGATCCCCAAATTGATCCAAGAAGCAGAGAAGGCTCACCTCAAAAGCGAGATGCCGGAATTCGAGATCGGCGATACCGTCACCGTTCAGGTACGCATCATCGAAGGCGACAAGGAGCGGATTCAGCCGTTCTCCGGCGTGGTAATCGCTCGCCGCGGGCGCGGCACGACCGAGACCTTCACCGTCAGAAGAATCGTGAACAACGAGGGCGTCGAGCGCATCTTCCCCGTACACTCGCCCAAGCTGCACGGCGTGGAGGTCACACGAAAGGGCAAGGTCCGCCGGGCCAAACTCTTCTTCCTGCGCGACCGCGTGGGCAAGGCCCGACGACTGCGCGAGCGGCGCCCCACCCGAGCGCCCGCAAAGAAGAAAGTCGCGGCAAACGAGCAAACCGAAGGCGATGAGAACCAGTCCTAACCGGTTGGCCCACTGACCGCCCCGATGCTCGGACTATGGCGCAAACTACTGGGCGACCGCGGCGAACGCGCCGCCTCCACACTGCTCAAACGCCAGGGCCATCGAATCCTGGCCCGCAATTACCGCTGCCCGGCCGGTGAGATCGACCTGATTACGCTCGATGGAACCACGCTGGTGTTCGTGGAAGTCAAAACCCGCAGCAGCGACGCGTTCGCCGATCCCGAACAGGCCGTCGGTCGCCGCAAGCAGCAGCGTATCATTCGCGCCGCCGAGTGCTATCGGCAGGTCAAAAGCGCCCAGGCGTATCCTTGTCGCTTTGATGTGGTCAGCATCGTCATACAGCCGAGCGGTCGCCCTAAAGCACACCACATCCGCGACGCATTCACGATAACGGACTAGCCCACGTGTCCGACCCGACCCTCATCGACACCCACTGCCACCTTACCTTCCCGCAGCTTCGCGACACCGTCAGCGATGTACTCAAGCGTGCCACACAGGCCCACGTCAGCAGCGTCATCACCGTCGGCACCGATCTGGACGACTCGCAGAAATGCATCGACATGGCCGGCCGCCACGTCCAGGTCTTCTGCACCGTCGGCATCCACCCGCACGAGGCCGCATCGGCACCGCCCGACGCCGCTCGGGCCCTTGCCCAACTGATCGATCGTCCTCGCGTGGTGGCCGTCGGAGAAACAGGACTTGACTATCACTACGACTTCAGTCCACCGAAGACCCAGCAGGCAATCTTTCACGAGCAGCTCGCCCTGGCCGAACAGGTGCAGCTACCCGTCGTCATCCACTGCCGCGAGGCGTTCGACGATGCGCTGGCCATCCTGGCCGAACACCCGCGCGTGCCCGGCGTGGTCTTCCACTGCTTCACCGACTCGGCCCATTACGCCAAGGCCGTCCTCGAACGAGGGTGGATGCTCTCCATGACCGGCATTGTCACCTTCGCCCGATCCAGCGAGCTTAGGGCAATCGCACGCATCGTGCCCGACGATCGACTCATGGTCGAGACCGACTCGCCCTATCTGTCCCCCGAGCCCGTACGCAAGCAACGCGTCAACGAGCCGGCCAACGTGACCCATGTCGCACGCCTGCTGGCGAACGTGCGGGGCAAGCCGTTCGCCGACCTCGCCCGTCTTACCACCGCCAACGCCAGAACCTTCTTCAAGCTGGACACGGCTGCTCAAACGACCTAGAGTACCGTTTCTGCCATGGGACTGACGCGATAGGAATGGTAGAGGCCAACGAATGAATGTTATGCTCGTAACCGGTGGTGCGGGGTTCATCGGCTCGCACCTGGTCGACCGCCTCGTCCGGCAAGGCGAACGCGTCCGCGTACTGGACAACTTCGACACCGGCAAACGCCGGAACCTCGACGGCTCGATTGAGCAGATCGAGCTCATCGAGGGAGACATCCGCAACATGGACACCGTCCGTGCAGCCATGCGCGACGTCGGCGCCGTGTTCCACCTGGCCGCGGTCGGTAGCGTGCCCCGGTCCATTGACGATCCGCTCACGACCGACGGGATCAATGTTACCGGCACGCTCAACCTCCTGGTGGCCGCACGTGACGCCAAGGTGCGGCGGTTCGTCTTCTCCTCCAGCTCCAGTGTCTACGGCGACACCACGGTAATGCCGCAGCACGAAGATCTGCCCTGCAAGCCGATCAGCCCCTACGGCGTCACCAAGCTCGTCGGCGAACAGTACTGCCGCGTATTCCATAGCACGTACGGCCTGGAGACCTTCTCGCTGCGCTACTTCAACGTTTTCGGCCCCCGTCAGGACCCCAACAGCCAGTATG
>CBFCZG010000074.1:0-14804 GCA_965602375.1 uncultured Phycisphaerae bacterium | reverse complement strand
GGGCATCGGGGCCGATTCGGTACCCGCCAATGAGTACGAAGAGACGATCAACAAAGCCCGCGGCCTGCTTAAGGCCATCGAGATCGCCGAAGCGGGGTTTGATTGAACCGACGCGCCTGACACCCTACGGCTTTTCGGGCTGACGTAGGCCGAGGTGCCCTTTGACCACGAAGTAGTCGCCGGTCGTAATGCGGCCGGAACCATCAAGATCCTGGCGGTCGTCCGTGCGGACGCCGAGACGCGATTTGACGCAAGTGTAGTCGCCCGTAGTCACCCGGCCGTTCCCGTCGCAGTCACCGCGCAGGGTACACACGTCCAGGACAAAGAACTGTGCGCACAGGTCCGCGCCGGGCGTGACGCGATACCACGTCTGGTTCGTCAGTTGGGCGCCGTTCTCGACGGCCTTTAGCGTTGCTCCCGAAGGATCGTTCGTATCGAGCTGATAGGTGAACCTGTCGGTCACGTCCGCCCCACCGATCTCGGTGATCGTCAGCGGGTCTACACCCACCGGAAGCGTGATCTCTCGGTCGAACGTCAGCGAGATGAAGTTGTTCTGCGTCTTGGGCAGCGTACCGTCAGCCGGCGGCTCGCTGGAGACCAGCACAGGGCCTACGTCCTGGCAGAGGACCGTCTTAGCGCCCAGCGCGTCGAGACGGCCGTGGCCGAACACGTCGTCAAAGCCGAACGGGGGCAGGTCAACAGCCCCACCCGCGAGAGCGTCGGCGATGTCTTGCGGCGTGGCCGCCAAATCGAGCACGTCCAGCAACAGAGCCGCCACGGCGGCGGCGTGGGGTCCGGCCGCTGAGGTGCCAAAGAACGTGGATGGGAACCCGCCTGCGCCCGTGACCGACACGCCGTCGATCGATGAACAGAATGGTGTCGGTCGAACCTGCGTACTGGGAAACACAATCGTCGACGGGCCCCAACTACTGAACCACTCGATGTCATCGTTACCCACATCGGCCGAATCGATCGCCCCACAGGAGATCACCTCGGCCACGGCGGGATGACCGAAGACGCTGTCGGCACAGGTAGCATCGTCGTCGCTGAACGGCAGCCACGCAAAGATCTCCAGCGTTTGAGGTGCGGCCATGCCCAGATAATTCCCGACAATCACGCCGATATTGTGGTTCACGCTATCATTGTTTACCCAAACAACGAACTCCTCGGGATCGTCGTCGCCGTCCTGTATGTTCTGCCCGCCAACAAGGGCGCCACTCAAGAGCACCCCATCCGTCCAATCATACAGCAGAAGGTCGTAGTCCTCGCCGCTGGACCCAAACGGCTCATCCCACTGCAAAAAAGCAACCAGCAATTCGTCCGGATATACCCAGATGTCGAGATTGTCGTCGAGGTTCGGGTCAGCGTCGAAGTCGTGCAGGTCCCACGCGGGCAAGGCTCCGGCAAACGTGTAGAGACCCTGATAATGAAAGCCACAGTCGTTGCCCGCCGCCGAGGCGTACACGCGGTTGCTGACGGAGACGGCGTTTCGGGCGGCGAGGGCCACCGCCCCATCGGCGAAGAACGGCTGACCATAGAACCCCAGATCGTCGACGATGACGTCGCAGTTGGCGGTGTTGGCCAGCCAATTGATGGCGCTGACCATCTCTACCGATGTCGACGGACCGGCAAAGAAGAGACTGGCGCCGGGGGCCATGTCATGGACGATCTCGAGCATCGCCGTGCCTTCATCGCCGGATCCGCCGAGTGTCGGATGAATAGTGATCGATGCCGGCAGATCGCCGCTGGCGATAGCCGACGCCCGGTTGTCCACGCCGTTGGAGATGACACCAACCTTCACACCGGTTCCGTCATATCCAAGTGCCCGAATGTCGTCCGCGTTGAGGATCGCATCGCCCTGCGTACACACCGAGCCGACACAGCGCGTGACAGCGTAGTCCGGCGGCGTAATGCGTCGCACGAACGGCAAGGCCGCAACCTGCTCGAGCCGTTCCGCCGGCAACCAGCCCTGCACGACGTTCATCTGCTTGGCCGTAAGCTCGGGACGCAGACCGGCCTCGCTTAGCCTCTGGATGCTCGCATCGGTGGTGCCGTCCGCGTCGACGTACACGTAGCAGTGCACATCGCCCTGCGGGTCGACGCGAAGGACGCGGTCCACACTCAGCGCAGCTAACTCCTGGGGTTGGAAAGCTCGACTCCGAATCGACCGGATCTGCTCGCCGGCCCGCAGAAGCATGCCGTGGACTTTCCCTAACGAACCGGCCGCCGTCTGCCCCAGCGCCTTGGCAGGCAGTGCAGCCGGGACGGCAATCGCTGACACGTCGGTGACATCAGCTACCGCCGGGCGCGCGGGTATACTGTCGCCACGCGTCGCAGCCTTACCGCTAACAGTCACACAGATCACAATCAGCGCAGCCGTCCCAAAGATCACGCGTGCGTTGTGAAGCATCAGCTTGCCTCCTCTACAAGGAGAGCAGTCTGCCGGATTTCCCCTTTTGCGAAGCGGCCGCATCCACAACCCAAGTACGCCGACGGCTCGGCGCCTGGACCGTAAAAGGCCGATAAGAAACTGGACGGAGTCGATCGGAGCCCGAGCATTTCTTTTCCCCACCGGCCACCGGATGCGGATTCACAGATGGCAGACTTAGTCTATCTGTTTAGGAGGTCGTGGTCAACCCTGGGGTACCGCCGTCCGGCCCTGAATCGTCGCGGCGGCCACCGATCTGACCAGGGCGGTGTGTCACGATCAGGCTAAGCATCTATCGTGTGGAGAGATACGGAACAGCCTGTAGAGTCCTCAAGGGCATCGCAGGCCGGCTTCATTCAACGGACATCCGCGATTCTGTAGCGGACGACGCTCAGCCCGCTCGCCCCAACGCCGCAACAGATACCCGCCAATCGTGCTCATCGCCGGCGGTGTGCAGTCCCTGGGAGTTGTAAGAACCATCCCCTTGCGCTTGAACCAGCCGCAGGTGCGGTCAGAAATCGGCCATCTCTTCGTCACCGAATGGGATGACTTTTTCAGGACTGACGGCGAATTGGCCGGTGGCGGCTTGGGCGCTCGTATCAGCCATAGCCAGATGCTTCTCGCTTGCCTTGCGCCGTCCGTGGTGATGCGGCATGCTCCGGCTGCTATCGGCTGCACCGGCCTGGCGAGAGGGTGAATCCGTGGGCTGTTTCCGCGACATGGCAATACCATTGCCGATAGGGTTGGCCGCAACAACGCCGCCAACAACATGGACCAGCACGTTGACCATGTCCTGGAGTTGGACGGCCTGCGCCGACAGTTGCTTGCTCGCCGAGGCCGACTCCTCGGCATTGGCTGCATTGCTTTGCGTGACATGATCCATTTGGGCCACGGCCGTGTTGATCTGATCGATGCCCTGCGCCTGCTCGTTGCTGCCGGCGGCCACCTCACCGATCAGATGCGTCACCTCCTGCACGCTTCCGACGATCTTTTCGAAGATCTCGGCTACGTCCCTGGAGACTTCCACGCCGTTTCCGGCGTTGCTCTGCGACTCTTCGATCAGCCTGGCCGTGCTGTGAGCTGCTTCGGCGCTGCGCTGGGCGAGGTTGCGAACCTCTTCAGCGACCACGGCAAAGCCCTTGCCGGCCTCGCCGGCGCGTGCGGCCTCGACCGCGGCATTGAGCGCCAGCAGATTGGTTTGGAAGGCAATCTCGTCGATGGTCTTGATGATCTTGGCCGTCTCGTCCGAGGAGTTTTTGATGCGATCGATAGCTTGCGACATACGAGTCATGGCTTCGCCGCCTCGTTGCGCGGCTTGTCGGGCCTCGTCGGCCATCGTGCTGGCGTGCCTGGCGTTGTCGGCGTTCTGCCTGGTCATTGAAGACATTTCTTCCAGCGACGAACTGGTCTGCTCGAGGCTGGACGCTTGCTCGCCGGCACCTTCGGCCATGTGCTGACTGGACTGCGAAACCTGATGGGAGGCGGCTGCCAATTGCTCGGACCCCGCGGTCAGCCCATCGATGATCCCATGGATCGGCTTGGTAATGCCGCGTGTAATGACGAACGCGAGGATCGATCCGACGAGGATGGCCAGCACGCCGCCGCCGATCATCATGCGCTTCGATCGCGCGATGTTTTGCCGGATGGTGGCGTTCTGCATCGCGCGGAGATCGTCACACGCCTTCCCGAATTCGCGAGCACTGGCAACCATGTTCCGAGCCGCCTGTTGCTGCTCGCCCCACAGGCTCGCCCACACGTCAAAGGCCGTCTCGTACTGCTGGGCAGCAGCCTTCACCTTGCCGACCCGATCGCGCGTCTGCTGTGGCGCGGTTTTCGCGGCGAGTTCATCGCAGAGCGAGGAAACCTGTTCCAACGTGTTGTCGTGCTCCTGCTGATACTTTCCGTCGCCGCTTTGCGTAAGTTCCATCTGGTGGATATGACAGTCTTGGGCCCACCTGACCAGCCGATGGGCGGCGTCGGTCCAGAGCAATCCGTCAGCCACGTTGGTTTGGGTCCGGAGTTCCACCTTCGACAACTGCGCCCTCTGGTCGGCGAGAAGGGCCTCGCACTCGGCAAGGAACTCACGAGCGCATTGCTCCCTGCGCTGCTGGGCACCTTCCCGCTCCTTGCACAGAACCGCCCACCCGCTTAACGCCTGCTTATAAGCTTCGGCGCTGGCGCTGACGCGGGCCAATACGTCACGGTCGCCCCGGTCCTCGAGCCCCGCCAGCGCCCCGTCCACCTGATCGAGAGCCTTCGTCGCAACGTTAACGCTTTCCTGCTGGTGCTCCTGTCCCTCACCAGGCGTGAAGCCACTCCCCTCTCGGTGACCATCTCTGGCGTCCTCCATACGGCGATTCACACCGTCGGCTTTGTCAACGATCGTGGCCACGCCGGTCAGCCCACTGTACCCCACATATCCGACAATACCCGTAAGTATAAAGACAACGCCGAACCCGCCGCCGATCTTCGTGCTAAGCCTCATGTTCCCAAACATTACTCGTCTCCCACGTCTTCCGACGCGGCATTGGCTTACTGAGTGGCTTTCGCTCGCCTGTGCACCATGGGCTTCGGCCAGGCACGCCGGACGTACAGTACGCTGTCGCGGCCCGAAGGCCTGGCTGCCCGCTTTATCGACATCAACACGGGCGACGATTAGCCGATTCATCAGCGCGGAATAGGAACCACCCCTTTCCGCCTTGTCACGTCCCATAGTAGACCGGGGATGTGCCTCAAACGTGCTTATCGGCCCTGCCGAGCACTCGGGGCTGCGTCATGATGTGCCATGGCGTGCGGCTTCGGTCACGGATGAGCCGCGCCGTCGCGAGCCGATCTGACCTTCGCACCAAGCTTGCGCTTCAATGCCGCCGCCACCGCGGGCGGCACGAGATTGGCCTTGCGCCACGAGCTGAAGCCGCCCAGCGAAACAATCTCCTTGATCAGCGTACTGCTGGTCAGGGCATGATCGTGGCTGGTGAGCATGAACAACGTTTCCACGTTGCCCACGAGCAGGTTCGTATTGGCTTGGTGCAGTTCGCCGCGCAAGTCGACCATGTCGCGAATCCCCCGGAGGATAACGTTGGCCTCCTTGCGCTTCACGAAGTCGTACGTCAGCCCCACATAGGCCTCCACACTAACGTTCCGGAACCCGCCCATCAGCGGCTTGATCATCTCGACGCGCTCGTCCTGTGTGAAGATCTCCTCCTTGGCCGGATTCTGCCCCACCGCCACAATGAGATGATCGAAGAACTTACGGCCACGTTCGATAATATCCAGGTGACCGTAGGTGATGGGATCGAACGCACCGGGAAACACCGCGATGACCTTCTTGTACCTGCCCATGGAACGCCCTTCCTGACGGTGTTTGGCGACGGGGCCATTCTAGGCAACGCCCGACCCACTTTGCAAGGCATCGATCTTGACAGACACCGCTCGGCACGCCAACTTGCCGTCATGTCTGCCTCGCGAACGGTTCAAGCTGTTGATCTGTCGGTGGACCTGGCCGGGCTCAAGCTGGTCAGCCCCCTCATGACCGCCTCAGGGACGTCCGGATACAGCAACGAGTATGCCCGATATCTCGACTTCCGCGCCCTGGGTGCCTTCGTGACCAAGTCGATCACCGTGCACCCGAGGCCCGGCAACCCCCCGCCGCGGATTGTGGAGACACGAGCGGGCATGCTCAACGCCATCGGGCTGGCCAATATCGGCCTGGAACGTTTCGTCGCCGAGAAGGTGCCCGAACTGGCCACGCTCGGCTGTCCGGTTATCGTGAATGTGGCCGGCCACTCGGTGGCCGATTACGTCGGGCTGTGCGAACGGCTGGGCAACCTGGCAGAGATCGCCGGCATTGAACTGAATGTCTCTTGCCCCAACGTGTCGGACGGACTGATGTTTGGCACCGACGCGAACCGCCTGGCTGAGCTCGTGCGGGCCGTGCGTCCCGTCGTCCGAAGCGGCGTGCTGATCGTCAAACTCTCGCCCAACGTGACCGACATCACGCGTACGGCAGAGGCCGCAGCCGACGCGGGCGCCGACGCCCTCAGCCTGGTCAACACGTTTCAGGGCATGGCCATCGACGCCGAAACGTGGAGCCCGGTGCTGGCGAACCGTACGGGCGGTCTGTCGGGCCCGGCGATCAAGCCGATGGCGCTGCATATGATCCACCAGGTCTACACGAAGGTGGCTCGCGACCGGCGGCTGCCGTTGATCGGGATGGGAGGAATTCAGACCTGGTCCGATGCGGTGGAGTTCCTGTTGGCGGGCGCTTCGGCACTGGCTATCGGGACATCACTGTTTATCGATCCGGGCACCCCACAAAAGATCATCGAGGGCCTGCAAGCGTATCTGCGCCGGCACAACCTGAACAGCGTCGGTCAACTCATCGGGCAGTTGAAGAGGCAGCGGGCGACGGAAGTGCTACCCGGAGCGTGAGCGCGCGTAGCCAAGCCACGGTCAGCCCTGCGTCGCCAACACTCGGATCAGTTCGACCACACCGCGAACCGCAAGACTCAGCAGGAGCAACGCCAGCAGCGTAGCGACGGCCAAACTGAGCACGGGCCACCACCCATGAACCATGTCCACGGCCGTCGGAAGCGCCGTACCCAGTACCGCCGCCACGACTCCCAACAGCACGATGGCACCGATCGACCCGCGGAGGTTACCCGGGAACGGGGCCATGCGGACCGTCAGACACACGACCAGATAGACGAATATAGCCGTCGGGATTTGAAGCAACTCGGCGGTCCAGACGGCCTCAAAGGCCTGCTGGGCCAACGTGATCAAGCTGCGCAGCAAATCCCAGAACTGCCCCATAGTGACCGGTAAGGTGACCGCCAACAGATCGCGCCCGAGCTTGCCGGTGATATTCGCACCCAGGCTCCGCGAGGCGACGTAGAGCGCCAACCCACACGCTCCCAGCGGCAGCATGCCGATCAGGACCGGGCCGATGACTGGAATTCGCGGCTTGGGATTGTCGTCCTGCTGGGGCTCAGCAGTCTCATCGTCTTTGATCACGGTGGTGTTGTTGACCGTGCCGCCACTGACGAGCACACCCATCACGTAGCCGATCTGAGCCACAAGCGTTCCGGGCAACAGCAGTAGATTCACCGTGCGAGGCTTGACGAGCCCGCTCCAAATATGATGCACGCCCCACGCGGTGAACACAACCACGAGCAACCAGAACGTAAGTGCAGCATATAACATAACTTACACCAATGAGAGCGCGCGGAGCACAAGCACTCGGTCCGGTCCTTTTTATCGGTCGTCGGCGAGCAAACAGTTGAGATGGCCGTCCGGCTCGCTATCCCGCGTCCGCCCGCAGCCTGTCGGCCAGGCCAGCCAAGCGCTCGGGCGGGAACAGCCCGACGAAATACTCGCGAGAGTCGGCCAGGAGATTGCTCGCGAGACGTCGGCGGATTTGCTCGACCCGTTGAGCAAACCGCTCCGGCAGGTCGGGCGCCGTGTCGAGTAGCTCGCCATTGAGGTAGTGGATCCGGTCAAACGTCTGGCGGCGCGCGCCGTGGTTCGACCAGTCGTGTTCTCGCAGGTGATCCGAACGACGGACCGCCTGGTGCTTCTGTCGGATCAGATCGGCTACCAGGTTGGCGGAATCGTCCTCGATGTATCGCTGAGGGTTGTACGCCAAGTCGCGATGTCGGCGGAGTGCGCGGTCGAGATCATCCTGCACAACGTCGAATCGAGGCAGCTGCAAGCGCAACGTGGCCGACACGCAGATCATGTCAGGAGGATCTACGCCGAAGTAGCGTTGAACCAGGCGATCGGTTATCCGATCGTATTTGGCGCCACCTATGCCATGGATGAAGACGTCGCATCCCAGCAGCCTGGCCCAAGTCGTCAGACTCAGCGCCCGGGGTCGTAACGCACGAGTGGTCGCATTCCGGATGGCCGGTAAGGCGGTCTCGACCCGATCCAGATCTTCAACCGCCACGTCACCCATGTGATCGGCACCGGCTAACAGGGCAACCTTGCCGCGACCGCGGGCCACAAACAAACGCTGCCTCGCCTCCTGCTGATCATAGGTCCAGACTGGCAATTCCACGCGATCGGCCCGACACAAGAGGTCCGGCACGGGTCGTTGCGTGCCTCGGATCCCCTGCTCGCGACGATAGTCGGCCAGGGCGGCGTTGTAGCACTGCACGAACCGCTCGGCGTCGCGGATCATCAAGGCCAGCAAGGGTCCGCCCCAGACTTCGCTGACGCGGTGCTCGATCATCTCGGCGCCGAACTTGCGATCGATGGCACTGCGCCCCGCGATCATCTGGTCGACGAAGTCGCGCGGCTGGTCGACGCCGCCGGCCGCTTCGAGAAACACGGGCATGAGCGTTTCATCAAAGTGATGACCCACCGCGCGTCTGACGTCCCCTCCCATCTGCCCCAGTTCCTGCCGCGACAAGGCGGGCAACTGCTCGAAGGCCCAACCAGCACGATACCGACCGAAGCACACTTCTTCCGTTTCGATATACTCGCCCGTGTGGGACGGAACGGTAAAGGTTGTCTTCTTGGGAACATCGTTGTCGACAACCAGGTGGAACGCCCGCGCGCCCGCACGTTCGGCCAGGCGTTGGGTGACAACGTGCTTGGCCCACACACCGGGATGGATGAACTCCGGCTGATGGCCTGTACCGACTCCCGGCTCGTCGGCACAGCCAACCAGTTGGGTGCGGAGGCGGCGCCGCAGATCCTGGACGTCGACATCCAGCACATCGAAGCGGTACGAGTCCAGCGTGCGGCGGTTCCTCTCCAATAGAGAAAGGTATTGTCCCGGCGCGGGCTGTAAGAGCGTTTGACCGTCTCTGGCGGGAGTAACCAGCGCGTTGAAGTCTAAGGCTTGTGACATGGCCCGCAACAACAGGCGGCGTCCGACCGGGCAGTCTTCGCATCGGCCGAGAACGCAGCATCGCCCAACTCTCGGTAGAACACGTCCAGGTAATGCTGCAGCCGGATGGCGGGATCGTCAAGCGTGCCACCGAAACTGCGGTGAGGATCGTTGTAGATCAAGCGCACCGAGATCTCCCGAATACGCAGCTTCGCCCGCACGGCCTGCACCCAGAACGGGATGGGGAAAGCATAGCCGGTCTCGGTAAGCCTCAAGCGACGCAGGGCGGACACGCGGTACGCCTTGTACCCACAGAACGCGTCGGTGATGGGCAGCCCGAGCACTTCATTGATCAGCTGAGTGATCTGGGCGTTGATCCGCCGCCGATCGGGTGGCGGCAGGTCGTCAGCCGGGGTGCCTCGCATGTAACGGGAGCCGCTGATCACGTCGGCGTCGTCGGCAGCCGCTGCAGCCACAAAGTCCGGGATGCGGCAGGGCTCGTGCTGTTCGTCGCAGTCCATCGTGATGATCCAGTCGTAGTCACGGCGTGCGGCGTACGCGAACGCATCAATCAGACTCTGGCCGTAGCCCCGATTCCTCGCGTGACGAATCACCGCGATGTCGGGCTGCTCGGCGAGAATGCCGGGCGTGCCGTCCGTCGAGCCGTCGTCGACGACCAGAATGTCGTCAATGTACTTGCGCACCTCAGACAGGACGCGCCGCAAGTAGCGCTCTTCGTTGTAGACGGGAATTGCCAGTAGTATCCGCATCGCCACCTACTGCCCACGTGCGGTAAGAACCCGATGGCCGGCAAAACGTACCGGCCTGCCTGAACCCATCTATGATAGGCCAGCGACAGGGCAAGTCAAAGGGCCACCACTCAGCCCCCCCTAATCGGCACCCCACAACCGAGACACACCCGGCCACAGCAGCCACCAACGCGCAGCCTAAGCGCCGAGGCGAACGTGGCGTCCGTGCCCGTCAGGCCAATCGCTCGAACGCCCTGATCACGACGCTTCGGACTTGCCCGATGGTGCAGGCGTTGTCGCTGCGCAGCTCGTCGATCGTCTGGCGAGCCCATGCGAGGCGGCCGGGTGCGACCATGTCGGCGTGCCCGTATAGGCTCGACGAGCGTGAATCGAAGATCCGCCGGTGCCCCTCGACACCGTCACTTGCCCACACCGTGTCGATACGGCGCGACACGTCCCAGTCGCTCCGCCGAACCGCGAGAAAGAACATCAGACCGACGCCACGCAGCGCCGTTTCGGACACCTGGTTCGTCTTGCAGATCTGGTGGCGTGCCTGCTCGAACGTGTCAGCGTGCAGGTTCGTGGCGAGCATATGTCCCGCGCTCGGCAGATCGAAGTACGCCCGCAGGTCCTCGCCCCACAGGTAGGCATAGTACGCCCCGCTGCCGATTTCATGGCAGATGTAGCAGCACCGAGCTCGCCGGCCTTGTTCACTTAGCCCCGCGGCAATAGTCGCGGCGCCGTCGGCGGCCACCAGTTCCACGCCGGGCGGCACGAAGTTCAGTAGCGCACCCATGACGGTCGTCTTGCCCGCCCCGCCCGGACGGGCACCCACCAGAAATGAGGCCCCCTCACTGATGGCCGCCAAAGCATAGGCTGCCAGTTCCGCCGTGAACGTGCCCACCTCGAGCAGATCGACAATCGAGAGCATCCGCCCCCCACGCTGATTGCAGCGGTCGATCTGCTCACAGTGTCGGCGACCGTCTTCGGCGGTCATACAGCCGCACCGCGCCTGCGTCCTGGAAAGCCGAAGCGACCTCCCGCGTGGCCTAGCGCCTTCGACCCCAGTTGCCGTGTCCCCGTGAACGCCGGTTGGCGATGAACCGATTCGCGGCAAATGCCTCTACCGACCATAGCGCATCCCCTCGTCTACCATGGCAAGGTAGTTCTCCAATGGAATGTAATTGGCCACGCTGTTGCCCGTGCCCAGACAGTAGCCCCCTCCGGGGTGGCAGACGTCGAGGGTGTCGCGAACCCGTTGGCGAATCGCCGACTCGTCGCTGCGACACAGGAAATCCACGTCGATGCCGCCAATCAGCGCAATTCGCTTACCCCAGGTTCTCTTGGCGTCGCGGACGTCTTCGATGGTGTCTTCAAAGCTGTGTTTGCCGTCGATGCCTACGTCGTCTATCAGGTCCTCCATAATGTCTGAGAGGTTCCCGCAGGAATGCAATAGATACGGCCGACCTGACGCGTGCGCCATGGCTGCAAGCTGCTTGTGCCCACTCAGCACGAGCCGGCGGGTATCGTCCGGTGAGATCAGCAGGCCCGTCTTAAACCCCATGTCGTCACTGCCCCACACCGCACGCACACGGTCGAATTGCAGATACAGCTCCACCTCGGCCCGATGGAAGGCGAGGATTCGCTGGTGGACGGCCTCCACGAGGTCGCGCTGGTCGTACAAAGCGAAGCAGAGCGACTCATACCCCATCAGCCAACTCAGCAGCTCACAGAAGTGCCCGGTGCCTCCGGAGATAATGCACATGTCTTCGGGCAGATTCCTCTCGTACCACTCCAGGTCGCGGGTGGCCGAGGGTGTCGATGGGTCGGGCCACGGGTAGGCGTCGAACCCCTCCCAGGTTGCCAGCGGGCCGGTGTGTTCGTTGGTGTAGCAGCGCCCGCCCTGGCGAGCGAGAGCGGCTGTGTCATCGGTAGTCAACCGATCGAACTGCCACTGAACGCCGGACAGGCTGACGTACACATAGTCGAACCCGCAGAACCGCTGTACGGCAATGTACTTCTTCTTTTCGAAGTCCGGATCGGCCGGATCCAGCCCCTCGGTCAGTCGGAAACGCGCGGCGATGGCGTCGCGGACCTCAACGTCGTGAAACAACTCCATGAAGTAGACGCGGTCGGGCGTGCCCTTTCGCCGGATAGCATCCAGCAAGCCTTGCCGGTTGGGTTGGAAAGATCTGCTCACCAAAGCTTTCAGTTCCACAAGAAAGGTCTCCGATCGCACACTACCTTTGCCCACAATCCGCTCGACGCTGTGACCTGAGCATCATACCGGTTTGGCTTGCAGCGACAAACCAGGTGCACCGTCGATCCCGTCGGACCATGAATCGTCCCACATCACCCCTCGCACTTGACAGATGCTGAGATCGGCATTCTGGTATGCACCGCTAGCAGATGCGGTGTCGAACATCAGGCAAAGGGAAAAGATCATGGCTTATCCGAACCTACCGGACTTCAAAGCGCTGACCAGCGCAATCGAGCTGCATTCACAACTCAAGCATGAATATGGGGCCGATGCCGTCGAGCGGATCCTGGCCGGCGCCGAGCGCGATCTGAAGCGCGCTCTCGGCGCGATCAAGAGGCTGCCGATCGACCCCGACCTGGCAGAGAAGGAGCCGAACGCCCTGCGGTCCATCCGGGCGCTGCGACCGCGAGGCCCGCGACGGCTCTGGACAAGCTTCGACGCTCGCCGCTACCCCGGCAAGCTGGAAGGCGCTCTGCTGGCGCGGTTCGCCGGGTGCACCTTGGGCGCGCCGGTGGAGTTCTGGTCGATCGACGATATGCGGGAGCTGGCCAGAGAGAACGGCCAGGCCTTCCCCCCCACCGAGTACTGGAGCCGCGTGCCCTGGCCTGACCGCAAGCGCTATGGGCTGAGCCCGCGCCGCAGGTATACGCGAGACGAGATGGACGGCGTGCCGGTCGACGACGACCTGGCTTACACCCTTCTGGGCTTGCTGATCGTCGAGGACTATGGCCCCGACTTTACCGTGGAAGACGTTGGCAAGGCGTGGCTGAAATACCTGCCGTACGCATGCACGGCTGAGAAGGTCGCCCTGGCAAATCTTAAAGACGGCGTGCCGGCCAGGCGCGCAGCCGCTGTCGACAACCCGTACTGCGAGTGGATTGGAGCCGACATCCGGGCCGACCCCTGGGGTTACATGGCACCAGGATGGCCCGAAAAAGCAGCCCGGATGGCTTACCACGACGCATACATCAGCCACCGTCGCCAGGGGATTTACGGCGAGATGTTCTTTGCAGCCGCAGTCGCGGCTGCGTTCGCGGTGAGCCATCCACTGGAGGCCATCGAAATTGCGCTGACCGAGGTCCCCAGGCAATGCGCCCTGGCCAAGGCGGCGCGATGGGCGCTGAACCGTGCACCCAAGATCCGCGACTATCGACACGCCCGCGAGGCGATGGACAAGAAGTTCGCGGGCATGAGCGGCGTACACACGATCAACAACGCGTGCCTGACGATCTGGGGCCTGAGCATCGGCGGGACGGATGTGACGAGGGTGACCGGCGAAACGGTGGCCATGGGCATGGACAACGATTGCACGGCCGCCACGGCCGGCAGCATCGTAGGCGCGGTCGTGGGCAGGCGCGGCGTGCCCAAGCACTGGTATCGCAACTTCAACAACACGGTGCACTCGTACCTGATCGGGCGGCGGCGCTTCACGATCTCCGGTCTGACGAGCCGGTTCGCCAAACAGGCCAAGAGCGTCCTCGGCGCCTGACCTGGTGGACATAAGTGCTTTAACGACAAAGCCTTACCGCGCACAACTCGGGTAACAGGTGCGTCCTGTTCCATAGTGTTCTGCAACCGTTTCCGGTCCGGGCACGGGGCTATGCGCCCAGGTCGACCCATTGATGCCGCCCGCTCGGCCGGCACAGTAGACAGCCTCGGTTGATTCGTGTATCAAATAGGTAGATTCAGCGCCGTGGGCGCAGCGCCGTCCGCTGCACTCGTGCGTGTTGGATCGCGTCGGTCGCATGTGTTTGATCGGCCGATCGGTGCGGGCGTAATTCAGTGGTAGAATGCCAGCTTCCCAAGCTGGACGTCGTGGGTTCGAATCCCATCGCCCGCTTTGACATGTTGCCTATCAGGCAAAACGGGGCTCCGGCACTTCTAGTGATAAGAGCGCCGAAGTGATTTGCACCACCAGGGTGGCGCAGGTCTTCTTGTTACACAACCGCACCACAAGCCAGAACAGCCCATCCGGCCCACTCTCACAGCAAACGTGCATCCGACCACGCCGCATCCGCAAACCTGTTCCAACAGCCCACGGCATACACTCACTGGGACACGCCGCCAAACACGTGACAGCGGCGTCCGGGCCGTGTGGAACGGACGAGGCTGTCGGGGCAAGTCGCGCCCGACAGCCTCGGCTTCGGCTACCTTGTTTGCACAGGGCGAGCCAGCAGACCCGTCGGAGGCACTACGAAGCCCCGGTCTTGAAGCTCCAAACCACACCCGTGGTCGTCCCGCCAGCGTTCACCTCATCGATCCGCCAGTAGTACCACACGTTCTTGCCCAGATACCCGGGATCAAACGTCGTGCCCGCCTGGTTGCCCTGGAACTCACTCGGGCCGGGGTTCGGGTTCGTACCGAAGTACACGTCGTGACTGTCGGCGCCGCTGCCAGCGGTCCACGACAGGATCACGCTGCGGCTCACCTTCGTCGCGCCGTTGGCCGGACTGGGACTGCTTGCCTGACCCGGCGGCGACACGCCGTCGTTGTCCAGAATCGTGTACGTGTGAACCGTGTTAGTGCCCAGCG
>CBFCZG010000073.1:0-15028 GCA_965602375.1 uncultured Phycisphaerae bacterium | reverse complement strand
CGAGTAACTCCTGCTGTCCGCCCGACAGGCCCAGGTCGGCGCGATCGTGCTGTTCGCCGGTCAACTGTTTGGTGTCGCCCACGACCACGACGGCCACGTCGGCCTTGGCCGCCAGTTCGGCGGCTTGCCTTACCTGCTGGGTGTCCGGCTCGATCACCTCGCAGCCTTTGCAGTAGTCCACCGCGACCGACGAACCGGCCCGCTGCCGGATTCCGTCGAGCACGGTTACGATGTTCTCACGCGGATGGAAGTGCCGATACACGCCGTCATGATCCACCAGCGCCGACCAGTCGCCCAGTTGCGCGATCACGTCGTCGGCGTTCGGTCCGAGCACGGCGATGCGTTTGACGTCGGGCTTGAGCGGCAGCAGGCCGTCATTCTTCAGCAGTACGATCGATTCGTAGGCTGCCTCCAAAGCGGCGTCGCGGTGGGCAGCGCAGCAAAGGGTCTGCTTGACGACTGCCGGATCGAAGCGGCGCTCGCTATCAAACAGCCCGAGCTTGAACTTCAGTCGCAGGATGCGGCGGCAGCTCTCGTCGATGTACTGCTCCTTCAGCCGGCCGTCTTTGACGGCGGCGATCGCCAGCTCGCAGAACTCGGGTGTGCTCATAGCCATGTCGTTGCCGGACTCGACGGCCAGGCAGACGGCGTCGGCCATCGTCGGACAGACCTTCTGAAGCGCGTGCATCCATCCGATGTTGTTCCAGTCGGTTACCACGAGACCCTCGAACCCCCATTGCTCCTTGAGGGTCTCGCGCAGCAGCCAGGGATTGGCGGTGCAGGGAATTCCGTCGATGGCCTGGTAGGCCGTCATGAACGTGGCGCAAGCAGCGCGGGCGGCTGCTTCGAACGCCGGCAGAAACACGGTGAGCATGTTGCGGCGCGACAGCTCGGCCTCGGATGCGTCACGCCCGCCCTGGGTCTGCGAGTAGCCGGCATAGTGCTTGGCGCAGGCGAGGATACTCGTCGGGTCGGACAGATCGGCGCCCTGGTAGCCGCGGATCATCGCACAGGCCAGCTCGCCGATCAGGTAGGGGTCCTCGCCGAACGTCTCGCCGATCCGTCCCCATCGCAGATCCCGGGCGATGCACAGCACCGGAGAGAACGTCCAGTGAATGCCCGTGGCCGACGCTTCTGTGGCCGTGATCCGCCCAACCTGTTCGAGCAGCTTCAGGTTCCACGAGCTGGACATCGCAAGCTGCGTGGGGAACACGGTGGCGCCCGGATAGAGGGCGTGGCCGTGAATGGCGTCGATAGCGCACAGCAGGGGGATACCCAGCCGCGTCCGCTGGGCCTCTTCTTGAACCGGGGTGAGGTCTTCGCCTAGTAAATGCAGGACCGAGCCGACATGGTGGTCGCGGACCCACGTGACCGGGTCGCGTCGCCCGTCGACCTGGCACATCTGTCCGACCTTCTCAGCCAGCGTCATCCGGGCCAGGAGGTCGTCAACTCGCCGATCGATCGCAAGGTTGGCGTCTCTGTATGCGGGTGCGTCCGACATGTGGCCATTCCTTTCGCGTCAAGCGGTGTTTCCGCGACAGCATAAGCCAATCGCCCCGGGAGCTGAAGCTCGTTGTGTTGTTAGTCCTGCGTGCGAGTGGACAACGTCTAGGTAAAGACTATGTGACCCAGGCGGGCGACGTCGTTGCGGTATTCATAGGCCTGGCACCAGGCGACCTGCCGATTGCGGAGAACGGAGGGGTTCGACAGGATATTGAGCCGCCATCGGTCCCCGGTTCTGGCCCGGGCGCCCAGCTGCCGCCAGGGGATCTCGACGTCGCATCGCCACGACGAGTCGGTGTGTTGGAACGTCGAGTCGAACGCGCGCCAGGGCCGGGCCGGCTCGCTCTCGATGCGCCCGTCGGGGTGCTCTACGAAGGCATGGGCCATGCCGCCTTGCCCCTCGAAGTGGACATCGAAGGCCAGCACACGACTGCCGGTGTTACCCGGGTCGAGGCGGATGCGCATGAACCCGCTCTGGTTGATCGTTCCGCGGTTGGCGTCCCATCTGGCCGTGCGTTGCGCCCAGTCGATCCCGTGCTCGCGCAGCGACAGCTTCAGGCCCCGCCTGGTATAGGTAGCCCGGCAGTCGCAGCGGTCTACGCTGAAGAAATCATGTCTGCGGAAAAAGGACGCGAAGTCCTCCCAGCAGGGCTGACCCCAGCGGTAGCACTGGTCGTGGACCATCGCTCGAAAGCCCTCGTCAGGTGCGAGGCTGTCGTCGGGCGGGCAGATCATGGCCGGCGGAGTAAGCCAATCGGTCTCTGCACGCAGGTACTCTGCCCACGCCAGGATGTTGTCTCGATAGAGAGTGTGCCTCTCATGCGTAAGGGCCTGGAGCGATTCCTCAGCTGCGCTCATCGCCTGGCGGAGCAACCGCCGATTTCGCTCGACCATCCTGCCGCGGACCGACACATAGGGCCGGCACAGCCGTCGGATTTCGTTGTAGCGCTCGTGGGATCGCAAGTAGGCTCGCAGGGCGGCGAACGGAACGTCCTCATTTTCATAGGAGAGGATGGCGGCAATCTGCCCTGCATCCTCGCGGGGCTTGTAGGGTCCGCTGGCCGTGGTCGCACAGAACGAATCGGTATCGGCCAGGCGCGAGCCCAGCACCTTCGCGCTGTCGAGCATGAGGTCTCGTGCCCGGCGCAGATGCCGGAAGAAGCTCGCCTTACTGCCGGCGAAGTAGCAGGAGTACAACTGACAGGCGATCTCGATCTCGCGCCAAATGCGCTTGCCGTTGGCACAGTTGCGGCCGACCTGCTCGATCAACGTTCTGTCCGCCGCGGGCCCGGCTGCGCGCCGGTAACGTGCGACGGCCTGGGTCGACCGGCGGATGTGAGCGCGAATCTGCCGCACGATCGCACGCGGGTGGTTGACGGGCTTGCGCCGAATTTGCGGGTTCACGTAGTCGATAATGGCCTGCGTGTCTTCGGGCAGCACCCTGACATGCCTGTCGCGCACGGCCCAGCTTCGCCACGAGACGTTGTGCGGGATGCGGCCGATGCGGTTGACGAACGACATCGGGTAGTAGAAGAACGGCTCCTGATAGTGCGAGAAACGTCCCGGGTAGAGGTACCCCTCCTGTGACGATCCGTAGCAGAACTGGCGGTATTGCTTGAGGATGATCTGGCTGGACTCGACGATGGCCTGGCGGATGGCCTCACCGGCTGCGGGGCTTGTCGCAAAGTTGTCTGCGTAGCGCGTGGCCCAGGCGGCGTGGGAGGGTTTCTCGCCGCGGACGTAATCGACCACGGCGTCGAGGTGACGGACATTGACACGAGCATGGTCGCGCTCGCGCCGTGGGAAGACGGCGGCATCGGGCAGGCGTGACAGCAGCAGCTCGTACGTCGACTGGAACGAAATGGAATCGGCTCCCTTGCGCTCAATGCTGGCCAGCAGGGCGTGGACGTAGTCCGGGTCGGTCCACAGCTTTCGGCTGATGTTCGTCCCGCAGTTGTGACACGGCCCGATGCTGAACGCGAACTCCACGTCGGGAAGGGCGTGTTTCCAGACTTTCACACGATCGTCGGCAGAGGGGTAGTAATAGACGTCGGCGGTCTCGTGCGATTTGTGGATCAGCCCTTTCGGGCCCGAATACGGCGCCAGAAGCGCTTTCATGGCTTCGACGTCACTAAAGCCCCACAGTCGAAAGAACAGCGCCGGCTTGTGGCGCATGCGATTGGCGACGGGGAAGAGGGTCCGTTTCATCAAACGGGCGGCACTGCCTGCCGACTCGAAGTTCATGAACAGTCCGTCAAGTGCCGGTAACGTCTCGAAGGTGCGTCGATAGACGTAGCGGTTATACGCGTCGACGGCGGGGTGGTCGCAGGCGGCCAGTCGGGCGCCGGCCTCGGACAGGCCCAGCTTGAGGTGGTCGGCCAGCGCCTGGGTAAAGTGCGATACGTAGTGGTGCAGGAACGTTCGCAGCCCGTACTTCCTTGCCATCTCGAAGAATCTGGTCAGGCCCTTGAGGTTGCGTTTCC
This sequence comes from uncultured Phycisphaerae bacterium, assembly GCA_965602375.1. Lineage (GTDB taxonomy): Bacteria > Planctomycetota > Phycisphaerae > UBA1845 > DATKUK01 > DATKUK01. Next base: position 11,042 of record CBFCZG010000073.1, on the reverse strand, counting down.
TGACGGCGGCGGGCCTGTCGCTGGCGTGGGCAAGGCCGTGATAGTCGAGGAAATGCTCAAAGGGGTGATAGCCGGCGTATACGACCACGGCGTTGAAATGGCGTCTCGCCAGCTCTTGAAAGAACGCTTCAAGGAGCCGGTCGCTGTATTGCGTAATGGGCCGCTCCTGCCCGGCATGGCTGCCGCGAGCCTGGCTGGGGGTGCCCTCGAAGCGAACCTCGTGCTTGTAGAATCGGGTTTTGAACCTGATTCGCTGGGTTACGTTTTTGGCGGCGGGGCCGTCGATCTGGCGGGCGATTTCCAGAAGCCCGGCGATCGTACCGATGGGCGTAGTGGCCGTCAGGCGCACCGTCCGACGCGACCAGGAGACTGCATAGCCGTCGCCGATGGCCCTGGCCGGCGACCGCAGAAGCAACTCGCGGTTGCCAAGGCCCAGCCGGCTGCCCTGGACCGATGTTTCGGGGACCTGGCTGAGCGCCCAGCGGACGCCGTGGGCGGCGTCACCGAAGCGCTGTGTCAGCAAGTTTCGTGCAGTTGGCAAGTGCCGGCTCCTGTTTGAGGCGACGTTGCGGCGAGGCGACCGGGCCGCACGATTGTAGGGTCTGGGGCTCTGTCGTGACAGGCTCACAGCCGGGCAGCGTAGTGTGATCTCGAAGAGGGCGTTGGCTTGGGGGTTGAAGCAAACGGCCGTTCGTGCGATGTTGTCGCACTCGTTGCCCGTTGGCGGCTGGGTCCGCGAGCGGCTGTGTGCACGAATGAAGGAGTGAATCGTGGAAGTGATGCGTTTGGGTATGATTGCCACCGGGGGCCGGGGCGGCATGTACAAGCAATGGATGGAGGACCCGCGCGTGCAGGTAGTCGCCGGGGCCGACGTGAGCGCCGAGGCCCGTAAGGCCTTTGCCGAGGCCCTGCCGGACGCAGTGGTCACCGACGACTACCGGCGGGTGCTGGACAGAAAGGACATCGACGCGGTCGCGGTGTGTACGCCCGACTTCCTGCACCGCGAGCACGCCGTGGCGGCTTTACAGGCGGGCAAGCACCTGTTTTGTGAGAAGCCGCTGGCGATCACCGTCGACCACTGCGACGACATCCTGCGTGCGTGGAGGCAGGCCGGCGTGCGCATGATGGTGGGCTTCAACATGCGCTACGCCTACTTCTGCGTGAAGATGAAGGAACTGGTCGACGACGGCGCCATCGGCGAGGTCAAGACGGCCTGGACGCGCCACTTTGTGGGTTGGGGTGGCCGCTTCTACTACCACGACTGGCATGCCAATCATAAGAACACCACGGGCCTGCTGCTGCAAAAGGCGACGCATGATCTGGATATCATGCATTGGGTATGCGGCTCGCACACGGTGCGGACGGCTGCGTTCGGGGCGCTGATGCACTACGGAGGAGACAAGCCTAACGATCTGCGCTGCAAGACGTGTGACATTCGCGAGAGCTGCCTCGAGGAGGCGTCGAAGTGGAACGGGCATGACGACGAGTGCGTCTTCCGCAAGGAGGTCGACGTCGAGGACGTTTCGGTGATGATCATGCAGTATGCCAACGGCGTTCAGGCGGCCTATCAGCAGTGCCACTTCTCGCCCGAATACGAGCGAAATTACACGTTCATCGGTACCGAGGGGCGCGTCGAATCGGATGAGCCACACGGTAAGGTGTATCTGTGGCGCCGCACGCCCGGCAAAAACCAGACCGAGCCTACCGAGGTATTCGAGTGTCCGTCGCGTCACGGCGGTCACGGCGGCGCCGACCCGAAGATCGCCAAGGACTTTGTGGATATGGTGGTCGACGGCGTGCCGCCTCGGGCCCGGGCCGTGGATGGCCGGTGGTCGGTGGCGGCCGGCGTGTGCGCTACCGAAAGCATCCGCAACGGCGGGACGCCGGTGAACGTGCCGCCGCTGCCCGATGACCTGGCCGACCTGGATTGCTCGACGCAGGACGGATGCGCGAGCGACCGACAGTGACGTCGAAGCGGCAGCTGCCAGGGGCATAGCGCATCGACCGCCGGTTGGCGCGCCGGATCGATTGGTTGACCACGAGTGGAGGTGTTGCATGATCAGTCTCAGCTTTCACGGAGCCGCGCAGGAGGTCACCGGCTCGCTGCATCTGCTCGAGGTCAATTCCAATCGCATTGCGCTGGACTGCGGCTTGTATCAGGGGCGCCGGGCCGAGGCGAACCGTCGTAACACCACGCATCCCTGCGATCCGGCCGGTATCGACGCGGTCATCCTTTCGCACGCCCATATCGATCATTCCGGCAAGCTGCCCAGACTGGTCAAGGACGGCTTTTCCGGCGCCATCTACGCCACGCCGGCCACGCGGGACCTGTGTGCGCTCATGCTGGCCGATTCGGCCCACATCCAGGAGGAAGATGCCTACTACATCAACAAGAAGCGCCTTCGGCGCGGCGACCCGCCTATCGAGCCGATCTACACGAATCAGGATGCGGTCCGCACGGTGGCGCTGATGCACGCGGTGTCCTATGGCCGATGGTTTCACGTGGTACCGGACGTGAGGGCGCGATTCTTCGACGCGGGGCATATTCTGGGATCGGCCGGCGTCGAGATCGAGATCAACTCGAACGGTCGACCGCACCGCAAGCTGGTGTTCACGGGCGATATGGGCAGGTTTGACACGCCGATTCTGCGCGATCCCTCGCCGCTGCCGCCGTGCGACTACCTGATATGTGAGAGTACGTACGGTGGGCGTCGCACGGGTCGAGCTGCCGACCTGAAGGAGCAGCTCGAGGCGGTCCTGCAAAAGACGTTTGCGCGGCGGGGCAAGGTCATCATCCCCGCGTTCTCCGTCGGGCGAACACAGAACGTGGTGTACCACCTGGCGCAACTCATGCACGAGAATCGAATCAAGCGCGTACCCGTCTACATCGACAGCCCGCTTTCGGTCAGCGCCAGCGAGATCTTCAAGCTCCACCCCGAGTGTTACGACGAGGACGCCCTGGCGTTTCAGACGCGGGCGGGAGACATCCTCGGCGCGGACTGCTGCACCTACGTCCGCGACGTCGAGGAGTCGAAGAAGATCCATCGGCGGCGGTCGCCGTGTGTGATCATCTCAGCAAGCGGTATGTGCGAAGTCGGGCGCATTCTCCATCACCTCAAGAACAACATCCGCAGCGCACGCAACACCATCCTCATCGTTGGCTACCAGGCCGCCCACACGCTCGGGCGTCGTCTGGTAGAGCGAGAGCCGAAAGTGCGGATCTTCGGTCAGCGGTACCGCGTCAAGGCCGACGTGAAAGTTCTCAACGGGTTCAGCGCACACGCCGACATGGATGAACTGGCGCGCCTGACCAGTCCCGTGGGTGCGAGTTGTCGGCAGGCGTTCGTCGTCCACGGCGAGCCGGATCAGTCAGCCGCCCTGCAACAGACCATGTCGGGTAACGGGTTCGGGCGCGTCGAGGCTCCCCAGCCGGGTGAGACATTCACGTTGGACTGAGTCGCTCGGCTGCCGGGCTATGCGTGGGCGTCGCCGTCCGACCGGCGGTAGATGATTCGGCCAGCCTTGATGGTCATCTCCACCCGTAATCCGCCGTCGAGGACGACCAGGTCGGCATCCTTGCCGGCCGCCAGGATTCCGCGACGGTACTTCCAGCCCAGGATACGTGCGGCGTTCAGGCTGGCCATCTGTGCAGCCTGCTCGATACTGGTGCCGACCTGCTGCACCATGGTCCGTACGGCCCCGTCGAGCGTGAGCGTGCTGCCGGCCAACGTCTCGGGCGAATCGGCCAGATAGGCTCGACCCTCGCGCACCAACACCTGCCGCCCGCTGAAATCATACAGGCCGTCCGGCTGACCGGCGGCCCGAATGGCGTCGCTGACCAGCAGAATCTTGTCGTGCCCTTTGATCTTCAGTAGCAGTCGCAGCATGGCCGGGTGTACGTGAACCGCGTCGGCGATGACCTCGACGAACAGCTCGTCGCGCAGCAGCGATCCGACGAGCACGCCCGGTTTGCGGTGATGCATGGGCACCATGGCGTTGAAGATGTGGGAGATGCCCTCGAGGCCATTGTCGATGGCTTCGGCGATCTGCTCGTAGCGGGCCTTGGAGTGTCCCAGCGACAGGTGGATGGTCTGCGGCCGGCCACCGGCAGCGATGCGCTCAGTCTCCATCATCGCGGCAGCGCGCAGCACCTCCATCGCGCCCGGCACCTCGGGTGCGATGGTCATGACGCGGACCCACGGACCGCCGACGTCCAGGAGGCGGGCGAGGCGCTCGACGCTGGGCGGCCAGATGTATTCCGGACGGATCGCGCCGGGCATCTCGGGATTGAGGAATGGGCCCTCCAGGTGCATCCCCCCGATGACGCATTCCGGCCCGGCAGACTCACAATACTCTCGGAGCCGGCGCATGGAGTCATAGAGTTGCTCGGGCGGCTGCGGATAGATCGTCCCGATCAACGACGTGGTACCCCGACTGGCATGGAAGCGCCCGATCTGTTCGAACGCTTCAGGCGAATTGTCGGCGAAATCGTGGCCCCGTCCGCCGTGTACGTGTACGTCGATAAAGCCGGGCAATACGTATCGGCCCGTCAGGTCGATCCGCTCAGCCAGGCCGGTTCCGGAGCCATTCGTCCTGCCGAGAACGTCGCGCGTTTCGTCCGCCCCGTCCATACGCACGATCTTGCCGTCCGCCAGCACGAGCGTGCAGTCGTTGTGTCGGCGAAAGGGTGTGATGGCCGTCACGCCGGTGAGCACAAGAGTTTTTGAACCGTCTGGCATCTGACCGCCTCGCAAGAAGTATAGCAGGTGCCTGGGTAGGCGCGAACGAGCGGTTCCCTGTTTGCGTAAGGAATGTCGCCTGCGGGCATGAGCGTTTCGTTAAAGCATAAGGATCCGCCGCAGGAGGGTAGCTCGCATGCTGCACGGGTTGGGTTGATTGGGGGCGGCCGCCCTCCTATAGTGCGCGAGTTGCTCGCGGGGCCATTGGACGGAGGCAATGGGCGCGGCAACGAAGGTTTCACGGTGCAAGGTGCTTTCATGGCGAAACGAGAGTACACGCCGCATCAGCGCGACGTGATCGCACGGTATTACGAGAACCTTGACACCATTATGCTCCAGAAACTCCAGGAGCTGGTGAGCGATCTGTTTCTGGCCGAGACGGCCGCCAAGCGCGAGAGGTTGTGGGGCCGCGTCGATACAGCCATGAAGAATCTGAAGGTGCCCGCCAGCCTACACGACCACATTATGAAGCGGCGCGACGTACAGGTGCTCGCCGAAAACCTGAAGGACTGGCTCGGCCGCGCCGGCAAGTGAAGCGACCTGGAAGCCTTAGATGCCCCGTCCGAAGGCGGGGCGCACCGTGGGGCACCGCCTCAACTACCCGACGTAATCGCCAAGAGGTTGTCCAGTGGTGTCTGCAAGGGAATGGCGCATTCGGGTCCCACGATGTCGATGTCGCCCTGATCTGCCTTTTGGGCTGCCTCCGCCACCTGCTCGGGCGTGCCACGCAGCAGCGTGTAGTTGCTTATTCCGCCCATCAGCGCGAGCCCGCCGCCGGCAAGCTGGCGAACCTCTTGCGGGCTGCCGGTTTTGGTATCCCAATGAAAGCAGTCCACGCCGGTCTCCGCGATCGCGGCGATGCGGTCACTCGTGTCGCCGCATATGTGCAGTAGAGTTGGGGCCTCGATCTGTTCAGCCAGATACGCGTGCATGGGCGCGAGGAACTGCTCGTACGCGGCCGGACTACACAGATCGCGCGTGGCGTGGTCGGCCAGCAGGATGCAGTCGGCGCCGGCGTCGATCTGGGCCTGGGCGAACGCAATCGTGACCGGTATCAGTGCGTCGAGGATGCGCTGCGTGCCGGCTGGGTCGTCGATGGTGCCGATAAGAAAGTTTTCAACGCCGAAATAGTGGTAGGCCTGCGTCCAGCCTCCGAACACCTTACCGCAGACCGCAGCATCGTCACCCAGGCGCCGCTTGAGCAGTCGGATCGCCTCCAGCGGTACGGCACAAGCCGGCCGTTTCAGCAGGTCCTTGGGAATTCTGATGTCGTCGACCGTGCGAAAGATGGGCTTACCGGCTTCGGGCATGGCGTCGACGCCGCCCCAGTTCACCGCACAGCCAATGGCCGCCGCTTCGTGGCAAACCGAAAACAGGGGCATCACCACGTCGAAGCCCAGAACGGTGTGACCGGCTATGGCCAATCTCGCCATCGTCTCGGGGTCCAGATGGGCCTGGGGAAAGTGGGCGTTCTCCCGATCCATGAGTTGCTGACAGGTGATCGACGTGCCCGTGCCGAACACCGACGCGTCACTCGGCTTGCGCCGACGCACGGCTTCAAGAAAGAGTTGCCTTCTCACCATACACCCCCGGATGCCGGGCAACCGGTTGCATCGGATCACCAATCGTCCATCGTGCCGAGGTCTTCCAGGTGCTCGATGTGGCCCCAGCTTTTCAAGCGCCACTGACCGTCCGTGACGGTGAACGAGTTGATGCTTCCGTTGAACAGCGAGAACCGTCTGGGCACCGTCAAGGGCAGTTCGAGTGCATGACGGAAGAAACTGTCCAGAATGCCGCCGTGGGTCACGATCAGAATCCGCCGACCCGCGTGGCGGCCGGCCAGCTCGGTCGTACACGCCACGCACCGCTCGTGCCGCTGGCGAGCACTCTCGCCGGAGGGGATGACGTAGTCGGGGTCGCCCGAGCGGAACCGGGCGTATTCCGCCGAGTGTTCCTGCTCGAACTGGCGCAGCGAGATGCCTTGGAGGATGCCCAGATTTCGCTCGCGGAGTCGAAGGTCGGTCTCGACGTTCAGCTCGACCCGGTCGGCGATCACCTGAGCGGTTTCGAGAGCCCGCCCCAAATCGCTGCTGTACAAGCCGTCGAATTGCTCGTCGGTGAGCTTGTCGGCCAGCGCCCGCGCCTGGGCCCGCCCCAGATCGGTCAGATCGCTGTTGAGTTGTCCCTGCTGAATGCCCTGTGTGTTCCACACGGTCTCGCCGTGACGGATCGCGACCAGTTCGCAGGCTCCTGTAGCATCCATCATTTGTGTTATGACCCGAGCTGCGTTGCGATGCAAGCGCCAAGCTCTGCTGCCCGGTGGGTCAAGACAGCTCGCCGGCTCGGTCGTGGACGGTCGATACAACGCGCAACGAGTGACCTTCGTATCGCTGCACAAGCCTGTTATGTTGCCGTTCCATTCGGTACCATGACCGACTCATGGCGCACGATGGTCGTGAGGCCGAGGTCGGACGGAAAGTGCCAGGTTCAATGGCTGAGCTTACCTTACGAACGAGCCCACCATGACACTTGGTAGTGTCTGTCTCGTCCTGCACGCTCATCTGCCGTACGTGCTGCGGCATGGGCTCTGGCCGCATGGAGAGGATTGGCTCTACGAGGCGGCCGCCGAGACGTACCTGCCGCTCCTGGCCGTCATCGACGAGTGCCAATACCTCAACGGCAACCCGCGGCTGACGATCGGCCTGACCCCCATCCTCTTGGAGCAGCTTGCGCATGAAGATTTCAAACGCGGCTTTCGCAGGTACTTGGCGGACCGCGTTGGGCGTGCGCGGTCGGACCGGACGGATTTCGCCGGACATGGCGACAAGCACTTGGCCTATCTGGCCACGCGGTGGGAACGGTTCTACCTGGACCTTACCGAACAGTTTGACCGGATCGACGGCGATATCCCCCGCGCGTTCGCCGAGCGGGTGACCTCCGGTTGCGTCGAGATCCTCACCTCCGCCGCTACGCACGCCTACATGCCACTCTTGCTGGAGGACTCGTCCATCCGCGCGCAGATCCGGGCCGGCGTGAGTAGTTCCCGGCGACTCCTCGGCTTCGCTCCGAAGGGCATGTGGCTCCCGGAGTGCGCCTACCGTGCGCCCGGCCCGTGGAGTCCCCCCATCCAATGGGGCGCCTCGGCCAACCGTGGCGGGATCGAGCAGATCATGGCCGATGAGGGCATCACGCACTTCTTCGTTGAGAACCATCTGATCGAACGGAGCCGCAGCGAATGGGTCAACAATAACGGATGGCACAAGGTCGACTGGGACGAAGCCCGGAAATATCCCGACCGCGGCTGGCGGAGCGTACACGAACCGGTCTGGGTTGACAGCACCGCAGGCAGCCCGGGGGCCGTGGTGGCCTTCGGACGCGACCCAAAGGTCTGCGAGCAGGTCTGGTCCGGCACCATTGGCTACCCAGCCAACGGAGTCTATCTGGAGTTTCACAAGAAGCACGGTGAACGACGCGGGCTGCGCTATTGGAAAATCACGGGCACGGGCGTCGGCTTGGGCGGCAAGGACCCGTACCATCCCGACGACGTGACCGGCAAGGTCCACGAGCACGCCCGGCATTTCTGCGATCGGGTCAGGCAGCGCCTGCGTGAACACCACGAGCGAACCGGTCGGCACGGCGTGGTGGCCGCGTGCTTCGACGCCGAACTGTTCGGGCACTGGTGGTTTGAAGGGCCGCAGTTCCTGCGAGACGTCATGCTTGCCCTTAACGCCGACCCGGACGTGGACCTCTGCACGGCCGAAGAGTATCTGCGTGCCCATCCGCCCGACAAAGCCGTGGCCCTGCCGGAAGGGTCGTGGGGGCAGGGCGGCGATCACCGCGTCTGGACGAACGAGAGCGTCAATTGGATGTGGCAGATCGAATATCGTTGTGAGGCCATGTTCGGCAAGCTGACCTATCACCTCCCTTGGCGTGAACACCCGGAACTGCGCGATATACTCGAAAAAGCCGGACGCGAACTGCTGCTCCTCCAGGCCAGCGACTGGCCGTTCGTGATCACACGCGCCCAGGCGGTTGACTACGGCATCAAGCGGTTCATGCAGCACGCGTCTCGCTTCGAGTGTTTGGCCGGCATAGCCGAGAAGCTCGCCACGGAAACGGCCTACCTCAGCAAACTCAGCGAGGTGGAGAGCTTTGAGATCCGAGATGCCGACGTACACGATGTGGTATTCCCGCGTATTGACCTTGACTGGTGGCACACGTAACCCACGCGTAGGGCCCGGTGTGATATATGTGTCGGGGCAAAGAGGCCGAGTCAGTCAGGAACAACGATTGATGTGCCAGGAGTGGCTGTAATAGGGTCCTCTATGGCGAAAGGAGGCTGCGAGGCAATGAACGCAAGTACCAGTTGGTTTGTCGGGGCTGCTGCAATGGTCGTCCTGGCAGCGGGCAGTTGGGTCGGCTCGACGTGTTGGGCAGCGTCGTACTCGCCAAGGGTGACGTCGGAGCATGTTCCCGACTGTTCGTCGCTCGAGGCGTTTCGTAACTATCCTGCCTGGCGCGACAAGACCGGCCAGGAACTGGCCATCGCCGCGTGGAAGTGCTTTATAGGCACCGAGACGGGCGTGGCGCACTTTCAGCCCATCCGCGAGGGGACCGACCCGGTCGACTGGGAGTACCGCATCATCCGTGACCCCATCAAGATGCTCAACGTCTACGGGTACGGCTTCTGCGGGGCGTTCGGGCCGACCACGGCGGGACTGTTCGAGGGGCTGGGCTTCGAAAAGGCCCGATCGGTGCAGCTTCCCGCGGTGAACCACAACGTTACGGAAGTGTTTTACGACGGTGCATGGCATTATTACGACACCGACCTCCGCGGCGTCCTGTTTCGCCGCGACGGTCAGACGATCGCCAGCATCAAAGACGTGATCCGCGAGCCCGATCTATGGCTGAACCCGCCTCGTAAGATGGAGCCGTTCTTCCCCGAAGATTCTCCGTCCGGCATCAAGCAGTACTCGGAGCGCTACGGGGCCGTGCCGCCACAGTACTGCTATCGCTGGTTCCACGGCGGCTCGACGATGGACTTCGTCCTGCGAAAGGGCGAGAGCCTGACGCGCTACTGGCATCCTCAGGGCGGGCGCTGGTCGCATCAGCCCGAAGACGCCAAGACGCCGTTCTTCCGCAAGCTGATTGAGTCCGAGCCGTATGGCGCCAAGACCAATCACCCGCGTTTTACGATCTGGGCGCACGGTAACGGGCTGTTCGAGTATGCGCCCACGCTGCGCAAGGGCTGCGGCGACTTCGCCGACGGCGTTTTCGATCACAGTAACGTCGAACTGGTCGACGACGGATTGACGCCCAACGGCGACGGCAAGGGCGAGGTGGTCTTCGAGGTGCTCAGCCCCTACGTGATCGTGCCGAAGGTGGGTGATCTCGACGATCCCAGCGACGACCGCGAGGCCTCGGTGGTGACCTTCTCGTCACGCGGGCAGGTGGCAGTGGCCATTTCGCTCGACTTCGGCCGCTCCTACATCCCGGTCCTCCCCGTGGCCATGGCCGACGAGACGAGAATCGATCTGACGCCGTATCTTCGCGGCGAGCGCTATCAGTACCTCGTCAAGTTCACCTTGCGTGGCAAGAGCGAGCAGACCGTTCTGAAGTCCCTGCAAATCCGCACGTGGGTTCAGGTCGCTCCGATCTCCCTGCCGCGCCTGAAGGCCGGTACCAACCAGTTGCGCTTCGCCCTGGGCGACAAGCACGGAATGTCCACCGTGCCGTGGATGCAGATTCCCAATATGGGCGATCCGCAGGAGATGAGCCGCTATTGGCAGAAGGCGCCCGCCGACTACAACCCGGTTCGCTGGAGCCAGCGGCTGGTCGGACCCATGGATCTGGTGTTCCATGCGCCGCCGGGCCACAAGATCAAATGGGCCAGCCTGGGCGGTTACTTTCGCAGCGATCAGAAGGCCGAAGCGCCCAAGACCCGAAACGAGATCTGGTACGCCGTCGGCGACTCCGACGAATGGAAGCTTGCCTATCGTGCCACCGTGCCCGACTGGCAGGACCATTGGCACTATGCCTACGACCAGGAGGTCGTCCTGGACGAGCCCGCCGAGAAGATGCGCGTTCGTTACGTGGGTCAGCCGGGGGTCAACGGCGTTCGGGTGAACCTGCATTCGCTCCGTCCCGCCGAAAAGCCCGACAACCGCGTCGTCGTAACGCACGCATTCAAGCTGGACGGGAAACTTCAGGAGCGGAGCTTCACGTTCGAGAAGCCCACCGATTACGTCATCGAGTGCCCCGGCACTCCTGAGGACGTGTTCATCAAGCTGGCCGTGCCGGGCG
>CBFCZG010000072.1:0-15137 GCA_965602375.1 uncultured Phycisphaerae bacterium | reverse complement strand
AGAAGGCGTTCGAACGGCTCATCCGCCGTCCGTCCGGCATCATCCTGCTGACCGGGCCGACGGGCAGCGGGAAGACCACCACGATGTATGCCGCGCTGCAGGTGCTCAACACCATCGACAAGCACATTATCACCGTCGAGAACCCGGTCGAGTACCACATCCCGGGCGTCAACCAGATCCAGGTCGATCCGCAGAACAACATCACCTTTGCCTCGGCGCTGCGGAGCATCGTACGTCACGACCCCGACATCATCATGGTCGGTGAGATTCGCGACCGCGAGACGGCGCACCTGGCGCTGGAGGCGTCGCTCACCGGGCATCTGGTGTTCGCCACCCTGCACACCAACAGCGCCGCGGGGGCCATCACACGACTGCTGGACATGGGGTGCGAGCCGTACCTGGTGGCCAGCGGCATCATCGGGGCGATCGCCCAGCGACTGGTTCGGCGGGTCTGTGATAACTGCAAATCCGATTACCAGGCCAGTGCGGCCGAGCGCGATCTGCTCGACGTGCCGGCTGAGCGGTCCGAGGTAAAGCTCTACCGCGGACGAGGCTGCGCGCGGTGCCTGCGGACCGGTTACTACGACCGGATCGGCATCTTCGAACTTATGCGGATGGACCCCGGGCTGGCCGACCTGACCATGGAGAAGGCCGCCACCGAGACGATTCAAAGATACGCCGTTGAGCATGGCACGCGAACACTGCGCATGGACGCGCTGGCCAAGGCCCAGGCGGGCGTGACCACCCTCGAAGAGGCGATCCGCGTCACGACAGCCGATATTCTCTAAACATGGCTCTTTTGGTACGTTTGGTCTGCCGGCGCCTCGCCCTTGCGTGGACGACGGGCGCGGCGGGGGCGATCGCGGTTTATCTCCACAGCCTTCGCCAGCCCGGGACAGTCGATGGGACGCGCCCGCAAGCGAGAACCGGGTGTATGGCGGCCGAGCCAGGCCCGAACGGACTCACAAGATGAGAATTACGTTTATTCTGCCTGGACGGAGCCTGTCGGGCGGGGCGAAGGTTGTCGCCACGTATGCCGAGCGCCTACTGCGTCGAGGCCACGACGTGCATGTGGCCTACCGCAAGCGCCGCTGGCCCGAGCCATGGCGCGTGCGTGGCTTCGTGACCAGGTGCGCCCAGCGGGTGCGAAGCTGGCTGGTAACGGGGAAGGACCACTTGTCGTGCCTGTCGCGCGATCGGCTGATTGCCGCGCCGGCCGGCCGACCAATCCTGGCTGAGGACTTGCCGGACGCCGACGCAGTGGTGGCTACCTGGTGGGAGACGGCTGACTGGGTAGCAGCCCTGCCGCCGTCGAAGGGCAGGCCGTTCTTTCTGATTCAGGGCTACGAGGTGTGGGGCGACCAGCCCGAGCGTGTGGACGCGACCTGGCGTTATCCCATGCAGAAAATCGTCGTCAGCCGTTGGCTGGCCGACCTGGCGCGAAGCCGCTTCGGCGATGCGCGTGCCGTGTTGATACCCAACGGCGTGGACCCACGGCAGTTCTTCGCACCACCTCGCGAGCCCCATAGCCCGCCGACGATCGGGTTTGCGTACTCAACGACCAGGCTGAAGGGCGTCGACGTGGCCTTGGAGGTGGTAAGGCATGTCCGCCGGAGTCTGCCTGAACTGCGCGTGATCAGCTTCGGCGCCGAGCGCCCCGACGCTCGGCTGCCCCTGCCGCCAGGCACCGTTTTCCGTCGCCGACCTCCGCAGGAATCGCTGCGCCACATCTACTCAAGCTGTGACGTGTGGCTGCTGACCAGCCGTCGCGAGGGCTTCGGGCTGCCGGCGCTGGAGGCGATGGCCTGTCGATGCCCGGTGGTGGCCACAAAATGCGGCGGACCGGAGGACTTCGTGCGCGACGGCGTCAACGGGTTCCTGGTCGACGTCGACGACGCCCGAGGTGCGGCCGATCGACTGATCGAGTTGCTGCGAAACACGGATCGGCTTCGACGGTTCTCGGAGGCGGCGCAGCAGACCGCAGCCGAGTTCGACTGGGATCGGTCTACGGATTTGCTGGAGCGTGTTCTGGCGGATGAGCCATACTAGGCGCCGTGGCCCCGCTAAGCGAGGCGGCGACCGACTCTCGGTCGAGCCGGCCGCCGCCCTTCGTCGTTACCGTCGGCCGTCCGCGACGTCATTGCTCACGTGGCGGCGCCCGCGCATCGCGCTAGCTGCGCCTGCGATAGCCGAATCTGTTCATCAGCAGCAGACCCACCGCCAGACCGAGCACCGAGACGCTACCGGTCTCGCCGCAGCAGCAGCGAAGATCGTCGGGGATCTCCTGGGGCGGCGGCTCGCAGCCGTCAATGATGTCGTCGCCGTTGGCGTCGATCCCGCAGCCGTCTGCATCGACAGCCGTGGCACACGCAGGCGTGTCCGGGCATAGATCATCGTCGTTCGTCACGCCGTCGTCGTCATCGTCGGCCGTCGAACAGCCGTCGTTGTCAACCGGGTCGTTTGCCGCCGTTTCGGGGCACAGGTCGCAACCGTCGACGACACCGTCACCATCGCTGTCGCTCGGGCAACCATCCGCGTCGACCGGGTCGGCGCAGTCCGGTGTGTCGGGGCACTGATCGCACCCGTCCGCAACGTCGTCCCCGTCGGAGTCGATCGGGCAGCCATCGTCGTCGACTACCGCACACTCGGGCGTGTCGGGGCACTGGTCGCACCCGTCGACCACGCCGTCGCCGTCGGAATCGCTCGGGCAGCCGTTGGTATCGACCACCGCACACTCGGGCGTGTCGGGGCACTGGTCGCACCCATCGACCACGCCGTCGCCGTCCGAATCGCTCGGACAGCCGTTGGTATCGACCACCGCACACTCGGGCGTGTCGGGGCACTGGTCGCACCCATCGACCACGCCGTCGCCGTCCGAATCGCTCGGACAGCCGTTGGGATCGACCGGGTCGGCGCACTCAGGTGTCTCGGGGCACAGATCGTTGGGGTCGCACACCCCGTCGCCGTCGGCATCCAGTACGACGATGGCAGCGGGAATGGCCACCTCTTCATACGGTCCTTCGCAGCCGGGTTCGTTGGGATCCTCGGCTGCGTAGGCGCGAATCACCAAGTCGAGTGGCCCGGTCTGATCGGGGAAAAAGTCGAACCAGACATCGACCGGCTGAGCGTCGCCGAAGTCGTAGTTGTGGTGGTTGACGCAAACCCAATCGTCGTCGCCGACCTTGTAAGCGGTACTGCCCCAGCTTGATTCTTCGCTGAGGGTGACCACCATTTGGACCTGGATTCGATCGCCCGGGCAGATCTCGACGGGCGGCGGGCCGTCGTTGATCGCCACATAGTCGATCGTTCGCGCCGCGACGGCCGTCCCCGGCCACGCCGCCAGGATCGACACGGCCGCGCATACAGCGGCTACCGTTACTACACGTTCCATGAGCCATACCTCCTTTTTTTGTGTGGCAAAACTTCTCTATCTTCGTGCGCACGCTTCAGCCTGACGCTGCCCCGGGGCCCCCATCCCTGGCGGCCACGCCAAGCCGCTCACCCTGGCGTACGCGCTACACCCTGAAATGTGAGAGGCTTCTGACGGGGTCTATCGTGACAGGAGACGTACGCAAATGAAAATGGGAGCCGCCTCCGGCCACGAGGTTCCACCTCGGCTCCGAACGTACGGGATTGTATTCACAGCAATGGCGTCGGGCAACCGGATTGGGTGAACGACGCTTGGTGGAGCAGGGCATCGGCGGCGGTACGTTGCACCGTTGTTGGTCGCGACCGCGTGGACGGGCGTGCGGCGCGCTGGGCGTGGGGATGCGGAGGTTCGGGACACAACAGTCACCCGGCACGGCGGTCGGTGATGCGTGCGGGTGAGGCAGGCGGAGCTAGACGCCATACGGCGGCGCTTTATCGGACTTCGCAGGGCACTACGTGAGCTGGCAACGAAGGCGAAGGCGGGTCCTGGAGGCCCCAGGCGAGCACCTCCGAGCGTGGGTTCGGTCGGCTAGGTTGCCTTAGCAGGGCCTGCCAGCGACTGGGTGATGGGGGCTTGCTCGCCACCGCCCGGGCGGTTATGATCTTGTATGATATTGAGTCTTTGTCTCAATATCGCCGAACGGCGATCGTCGGAACGGCTGGTACGCAACCCGGGCAGTCCTTCGCGGTGCCCCCAGCGGCGCAGTCTGCCGACTGAGTCCCGATGGAACGCCGTTCGGTGGCGAGGGCGGCGGCTGTATGGAGGCTGTTGCCCATTGGAACGAGGCAGCGTGGTGTGGTGGCCGCGTGCGATCGCAGCGTGCGACGCGGCGTCGAGACGTCGGGCGTAACGGCCATCGCGCTGTGGCGACCACGCAGGGAATGAAGGCCAGCCGATAGGACGGCCCGGCAAATGGGTATTGATCGGATGCCTCTTTCGATGGTTCAACCGGGTCAGAAGGTCCGACTGGTGACGGTCCAGGCCGGGCGCGGTCTGAAGACGCGGCTGGCTGAGATGGGACTTGTGCCCGGGGTCGAGCTGGAGGTGATCAACAGCAATTCGGCCGGCCCGTTCATCGTGGCCATCAAACAGAGCCGCATCATGCTGGGTCGGGGGATGGCCCGCAGGATCGTTGTGAGCTGACCCGTCTGCCCTGCCGCGTTCGGCTGGTCGGCGGGCGACAAGGACACCAGAACTGAGCTGTTACGTTGACTGACCGTAAGACTATCACGATTGCGCTGACCGGCAATCCGAACTCGGGCAAGACGACCGTTTTCAACAACCTCACCGGCCAGCGGCAACACGTGGGCAACTACCCCGGTGTGACCGTCGAGTTGAAGGAAGGGCGGGCTCGTTGCGACGAGAGAGACGTGCGCGTTGTGGATCTGCCGGGCACCTATAGCCTGACGGCCCGCACGCTCGACGAGCGCGTGGCGCGCGACTTCATCATCAAGCGGCAGCCTGACGTCGTGGTCGACATCGTCGATGCCTCCAACATTGAGCGCAACCTGTATCTGGCCACACAACTGATCGAACTAGGCGTTCCGCTGGTGGTTGCGCTGAACATGAGCGACGCGGCCAAGACTGCGGGCATCGAGTTCGACCTGGAGAAGCTCTCGCAACTTCTGGGCGTGCCGATCGTGCCCACCGTGGGTCACAAGAACCAGGGCACACAGGATTTGCTGGCGGCGGCGGTGACGACGGCCGAGAAGCGCGACAGCTATCATCCCGTGCCCGTGCACTACGGTCCCGAGATCGACAGCGAAATCGAGAAAATCGAGGCGCTACTCGGGCAGACGCGTCCGGATCTCCTCGAGCAGACGCCGGGACGATGGCTGGCGACCAAGTTGCTGGAGGGCGATCAGGACGTTCGAGAGAAGGTCGAGGCGGACGGGATCCTGTCGGCCGTCGATGAGAGCACTGCGCATCTGGAGCGGATGCTGGGCGATCATCCTGAGATCGTCATGGCTGACCGGCGCTACGGGTTCATCTCCGGCGCGTGTCAGGAGGCCATCCGCAGCACGATCGAGCGGCGGCACAACCTCTCGGACCAGATCGACGCCATTCTGACGCACCGCGTGCTCGGGCTGCCCATTTTCCTGGCGCTGATGTATGGGGTGTTCGAGTTTACGTTCACGCTGGGCGACCCGCCGATGCGTTGGATCGAGCTGGGTACGTCCTGGCTGGGTGGCGTGGTGAGCGGTTGGTGGCCTGCGGGCGCGGAGAATCCGCTGAAGTCGCTGCTGGTCGACGGGATCATCGGTGGGGTGGGTGGGGTGATCGTCTTCCTGCCGAACATTCTTTTGTTGTTTCTGGCCATCGCCGTGCTGGAAGACACCGGCTACATGGCGCGTGGGGCGTTCATCATGGACCGGCTCATGCACCGCATCGGGCTGCACGGCAAGAGTTTTGTTCCGATGTTGATCGGTTTTGGGTGTTCGGTGCCCGCGATTATGGCTACGCGAACGCTTGAGGGTCGGCGAGACCGCCTGACCACGATGCTGGTGATCCCACTTATCAGTTGTGGCGCGCGGCTGCCGATCTACGCGCTGATCATCCCGGCGTTTTTTCCCGGTCGATGGCAGGGGCCGATGCTGTGGATCATCTATGTAATCGGCATCGCGATGGCGATCGGCGCTGCCAGGCTCCTGCGGGCGACGTTGTTTCGAGGTCCGTCCACACCGTTCGTGATGGAACTGCCGCCCTACCGCATGCCGCCGTTTAGAAGTGTGCTGACTCACATGTGGCAGCGAGGCTGGCTGTATCTGAGGAAGGCGGGCACGATCATCCTGGCCGTCTCGATCATCATGTGGTTCATAACCAGCTATCCGAAGAAATATGGTCCCGATTCGGATTACGCTGCTGCCGAGACACACCGCGAGCAGATGGCCGCCTCGCCCGCCCAGCCGAGCGTCCAGCCCGAGCAGTCGACCCAGAGTGAGCAACTGGCCTATTCGATTGCCGGACGCGTGGGCCACGCGATTGAACCCGCGCTGAAGCTGATGGGTTTTGACTGGCGGATCGGCACGGCGTTAATTGGGGCGTTTGCGGCCAAGGAGGTCTTCGTCGCCCAGATGGGAATCGTTTACTCGCTCGGCGAGGTGGATCAGACGTCGGCGGCCCTTCGCGACAAGCTCCAGGCGAATTATTCGCCCCTGACCGCTTTCTGCATCATGTTGTTCTGCCTGATCGGGGCGCCCTGCATGGCCACGGTAGCTATTACCCGGAGCGAGAGTGGTTCCTGGGGTTGGGCGTTGCTGCAATGGGGCGGTCTGACGTTGTTGGCCTTTGCTGTGACCACAATGGTGTACCAGGTTGGACGCCTGGCCGGGATCGGCGTGGGGTAGGCGGGCCGGACATGATGGAAGAGGTCGTTGTTGGACTGATCGTTGCGGGTGTGGCGGCTCTATCCCTGCGCTCGGCCTATCGGTCATTCAAGCGAGGGCAGCCGGGGTGCGGGTGCGGGCTTGGCGGCTGCCCGATTGACCGGTCAGTCGATCGCATGGCCGATTCGGATACCTCCTCGCAACGGGGAGCGACGAGCGGCGATCCGCGCCAGGGGGAGTAGGCCCGTCCGCCAAGCCGGGCGGTCGGGTCGATTCGGAGGGATTTCTCCGATCGGGTATACTCTCGTCAGGCAAGTGCAAGTCTGCGGGAGTAAACGGTCATGTCCTCGAAGCAAAAGAGCGTCCCCACAGCCGAGCAGATTCTGGCGGGGCTGTTTCACGGCGACGGCAGTCGGGCCTTTGTGGTCGACCGGCGAATGCGTGTGGTGCAGGGCGGGTTGGCAGCACCTCAGCCGCCGAGTGAAGCACAACAGCCCGAGGGTCGGTCGCAGCCGGAAACCTGTCACCGGCGGTGGGCCGGTAGTGACGCCCCGTGCGCAGGATGTCCTGTGGAAAAGGCACTGCGTACGGGTCGGGCGCGGACCGCCGAAGTGTACATGGGGGCCGAAGACCGTTGGCGGCGGGTAAGTACCTTTCCTATCGTGTCGGCGGATGGGGCAACCGCCCACGCCCTGATTATTCCTTTTGACATCACGAAGCGCAAACGCGCCGAGGATGCGCTGCGCGCAAGCGAAGAGGTCCAGCGCTGGCGCAACGCGAGGCTGCGCGTGCTGCATGAAGTCAATAACGAGCTGACCAAGGCGACGTCGGTCGAAGAGCTGTGTCGTCGCGCGGTGGAGTGGGGTCGGGCTCGGCTCGGGTTTGACCGGCTGGGAATCTGGTTGGTCAGCGACGACTGGCAACACCTAAATGGGATGTTCGGTACGGATGAACAGGGACGGCTGCGCGACGAGCGTGGGCGGCGCCTGTCGGTGAGCAAGGAGGTGGAAGCGTTCTTGCGCGCGGCCCGATCGGATGGCTTCATCAAGTCCGCCGACGTGGAGCTGCACGATGACCGAGCCCGCGTCGTGGGGAGCGGCAGTTGGGTGTGGGCCCCCATGTGGGACGGTGAGAAGACGGTGGGCTTTCTGGGTGCGGACAATCTACTGCGACGCGAACCGTTCAGCCAACAGGACTGCGAGATGCTGGTCCTATATGCGTCCGGTGTGGGCCATCTGTATCTGCGCAAACAGATTGAGCAAAGGCTCCGTGACAGCGAGCAGCAGCTCGAGGTGATCCTCCGTTACACGAACGACGGGATCAGCATGACCGAATACGACCCGCCGACTCTTGGAAGACATCTGCTGTTCTGCAACGATCGGTATGTGGAGATGTCCGGCCGATCGCGCGAGGAGTTGATGGCTGCCAACGACTTGAACGTCTTTGTGAGGGTGAGCGAATTGCCGGAGCAGCTCGAGCGCCAGCGCGAAGCGCGTTTGCGCGGCGAGCCGACCGAGGGTATGTCTTCCTGGGTGCGTCCTGACGGAGCGGAGAACCACTTTGAGTGGAAGGCGGTGCCGCTGCGGATCGGTGACAAGATTTGTCATGTGGGTGTCGATCGGGATATTACCGAGCGCCGGCGAGCCGAGGTGGCTTTGCGCGAATCGGAGCACCGTTACCGTACTCTGTTCGAGCAGGCGGCAGATTCGATTTGGTTGGTCGATCCGCAGACGGGGGGTCTGGTGGACTTCAACGAGCGGGCCCATCAACATCTGGGCTACACGCGGGATGAGTTTGCCCGGTTGACCGTTTCCGACCTCGAAGGTGCCGAGACGGTCGATCAGGTCCGCCACCATGCCGCAATGGTGCTGCGCGAGGGTCAGGACCTTTTCGAAACGACGCACAGGACCAAGAGCGGCGAGATCCGCGACGTGCTGGTCAGCGCCTGGGTGCTGACCATCCACGGGCGGCAGTTGATCCAGGCTATCTCTCGGGACGTCACCGAGCGCAAGCGGGTCGAGCGGGAGTTGCAGAGCGCCGAGCGGCGGTACCGAAACATCGTCGAAACCGTGCCGGTGATGCTCTGGAGCCAGGATGTGGTCAACGATCGCATCCTGTTCGTCAGCTCGTCGTGTAAGGCGTTCCTGGGGTACAGTCCCCGGGAAATCTACGACGACATATCGCTCTGGCTGAGCGCCCTGCACCCAGAGGATCGCGAGTGGTTGCGGTCTGCCGTCGACGCATTCCGTCACCGACCCGGCGTGTGGTCGGGTGAATACCGGATGGTGCACCGCAACGGGAAGGTGCTGCGTATATTGCAGTCGGTCACCGGCGAGGTGGACGAGGACGGTACGCTGGTGCGCGTGCATGGCGTGTCGGTGGACATCACCGACCGATGGTACATGGAACGGACCACGCGTCTGCGGCTGCGCATCTCCCAGGCGAGCGTATCAGCCCGCAGCGAGGGCGAATTGATCGATCGGTGCATGGATGCGGTGCGGGAGGAACTGGCGGCCAGCGCCGTGGTGTTCTACGACTATGACGCACCGTCGAACCGGTTGGTGATCCGATCGCACTGCGGTGAATTCGATTCCGGGGCCGCCAAGTTGATCGGATCGCCGGCGGTCACAGCCGACGCGGCTCGCGTGTGCGCTCGGGCGGCGTTCGAGCGTCGCATGGTGTTCGTGCCCGACGCGCGCCACGAGCCGCTGCTCGCGTACGCCCAGGTCAAGATGGATCGGTTGAAGTTGCGCGGCTTGGCCGTGGTCCCGCTTGTGGCCGACGGCAGGCTGTTGGGAGTTGTCGAAGCGGTCAGCCGCCAGCGCTGGGACCTGGGCAAACCGGGCGTGCAAATGCTCGAAAGCATCGGGCATGAGCTGGCCGTCGGTCTGGCCGGTCGCCGGGCGCAGGCGGCCGTGGCCGAAGCACAGCGGCTCAGGACCTTGGGCGCGTTGGCGGCGGGCATCGCCCACGATTTCAATAACATGCTGGTCTCCATTCTGGGTGGGGCGTCTTACGTCAAGGCGCGTGTTGCAGGTGACCGAGACCTTTTCCCGGCGATGGAACGTCTCGAACAGGGCGCCGGCCGGGCCGCCGAACTGGTGCAGCATCTGCTGGCGTTCGGACAACACCGGGCCGAGCCGGATGCTCTAGTGGACCTCAATAACGCCGTGCGCAATGCCTTGCAGCTTATCGAGCCCGGCGTGCCAAAAGGGGTTCGTTTGGCTACACACCTCGGGCAGCCACTTGCAGCCATCCACGCCGACGTTCATCAGATCGAGCAAATGGTGATCGATCTGTGCCTCAACGCCTGCGAGGCCATGCCCGACGGTGGTCGTTTGGACATCACCACCGGGTGCGTCGAAGTGGATGAGCACCTCGCCGAGCGGTGCGAGCTGCACAGTGGTCAGTCGGGACGGCATGTGGTGCTGACTGTCAGCGACAGCGGCATCGGTATGGATCGCCGGCGTCTGCGGCGCGCCTTCGAGCCGTTCCACACGACCAAGCCGGAGGGACACGGATTGGGCCTCTCAGCGGCACTCGGCATCGTGTCGGCACATCACGGCGCGATCGAGGTGATCACCGCGCCGGGCGAGGGCACGACGTTCCGCATCTATCTCCCGGTCGCCGATCCGACCGAGGCATAGCGGTAGGACTAACTCTGTGCGGCATTCAGTTCTTCGAAGACCCGCTTGTGTGTCTGGTGGGCTTGCGCTCCGAACAGGACGAACCGGACCAGGTCGATCCGACTTTCCTCGCCGAGGAATGCAGCCGTGGTTTGCAGGGCGATCCGCGCCGCCCCGGCCATAGGGTAGCCGTACACGCCGGTGCTGATCGCCGGCATCGCCACGGTGCGGCAGTCGTTTTCGACGGCCAGACGCAACGACTCTCTATAGCACGAAGCCAGCAGCTCCGGTTCGCCGCTGCGTCCGTCATGATAGACCGGGCCCACGGTATGGATTACATGCTTGGCCGGCAGGTTGTACCCCTTAGTGATTCTGGCCTGCCCGGTGGGGCAGCCGCCGAGCGTGCGGCACTCAGCCAGCAACTCAGGCCCCGCGGCGCGGTGAATGGCGCCGTCCACGCCCCCACCACCCAGAAGCGACTGATTCGCAGCGTTGACGATGGCGTCGACCCGCTGCGCGGTGATGTCGCCTTCGACCAACGCGATCCGATCAAAGGGCCCTGCCGCCATGAGCTGCGCTCCTGCCGCCCGACCGTTTGACGTTACCCTGGCCCGGCCGGGGCAACAAGCCCTCAAGAAGCCAGCCCTGCGGGCGTCGAGCGGGGGCAGGCTCAGTCGTCGGAGTCGAACAGGTCGTCGAGGTAGTCCTCCAGGTCGCCGAAGAACCCCTCGGATGCATAGCCGACGACGCCGGCCGGCGTGAGCTGACACGTGGCCGACCGCAGCGATACGCCCGCCACCAGCGCCGACAGCAGGGCGAGGACGATGGATGGTCTCAATCTGAACGCGGTCATGATTCTACCTCCTGGCTGCCATGATCGCATACGTCACGCTATTGTATGCATATGAAAACTTTTGGCAAGTGTGAAATAGGTTGGTCGGCGGCTCGCCCAAGCCGCCCTGGTCAGACGGGATGGATCGGGCCGGCGGACCGTTCCAGCGGCGGTCGCAGGGCCCGGGCAGCCTCACACCGGCGGTGGGTCCGCAGCGAGGGCGGGCATGCTACGATTACGCAGTGGCTGGCGGACGCTGGGTTGCCCTGCTGCGATGCTGCCGTGCCGCCAGGCGTCTTCCAGCGTTGGTGGGTTGGCTGGGGCGGTCCGTGCGTGATAGACGATATAGGACATGTTCCGCGATGCCCAGATGCCGCGGGCCACGGTGTGACGGCCGGGCGCGCGACGAAAGGAGACCATCATGAAGCGGCGCAGGCGTGCACGTGCGTGGACCTGTTTGGCGGGGCTTTGCGGAGGGGGCGTGCTGCTTCTCAGCGGGTGCACGATGCTGTGGATCGAACAGGGCCTGTCAGCTGTGGAGTTCCTTATTCAGGCCTTGTTGCTCGGTGCGGTAAACCAGTAGCTCACGCGCCTGTGGTCCATGGGAGTGCTTGCTCGCGCGTGCAGAAGCAGGTGCGGAGCCCAGCGGCCCACCCGGCAGGGGATCAGGGGCCCTGAGTGCAGCGATGATAGAGCGACGTGTTCTGATAGGCCTGGAATTGATCGGCAATCCGACCAAGCAGCGGGCGGGCCTTCTCGGGTCTGCCTTGCTGCCGGAGCACATCGGCTTGCCGGTAGATTGACACGAGTTGCTCGAAGGAGCCGTCAGCGGCATGCCTCTCGCCCATCCGGGCGGCGTTGCGGGCGGCTTCGAAGTTGAAGAACACTCGCGAGTGGATGTGGCAGGCGAGCATTGCAGCCGCCCAGCCGGTCCGGCTGTCGGCGTCCGGCGCCCGGGCAACGTTGTCGAGCAGTTTTACCACTCGTTTGAGCCCCTCCGTATCGACTATTCCTGCGGGTCGCCAGCATACGTAGTACATGCCCAGCGCGCGTGTGAACATCGCGCGGGTCGAGACGGGTGGCTTGGGTGGCTCTTGGTCGATGCTGGCGGTGTCGAGAAACGCAGCGTATTCGCCGGCGGCAGACCAGGTGGTGCGGTCCTCGTAGACCAGGTATGGCTGGTCGGCCGCGCCGCCGACCCCGATGGCCGGATAGAGGACGCTCAGGACGCGGCCAGCCGGTCCGGCGGGAGCGCGAACGAGACGGATCCGCTTGATGCCGCCTGACGAGGCGAGTTGCTTCGGATCGTTGAACAGGTGGATCTGGAAGAGCCCGTACTGCGTCTGCACGGGTTCGGCGGGCCCATACGACGGTTCGGCCAGTTGGGGACGCGTCGTAGGCGGTGGGGGATTCTCTGCCGGTTGGATGGGTCGGCCCGGCCGTCTCCACCAGTTGCGCTCAAACCGCCAGTCGACATCCTGGCATCCCGAGAGGGCAGCTGCGATCAGCAGCGGAATCACTGTCCAGGCAGGCCGGTGGAACTTGGCGGCGATGGAGGTCATGGATTCCCTGTAAGTTGAGTTGAGGGTGTCGGTCGACTACGGCGGCTTGGGCGCATCGTCGGACGATGTGAGCAGCCTCAGCAGCTTGCCCACGTCGAAGGCAGCGCCGATCGCGACGGCCACGGCGATGACGAAGTACAGGCCGATAGAGCCGTAGAGCAGGTACCACCAGAAGGTTATCCAATGATCAGTCGTCACGGTGAGGCTCCTGCTCGGTATCGGTGTCATGTGTGAGCCCGTCGCGTTCAGTCGGGGCCGTTGCGTCGCTTTGCGTTGCGGGCGTCGATTCCGGTGGGATGGCTTGGGGGCTGTCGGCGTCGGGCTCGCGGGGCGGAGGCGTCTGGGGCGGGATGTCCGTGGGCACCGCCGGCGCCACCGGCTCATCCCCGCCAAGGCCAGCGGATAGCCCGTCAAGCCTGCCCAGGCCACCGCGCTCCATCCATCATTGGCTTGGCCTACAGCTTTTGAGTTGATCACACTGGCGACGATGTAAATCAGGCCCGGAATGCACCCCAGGATGAGGGCGCAATAGGCGCCTGCCACGCTGGCTCGCCGCCAGTAAAGCCCGAACGCCAGCACCATCATGGCGCCGGCGATGTACATCGTGCCGGTCATGGCGAGGTAGCCCCACACGGTGCCGGGCACCTCGTACCACAGACCCCAGTACAGTACGAACAGGCCGATCGCGAGGATCAGGATGCGCGTGATGACCATGCGCGCGCGGTCGCTTAGATCGCGCCCGAACATTCGGGCGACCGGAGCGATGATGTCCTGGCAGATCACGGCGCTCCAGGCGAGCAGATAGCTGTCGTGGGTGCTCATGAAGGCGGCGAGCATGCCGGCGGTGAGCAGGCCCAGCGCACCCCATGGCAGGATCTCGGCCAGGAACGCGGGCATCGCGGCCATTCTGGCCAGGCTGCTGCCTTCGAAGGACTCGATGCCACCGGCGTGGGTGAAGTAGGCCAGCGCCGCCACACCCCAGAGCATGGGTATGGCCGCCCGCCCAAAGAAGGCCAGTCCGGTGAAGGCAAACATCCGGCGGGCCACGCCCGGAGTCGTCACCGAGGTGGTTCGCAGGGCATAGGTCTGCCAGTTGCTCGTGCCCAGCCAGTGCATGGCCTGCCAGATTAGAAAAACGATGCCCAGGCCAAGGACCGCATCACCCGACGCTTCGCGCACGAACGGGTTGAAGCCTGAGGCGCCTCGCTGATCGGAGACAGCTTGCACGATGCCATCGAACCCACCGACGGTGTGGTTGTTCAGCGCGTAGAAGGTGCCCAAGGCGATTCCCGCCGAGAGCACGATGAACTGGAGGTAGTCGGTAATCACGACCGAGACCATGCCGCCGACGAACGTATACGCCAGCACCAGTATCAGCAGGGCGGTCATAATCAGGTTGAGCACGGGCAACGAGGCAATCAGATCGCCGCTGATCGGGTCGACGAGGTTTATGATCTCCGGCATGGCCGAGATCTTCTGGAGGAACAGGGCCCCCACCTTCAGAAAGACCCCCATGTTCAGAATCCCGGCGACCGCGATGATGATTCCGCCCAGCAGACGCACGCCGGGGTTGTAGCGCATCTGGTAGTACTCGGCGAGGGTCATCGCGCCGGATCGTCGCAAGCCGGCGATCATGAAGCCGCTCACGCCGACGAAAAGCATCGACACGCCGGCCAGTACCGCGACCGACAGCGCCGAAAAGCCCTGCTTAAAGCCGAACTCGGCAAAGTACATGACGGTGACCAGACCGATCTCGGTGCCCGAGAGGGTGGCCACCCCGAGGAACGAGCTGACGCCGCGGCCGGCCACGACGAAATCGGCCAGGCTGCGGATGTAACGGCGGCACAGCAGCCCGATCACCGAGGCGGCGACGATGTACGCCAGAACGATCGTCCAGTCGAGCCAAGAGAAGGATGCCAGCATGATCTACCGTCCGCGCCACGAAGGCGACCGGGGACATTTTGCAGGCAATAGCCGTTGATGTCCAGTTCGTGCGGACCGGCCTGGCGGCGGGGGCCGGGCGGTTGCGTGAGGGTGTCAGTACTGGCGGGCGAGCTCGGCTGCCGGGTCGGGCTCGACCCCGCTGGCCAGACGCCCTTGGAGGGGGCTAACGGGGGGCAAACGGCTCAAGCGGGGCTGATTTCGTGGTCGATATGAGGTGTAGTTATCGGACAGGGATGGCCGGTCATCTTTTGCTTGCTAACTGGCTGGACCCCTCCAAAGAGCCGATAAAGCTCCCGGTAAGTGGGTCGGTGGGGCCTTTTGCCCCTATGCCCTCTCTCGCCAGGGAGGATCAAGCCAAGCATGTCCGACGGACACTGGATGCAAGTGGTTTTAGTGGCGGCACTGATCATCGTGGGC
>CBFCZG010000071.1:0-15390 GCA_965602375.1 uncultured Phycisphaerae bacterium | reverse complement strand
CCCGCCAGCCACGCGAAATAGAGGAACAGGTTATACCCGTAGTAGCTGACGACGTGACTCAGAACCGTGCCGGGCGCCTCGCCCGACTCGGCAAATTCGTCCAGATTCACCAACAGGTCCACCACCACGAACAGACTAACCAACACGGTCAGCGCGATGAGGTAGTTGATCAAAAAAGACCGGATAATGTAACGGTCAAGTAGTCTCATCCAATCGCCAGTCGCTAGCCTGCAAGTCCTCTATGTTGGCCGATGACGGCCGTCTATCGCTGCATGAACCGCCAGATAATGGCTGGGTTCAGTGCGGCCGTGACCAGCATGCTGCCCCATATGATGGCCACGCCGATGCTCGCCGTGTTGGTGTTCTCCGCCAGTTGGCGACCCATGATGATCGCCACGATGACAAACATCGCCGGAATGAAACTCACACCGAACGCCGTCAAAACCTGCCCACCGCGGACGATCACGCCCAAAGCCGCGCCCAGCACCACTAACACCAACGCACACGAAGAATACGCCAGCCGCATGTGCAGGATGCCGCTGATCTTATGCACCAATTTGAACACGTCGGCGCACAACGTTGCACGTCCCTTGGCGGGCTCGCCGCTCAAAGGCAATGCCACCTCTTCGTCGACCAGATCGGCGTCGCTGTACTGCCTCGTCGCGTCGACAATCGATGGCGGAAGCGGCAGCGGACGAAGATCTTCCGATGGCTTGCTCAGGCTACCGCCGATCGCTTTCGCATCAGGATCCTCGATCTGAACGTCTCCCCGCAAGCTTATCTGCAAGCTGAACTTGATCGTATCGCGATAGGGCATCCATTGGCCCCGAAGGGTCGCCTCCCTCGCCCGCAGGTGACGCGTCTTGCCCGGCTGTGCGTCCACGACCACGGGACCGCGAAGCTTGAGCGAGCCGTCCTGTTCTCTGATCGACACCTCCTGGGCCTCAACGGTGTACCGACGCTGGTCGCTCGACAACTCCACTTGCCCCCCGGGCTCGCGCAGCGAATCTGCCAGCGACCTGAAGTACAAGAACGACGCAAGCTCCATTCTCAGCCGCTCGATCTTGTTGACGACGCCCGGCGCCTCGGCCGGATGCCGCCGATAATGCAGCAGCTCGTTCAGGTTCCAGAATTTCGGCTTCTGTTTAATGGGAATAGCGATCCCCGTCCGCTCCACCGGACGGTAATCCTCCTCGATGAACGTATGCCGCTTCCAGTCGAAAACACGCACGTTGTGCAGGCCGGCCTCGACCTTGTGCTCCCCGCCGACCGATCGAAACTCCACCGTGGCCGCCGCCGCCGTGCCGAATACAGACGGCTCCTGTCCTTCGTATTGGATGAACGCCGCGCGACTCAGAACCACATAGTGCCGCAACTGTTCCTCGCCGCTCGGCGTCTGCTCCGCCGACGACACCTGCTCCACCTGATCGGCGTAGATCGCGTACCGATTGCGAACGGTGATGTAGCCGCGATGCGCCAACTCACGCGCAAAAATCTGCGGCAGGGCCGGCTCGATCATCTTGTCGAGCTGACCGGTCAGGTGCGGCACCACGTAGTTGCTGAAGCTGAACGTGCAGAGTGACACCAGCCCAGCCAGCACCCCCGCCGGTAGAAGCAGCCAGTGCACGTTGATGCCGCTGGCCTTGCATGCGTCAAACTCGTTGTCCGATGCCAGCCGGCCGTACGTCACCGCCGCGCTGAACAAAGCCGAGATCGGCATCATGAACGAAGCACACAGCGGCACCAGGAAAAGGAACAGCCTCGCCATATCGCCCGGCGAGAAGTCCTTTACGTTGAAGCTCTTCAACAACCCCATCCCGCTGGTGAACAGCAGGATCAGGGCGACCGTGCTCAGCGCGAACGTCTTGAGCAGCTCTCGGAAGATGTAGCGTTGGAGCGTCCAGGCCATGAAGACTTGGCGACCTCAGGCCGGTGGGGCGGCCCGCTGGCACTCAGCCTGCTCGAGGACAGCCTCCGCCAGACGGCGTATACCCTCGTGAATGCTCGGAATGTCGACCACGCCGAAGCTCAGGCGCATGTGGTTGGTAGGCACCGGCCGATCCGGTTGCGGCGCGAAGCAATAGTCCCCCGGTACATACAGAACGCCCTTCTTCACGCAACGATTGAACAGTTCGCCTCCCCGACGCGTATCGAAGTCCTCCGGAAGCGTCAGCCAGACGTACAGCCCGCCAGCCGGACGCGTCCACGTCACCTCATCGCCCAGCGAGGCAAAGCCCGCCGTCAGCGCCTCGAGCATGGCGTCCCGCTTGGGAATGTACGCCCGGCGCACCCGCTCGACGTGCTCTTGATACACCCCGCTGACCAACGCGCGGCAGATGACATGCTGCACCAGGTTGTTCGACCCGAAATCATGGTTGCCCTTCTGCTGAAGAACCGGATCCACCAGTTCGTCCGGCAAAAACAGGTAGCCCGTCTTCATCCCCGCCGAAAACGGCTTGCTGAACGTCATCGCCAGCGCGACATACTCATTCTTCGGGTCGAACGATTTGATCGACGGCAGCACCGGGCCGTCATACCGCAACTCGCGGTAGGCCGAGTCCTCCACCACCAGGATCCGATGCTCGCGACTGTATCGGCGAGCCAGCGCCACCAGCTCGCCTCGGCGCTCAGCCGACAGGCTGATACCAGAGGGATTCTGGTAGTAACTGACCACGTAGATCATCTTGAGCCGGCCGATCTGCCCGCTACGGTCGAGTTCGGCCAGCAAGTCGGCCAGCAGATCCATGCGCATTCCATCTTCGTCGATGGGCACGCTCCGCACGTCGGCGCCCACCGAAGCCAGCGTGCCCGTAAAAACGAAGTAGCTCGGCGCGCTGGTAATGACCAAGTCACCGGGGTTCAGCAGAATGTCGCTGAGGATGTAGAGGCCTTGCTGCGACCCGGTCGTGACGATGCAGTTGTCGGACGACAGGCACATCTGCTGCGGTGACCGCCCCTCCAGCGCAGCCAAGTGCGACAGCAGGGCTTCACGCAACTCGGTCAGACCATGCGTCGTGCCGTATTGCAGGGCCACCTGCCCGCTCTGGGCCTCGGTGAGAATCTCCGAAGCCAGCCTCCCCACCTCGCCGGTCGGCAGCGAGGCATAGTCGACCAGGCCCGCCGCCAGACTGATCAGGCTGGGGTTGGTCACAGCCTCGGCCATCAGGAAGCTGATGGGCTGCTCGTCTGTACGCAATGCTTTGT
This sequence comes from uncultured Phycisphaerae bacterium, assembly GCA_965602375.1. Taxonomy (GTDB): domain Bacteria; phylum Planctomycetota; class Phycisphaerae; order UBA1845; family DATKUK01; genus DATKUK01. Next base: position 12,186 of record CBFCZG010000071.1, on the reverse strand, counting down.
CACTAAAGGCGAATGCCGGCACGCTCATGCTTCTCTGCCTCGCGTAAAAAATGCTGACTCTAGTGCCTTTGCCAGCCCTGTCAACGCAAAAAGCGACTGACTCGGCGGGCCCACGCACCACATGAAAACATGTAAGCCTTTTCTTAGCAATCCTTTACATGTCCTGGGCGGCCGACTCCTTGCCCGCCGATAGATCCGGCGAGCCGGCCTGGTCGGCGAAACCCAGACCGCGTTTGCGCAGCACGTGGATCAGCCCGAATAGCAGCGCCGCCAACCCATAGCCCAGGGCAATGCCGAAGCCGCGGAAGGCGAAGGTACCGCCCTCCAGGTCCCACTGCCAAATCATCAGTTCCCGCGAGGGCGGGGCCGGTCCCAGGCGAAACGCATGCTGCATGCCGAGAGCGGTCAGGCCCGCCGCAGCAACGGCCCAAACGGCGGCCGTCGCAAACCGCCGGTCGATCAGGGCTACCGATATCCCACTCAGGAAGGTGCACGTCAAGACAAAGCCCGAGTTGGCCCCGGCCAGGGCGTACAGGCCTACCCAGAAGGCGTGGGGGTTGTCACGCACCACGTCAGCCAACGCCTTGCCCGCGCCCACCTGCCCGTAGAGCAGTTCACACTTGATGGCCACCCACGCGGCAATGGCTGGGAAAAAGGCAATGGCGACCGCAGGGAAGTGTCTGCGGGGCGTGGCCTCGTACGATTGTGCGGTGATTACGATCCCGATCCACAGGACGATGGCAGCCCCGGCTTCGATCGGCACGACCGCGGCGATCAATCCGCCTACCCCTCCCAGGAACACCAGCGTGAAGAACCCCGCGTTCAGCACCGAATAGCCTGCCCGAGCTCCCAGACCCTTCCAGCCCGGATGGCCGATGTACATCGTTGTGGGAAAACAGCTTCCGAACAGCGCCGCAGCAATCGTGCCGATCCCGTCGACAGCCAGGCAGCTTGTGGTGTCGAATCGGTCGCCGGCCGACGCAGCCGACTCGATATTCTGTAGCGACCCCAACGCGCTGAGCAGTCCCAGAGGCACGGTGACTCCCAGGAAACGAACCACAAAATCGGCGTTGAGAACCGCCACAATGTCCGACCCGCAAAACACCGGCCACGTCCATCCGCGAGCGGCCCACGCTGCCTCCACACGCTCGGTCGACATCAACGCTTCGCGACCCAACAGGTGCACATCCCACAGTCCCGACAGCCACGCCAGCAAGGTGCCCACCAGAAGCGCTACCAATCCGCCCGGCAGTCCCCACGGAAACCGCACGCGCGCGAAGTACACGAGCAACACGATCGCCATGGGCAACATCGCCACAACCGGCCGCTGGTAGATCCGGTAGCCGAACTCCGACGCGATGAACGCAACGCCCACCGCCGCCAGGACCGACAGCAGGGCCGCACGAGGGATGATCCGGCGCAGTCGCTCGGCTGCCAGCGCCGCAATCAGTTCCGTCAGGCCGCTGACCAGACACGCCAACAGACCCACGCGCCAGGCCAACTCGGCCGCTGCCTGCTCGCCCCGCGCAGCCACCGACTCGCGGTACACCGGCGCGATGATCAGCAGGATGAAGGCGAACATCGTTACCGTGTTGACCCCGTAAGGCATGGCCGTTACGTCCGACCGGCCCTCACGCCGTGCGACGCGCCAGGCCTGCCACGCATAGAACAGGTTGCCGATGACGAGGCTGACGGCTATGCCCGGTAGGATTCGGCCGAACACCAGTTGGCCGGGCAGATTGCAGAGTTGCCGGCTGGTACACAGTGCGACGATCACAAGCACCTGAACAAGGTTGTCGACCGCCAGGCCGAAAAACCCGTCCAGGTCGCCCTTGACCATCCAGCGATAGCGAGAAGCGCCAGGTGCGTCCATGTCAGGCTGCCACCAGGAACACCACGAACAGAGCCGCGAACACCCACATCAGGGGCGGCACCTCGCGGACGCGGCCTTGGACCACCTTGAGGATCGCGTAGCTGATGAACCCCCACGCGATTCCGTGGGAGATGCTCAAGCCGAACTGCATCACCACGATACACAGGAACGCGGGGATAGCCTCGGAGAAATCCTCCCAGTTGATGCGAGCAACCATCGGCAGCATGTAGCAGCCGATGACGATCAGAACCGGGGCGATCACGGGGTGGCATTCAACCGCCCCCAACACCGAGGGCACGGCCCCGAGATGCTCCGGCGGCACCATGACCGACTTACCCACCATCTCCACAACCGGATAGAACAGCAGCGACGCCAGAAGCAGCACGGCCGTCACGATCGGCGTCAGACCCGTCCGCCCTCCCGCGGAAATGCCCGCGGCACTTTCCACATAGCTGGTGACCGTGCTGGTTCCGGCCATCGTGCCGGCGATTGTCCCGCATGCATCGGAGACCAAAGCGGCCCGCATGTTGGGCACCTCGCCATTTCGCATCAGGCCACCGCGCTCGGCCACCCCGACGAGCGTCCCGATCGTGTCAAACAGATCCAGAATCAGAAAGATGAAAATCACCGTCAGCCAGTTCGTCCAACCCGCCCCAAACAGGGCAGCAAAGCCGCCGAAGACCTTGCCGGCCGTCGGTCCAACCGACGGTGGCGGCGCGACGATGCGGCCGCCGTACTGCACCAGATCGTAACCCCAGCGTGCCCCCCACATATGACTGGCGGCAAGGCCGGCGGCCGCCGTGACCACCATGCCGATCAGAATCGCCCCGCGGACCCGCAGTACCAGTAAACTCGCAATCACCAAGAGCCCGAAACACGTCAGCAGCGCCGCGGGGCTGCGAAGGCTGCCCAGCTTGGTATACGCCGCCGGCTCGTGCACGATGATGCCGCCCCATCGCAGGCCCACGAACGCGATGAGCAGCCCGATCCCGACCGCGATGGCGTATTTCAGCGATTCGGGAATGGCTCGCGCCATCGCCTGCTGGAATCCGGCCGCCGCCAGTATCAGAAACAGCACGCCCGCGACAAGATTGGCCGCCAGTGCCTCCTGCCACGTCCACCCCAGTCCGCCCGCCGTCACCACGCCGCATACCGTAAAGACGAAGAAGAAGTTGTGACCCATCGCCGGCGCCAGCGCGACCGGAAGGTTGGCGGTCAGCCCCATCAGGATGCACGCCAGCGCCGAGCATACGCACGTGGCCACCATCACCGCGCCGGCATCCATCCCCGCCACACCGAGGACCACCGGCTGAACGAAGATGATGTAGGACAGCGCCATGAACGTGGCCGCCCCACCGACGATCTCCCTGCCGACGGTCGTACCGCGTTCCCGCAACCCAAACAGCTTCTCGAGCATGAATGTGCCCCCGAACGGGTTCTAGCTGTCTTGCACCGGCTCGTCCGGCTCGGTCCGCGAGATGATCATGGCGCCGACGGCGTCACCCCAGACGTTGATCGACGTGCGGCACATGTCCAGGACGCGGTCCACGCCGATAATCAGCCCGATCGCCGCCAGCGGAATCGTTCGCGTGGTCGGGTCGGGCCCGAGCACGCTTTGGTTGACGGCGGCTACCACAATCGCCATCGTCACCAGCCCCGCCTCCGGAATGCCCGCCGCGCCAACGGCCGCCAGTGTCGCCGTCAGGGCGATGATGACGTTCTGCTGGAGACCGATCTCGACCCCCCATGCCTGCGCCAGAAACACCACCGCCACCGCTTCGTAGAGCGCCGTGCCGTCCATGTTGATGGTGGCACCCAACGGTAGCACAAAGCCTGCCGCCTTCTTGCTGACCCCGGCTTCCTCGGCACAACGAATCGTCACCGGTAGCGTGGCCGAGCTGCTGGCCGTCCCACCCGCCGTGGCCAGCGCCTGCCGCATCTGGTTGAAAAACGTCCAGGGCTTCGTGCGGCTGAAGATCCACAGCAACAGCGGCAGGATGATCAACGCGTGGATGCCCAGACCGGATAGAACGGTGAGCATGTACGTGCCGATCGCCGTGGCAAACACCCCGAAACCAATTCGCGCCAGCGACCATGCGACCAGGCAGAACACGCCCACCGGCGCCATCCACAAAACCAGACCCACCATTCGCATCATGACTTCGAAGATGGCCTCGAAGAACTGACCGACAACCCGTCCCTGTGGCCCGATCATCGTCAGCAACACGCCGAACAGCAGGCTGAAGCAGATGACCGGCAGAGGCCTGCCGGCCGCGGCCGCCGCAATCGGATTGGCCGGGATCATCTGATCGACAATGTTCAGCAGCGCACCGCCCAAGCCAGGCGGCGCGTTGGCCTCGACCCGCTGCTCCTTGCCCGTCTCGCGGTAGGTCGTCGGTGCTTCCTCGCGCTGGCTCTGCTCGATCCGGTCGCCCGGGCGGACCGCGTTAACCAGGATCAGGCCCATCGTCACGGCAATGAACATCGTGGCGAAGTAATAGATCAGCGTCTTGAGCCCGATGCGCCCGAGCCGACTGAAATCGCCCACGCTGATCACCCCGACGATGACACTGCTCATCACCAGCGGAATGATCAGCATCTTCAAGGCCTTCATGAAGATGTTGTTGCCGATGAAGTACAGATAGCGCAGCGCGTCGCCATGCTTGTGGAAGTGCCACGGCTCGGCGCCGGCGAGCTGGCGCAGCCTGATCAGACGCTGGGTGCTGATTTGACCCGCCACCTGGTCATCGAGATGCGCGCGGGCCTGCTTGATCTTCTCGCGAGCGTCGTGGGCCGAGTAGTCCGGATCGTACAGCCACTGACCCGCCACGCAGCCGAGACCCAGCCCGATCAGGATCAGTACAGTCAGGAGCCGTTTGCCGCCGTGCATTGTGCCTCGTCCGGCTCTAAGAATGTGCGTACAAGCCGGTTACGTCAGAGATCGAGATTCGCGATTCGGTCCGCAAGTGACCCGACACTCACCCACCGCCGCGCCCGGCCGCGTCGCGAGCAGGCGTCATGCTAGTAGAGGACTCCGCCGGCCGCAACCGTTTACGCCTCGCGACGACCGTGGGCCTCGTGTGCGATGCCGGCCAACTGACGGCAACCCGTCGTCGGTGTCGCAGCGCTTGGCGCCGCCGACGGTCCGTGCAACACTGTCGAGGACCGTCCGGCTGGAGAATTGCTATGGCTACAAATTTAATGCTCTGCGGCACGGACCGTTCTGCCGGTACCAGCGCGATCGTGCTGGGTCTCGTCGGCGCCCTGGCCAAGATCGTCAGCAAGGTGGGCTTCCTCAAACCCATCGGCCGGACCGACAAGTACGATCGCGACGCCGATCTGATCAAGTCGGCCTACAGCCTGCCGCTCGATCTGGCTGACATCGCCCCCGTCACCCTTGCCGAGGCCCGCGACCTGATCGCTCGCGAGAACGAGCAGGAGCTATTCGACCGCGTGACCCGCGGCTACACCCGCGTGGCCGAGGGCGCCGACGTGGTCATCATGGAGGGCATCGATCACCGGCGAGTCAGTTCGCTCTTCGAGCTCGACATCAACGCTGCACTCGCCGAGAAGCTGCGTGCCTCGGTGTTGCTGGTAGCCGGCGGCGAGCTGAACCGGCCGGAAGTACGCGAATCGGTCGTGGCCACCGCCACCCTCGCCAGGCGGAGTTTTCAGCAGCGCGGGTGCGACGTGCTCGGCGTGATCGTCAACAAGGTTCCCGAAGGCTACATGCAGCAGGCCCGTGGGGAACTCGCAGAGCGCCTGAAAAAGGAGGGTCTCGAACTCTACGGTGTCGTGCCGCTGTTACCGCTGCTGACCATGCCTCGCGTGCGCGACATCGCCGACCGGCTCGACGCCAAGGTGCTCTTCGGCGACCGCTACCTCGAGAACCTGGTGGGCAAGACGATCATCGCAGCCATGACGCCCAGCAATATGCTCAGCTACCTCCAGGCCGACCGCACGCTGATTGTCACCCCCGGAGACCGCGACGACACCATTCTGGCGGCCATGTGCTCGCAGGTGTCGGCCAGCTACCCCAGCATCGCCGGCATCGTGCTGACCGGCGGCCTCCAACCCAGTCCCACCATTCTGCGATTGGCCATGGGATTGAGCGAGTTTCGTATACCCATTCTTCACGTCCAGCCCGATACCTACACCACCACTACGCGAATCAACAGCCTCGACCTGCGAATCCACCCCGAAGACACGCAGAAGATCAACGTCGCCGTCACCGCCGTGGCCGAGCATATCCAGAGCGATCGCTTGTGGGACGCTCTCAAGCTGCCCAGACCGAAGCGGCGGCGAGGCCCGCAGGACTTCCTCGATCAGTTGGTCGAGCAGGCGTCGGCCTACGACAAGCACATCGTATTCCCCGAAGGCAACGAGGAGCGAACCCTCCGCGCCGTCGCTCGCATGCGCCAGATGAAGCTGGTCCGCGCTACGCTGATGGGCAACGTCGACGAGATCCGTCAGCGGGCCGAGCAGCTCGGCGTCGACCTGGGCGACGCACGCATCGTCGACCCCGGCAAGTCGGAACAGTCCGAGGCCTACGCCCAGGCCTTCTACGAACTCCGCAAGGAAAAGAAGAACATCACCCCCGAAGCCGCCCGCGATCAGATTCAGACGTCTCGCACCTATTATGCGACCATGATGGTCCACATGGGCCACGCCGACGGCCTGGTCTCCGGCGCGGTCCACTCGACGGCCGACACGATCCGGCCGGCCCTGCAAATCATCCGCCCCAACCCGGAATTCGGCGGGCTGGTCAGCAGCGTGTTTTTCATGGCCATGGGCGACCACGTCTTGGTCTACGGCGACTGTGCGATCGTACTCGATCCCGACGCCGATCAGCTTGCCTCCATCGGTCTGGCCAGCGCCCGGACGGCGAGGGCCTTCGGCATCGAGCCGTGTGTGGCCATGCTCAGCTATGCCACCGGTTCCAGCGCCGGCGGCAGCAGCGTCGAAAAGGTCCAAAAGGCCACCGAGATGATTCGCGCCGGCAACCCCGACTTCCTCATCGACGGGCCCATTCAATACGACGCAGCCATCGATCCGACCGTGGCCAAGATCAAGCACCCCGACAGTCCGCTGGCCGGCAAGGCAACGGTCTTCATCTTCCCCGACCTGGACGCCGGCAACATCGCCTACAAGGCCGTCCAACGATCGGCCGGCGCGGTGGCCATTGGCCCGATCCTTCAGGGCCTCAACAAGCCGGTAAACGACCTGTCCCGCGGCTGCGTGGCCGACGAGATCGTGCACGTGGCCGCCGTCACGGCCATCCAGGCCGAGAAGCTGTCCGCCGCCGTCGAGCCCGCGCCCGCACCAGCCGGCTAGCCTGAATGTTTCACCCGCGGGTTGAAATATCTCTGCTAGCTGCTAGTCAGTAGTGGGGACGCTGCCTGTTGGGTGGAGGAACCGAGGTGAGCTTCACCGGGGACAATCTCGGCATGCGCCGAATTCTCCGTGCTGCGCTATGGACGATGTTGTTTCTTGGTGGAGGACTGCTGCCCTCGTGCCTGGATCCACGTACGCCGTCTACCCGCCCTGCCGATCAAGCGCCTCAGTCTGGGCCTTTCCACGGCGAATGGATGCAGAACGGCGAGGTGGTGCTGAAGATCACGCACATCCCGGGGCGTCCCATCCGACTGGAGCGGCCACCGAACGAGGCCTGGCGCTTCGAATTCGAGAACATCCGGCTGCAGGGGAAGATGCTGCGCTTTGAAGAGTGCATCTACATCAAGGAAGGCATGCATCCCTTCAGCAATACGCGATGTTTCACCGTCCTATGGCCCAACGAACTGGACCGGGATGTCCTGACTGAAGTAGTCGCCGTGGTGAGCGCAGGCATCACCGAATATATGAAACACACGCTTTCGGAGATCACTTCGACTCCGGGGATCACTTCAGAGCAGGTTGCTGCACTAGTTGGCGCGACTGATGGCCTGCAAGACCACTACACATCGACGCTGCGCCGCCGCCCGACCGAAGATCCCATCTACATGGTCGCTGAGGGCTACGCACGCGAGTGGGCTGATATGGATTCGTTTCCGCCCGTCGAGCACATATGCTATTTTCGCGATCACTTCCCACGCACGCACATCATCCTGGAAGACCGACTGACGCACGAGGACGCCTCGGTTCGGACAGCCGTGGCGTACGTCATCGAGAGCATCGGTCCGCCAGCCCGATCGCTGGTCGAGCCGGTGGTCGCGGCGTTGGCTCAGGAGGCAGATCCCCACGTGCGCTGCAACCTCATCGATGCGCTGCGTGCGGTGGGCGACGCGCGGCTGGCGGTGCTTGAAGCCATTCGCCAGCGAGCGACACCATTGTCATCGCACGAGAAGAAGATCGACGAGGCCGTCAAGTTCCTAGTGGGCGTGCTGGCAGACAAGAGGACGGCGGCCGATTCGTCCCCCGGCGACCTGGAGAGCGAATACGAGGATATGCAGGATGCGTTGCACAAGCATCTGTCTCTCGTGAACAGGGAGCAGGAACGCATCCACGCATCGACGGCGTTGTATGTACTCAGCCCCGATCCCGCAGAACGTCAGCGATGCCTGGATGTGATCCGCTCGTGGCTGAAGCCCCCCGACCCTTCGCTGACCCCTCAAGACAAAGAGGATCACTGGGACATCTGTTGTAGCGCCATCTTCGCAGCTAGGGACATGCAAGATGGGGCGCAGTTCGTGCCTTTACTTGAAGGTCTGATAGCGCGGAACGACGCCCCTCGATGGATTCCCATGCACGCTCAGGACACTGTTAACGTGTTGCGGGGCGATCAGACCGATGGGCAATGACGCGCTTGAGGCACGTTGCATGGCCCGGCTCATACGAAGCGCGGTGAACGTAGTCGTCTCGCTCATTTGCGGCGGAGTGTTCTACTTTGGCTGGATGGCGGCCTTTCTGCTCACCCTCGAGCTGGAACGTCCCGTCCTCAACGTACTGCTGTGGCCGCTGGCGCCTGTCGTCACGGCGGCGGGCTTTACGGTGGGTGTGATGATCGCGCAGCGTCTGACCGGTGCCGAGCCATCGGGGTTCGCTCACATCTATAGATGGCCTCTGGTCGGCTGCATCGTGGCGGTGGCGGTGGTCTATCCGATCGGGCCGATGCTGATTGTCTTTGCCATGCTCGTCGCCGGCACGGTGAGTGTGGCGCTGCGCGAACTGGCCGTCCTCCGGAAGAGAGCAGCCCGGTAGGACGCACCCATGCTGTTCCCTCACTTCGCCTTGGATGCCTGCTCGCGCAGGTAGGCGGCCAGGCCGTTGTGCCCGTGCTCTGCGGCGAGTTGCTCGGCTGTCCGGCCCCGCGCATCGCGAGCCGCCAGGTCGGCCCCGTTGCTCAGCAGGATCTCCGACAGCGTGCGGTGTCCGCCGATCGCCGCCATGTGCAGCGGCGTCCAGCCGTTGGGGCCCTTGGCGTGAACGTCGGCGCCCTGGCCGATCAACTGCTTTACCGTTGCCAGATCGCCGCCGCGGGCTGCCCGATGCAGGGGACCGAAGCTGTCGCTTTCTGTGTTTGCAGTACCGGTGTGGTCGGCTGTCTGCCCGCTCGGCAGCATGACCTGCCCGCCTTTGTCCTGCTTGATGGGTCCGATCAACCTCCCGGTGCACTTCTCAACGATGATCGTCGAACCCGTGGTGGCCCGCACGCGGCCGAGATCGCCCACGATACCCGCCAGCAGAACCGAACCGCTGTAAGCCATCAACGCGGTCCGCACGCTGCCTCGGATCTCCACATCGTTGCAGAAAAAGCTGCTGGCCTTCTGGAGGACGATGGCGTCCGAATTGTCGCACCCGTCGATGATGATACGGGCCCCCTCGGCCAGCACGTGGCCGTCGTGTTCCAGGCCGATCGGCGTATTGCGGGGGTTGCGGGCGCACAGGCGAGTCGTCGTGTTGTGCAGATCCACCCGCCCGGAGTTATTGACCGCGATCGGATTGGACTGGTAGTGCCAGGACGTGATCCGGGCCTGCTCGCAGCCAAGTTCGATGATCCCGTAATAGCGCGCACTGAGATTGCCGTTGCCGACCGACAGTGAAGCGCCTTTCCCCTGGCGGAATCGGATCGTGCCGAAATACTCCGCCTCGACGCGGCAGAAAGACTCGCCTTGCCCACTCGACTCGTGCAGGTCTTCGTTGAGCTCGATCGCCCCGTACAGGCGCACGCGCCCGCCGTGGTGGGCGTGCAGTCCCGGGCCGCGCTGGCTGCCCGTATGGATGCGGACGTCCCGAAGCTCCAGCAAGCCCGGCCCGGCCACGCTGATTCCGTGTCGCTGACCGCCTTTCCGCGTGCCGAGCTGCACGTTCTCCAGCGTCCAGTGCCCTTGCGTGACGACGACGAGATAGCCGGCAGAGTCCGATTCCCAGTCCAGCACCACGTCACCCGGTGCAGCCCTGCCATTCGAATCGCCGCCCCTGCCGACGATCCTGACTCTCGCTCCCTCGCGCATGGGAAGATTCAGTTCCAGTCGTTGAGCGTCCCGCCCGCTGCCGCCGGTGTGTTCGTAGCGACCCACGGCCACATTAATGGTCACGTCCCGTTCGATCGTCTTGGGCAGCCGTTCGATGGCGGCGAAGAGTGTCTTCACAGGTGCCGCTGCCGTACCCGTGGCTGTATCATTGCCACGGGTGGCGTCTACATAGACCTCATGCCTGTCAGCGCCCCGCGCAGTCGACCAGATGGCGAACATCACAAGACCGGCCGCGACATTCGTGTGCACTCTGTTCATCGTCGTCCCCTGGATACAATCGTTTGCCCCAGTGCCCCCACGCCGCCGGCGACGGCGCGGCGCTGTCAGAGTAGCCCTCGCCCTCTGCATCTGCAATGATAGACGCCGATCAACGGATCGAGTTCGCGCTCAGGTATGAACAAGAGCCGCGGTGTGGGTCGTTGACTCACCTGCGTCACCTATTAGGCTTTAGCAGACAAGGCAGGGCTTACTGCCGGCCGCCGCAGTTCGCCAGACGTGTTGAGGTGCCATGCGAACCTTCGTAGCCGTCGAGCTTGACGAGTCGATCCGGCGGGGCCTGGCCAAGCTGCAAGACCGTCTGCGGCAGTTCGACCGGGCGGTGCGGTGGGCTCGGCCCGAGTCGATCCACCTGACGATCAAGTTCCTGGGCGAGGTGCCCGACCAGCAGATCGCCGCCGTCTGCGCCGCCGTCGACGAGGCGGCTACCGCCAGCAGCAGGTTCGAGATCAGCGTAGCCGGCGCGGGCTGCTTCCCGCCCCGCGGGCCGGCGAGGGTGGTCTGGGCCGGGCTGACCGAGCCGACCGGGCGGCTGGCTGCCTGCCAGCAGGCCTGCGAGCAGGCGTTGGGCCGACTGGGCTTCGCGCCCGAGGCCCGTGCGTTCCACCCCCATCTGACGCTGGGGCGGGTCAAGCAGGCGTCGTCCGGGCGCGATTTGAGGCCGGCCATCGAGCGCCTGGCCGACTTCGACGGCGGCCGCCAGCGGGTGGGCGAACTGGTGCTGTTTGAGAGCCGCCTCCGCCGCGAGGGGGCGATCTACGTACCCCTGCACCGGGCTCGCCTGGCCGGCCGGGCCTAGGCCCGTCGACTCGATGTTAGGTTTTTGTCAGGGAAAAAGCTTGCCAGCTTCGCTCGCTCGGGTATACTGAGCGCGCCCGGCCCAATCCCGAGGCAATAAGTTCAATAGAAGCCGGTCTAGAAGGAGCGTGAACATGTCGGCCGCCAAGGATACCAAGTCTGCCAAAAACGACGCCCCCGCCAAGAGCGATCCACGAGACGCCAAGCGCGACGCCGCCCTCTCCCGCGCCGTCCAGCAGATCGAGAAGGCCTACGGCAAGGGCAGCATCATGCAGTTGGACGAATCGCAGTCTGCCAGCGTCGTGGGCATCGGCACCGGGGCCCTGTCGCTCGATTTGGCGCTGGGCGGACGGGGTATGCCCTGCGGCGGCGTGATCGAGGTGTTCGGGCCCGAGTCGTCGGGCAAAACGACCCTCGCCCTGCACGTGATCGCCGAGGCCCAGAAGAACGAGGGCGTGGCCGCCTTCATCGACGTCGAGCATGCCTTCGACCCCGTGTGGGCCAAGCGGCTGGGCGTCGATCTGGAAAGCCTCATGGTCAACCAGCCCGGCAGCGGCGAGGAGGCTTTGAACATCTGCGAAATGCTGGTCAAGTCCAACGCCGTCGACGTGATCGTGGTCGACTCGGTAGCCGCCCTGGTGCCCCGGGCCGAGATCGAGGGCGAGATGGGCGACACGCACGTCGGCCTGCAGGCCCGGCTGATGAGTCAGGCCTTGCGCAAACTCACCGCATCCATCCACCGCTCGCGCTCCTGCGTGATCTTCATCA
>CBFCZG010000070.1:0-15451 GCA_965602375.1 uncultured Phycisphaerae bacterium | reverse complement strand
CGGGCGGCCAGGGCTTCGGCCAACAGGCCCTTGCCGGCGCGAATCACGTCGCCGTAAATCTGCTCGTGGAGGTTGTGCGGCACGGCGCAGTACACCGCGTCGATCTGCGAGTCGTCCAGCAGCCGACGGTAATCATCGGTCACCAGGCGAACCGTCGGCACGTTCCCCTCGAACCACCCCGTCGCAGCCGAATCGGTATCGCACGCCGCCACGATCCGCGGCGCGAAATCCAGATCGACCAGGTGACACCAGCGCCCCGCCGCACTGGCGAACTCTCGGCCCATCAGCCCACACCCGATTACGCCAAATCGTATCTCGCGCACCGCCGCCTTCGACATGATGCCACGCGCCTCTGCCCTAGCCCCCAACCACCCGCCGCCGAGAGTCACAATCGTACGTGGACCGCACGGATGCGGCAACCATGCGCTACCGCCGGTGGCCGTGACGGCCCGCAAGTCGCAAAGTCGCTCACCAAATCACAGAAAGCCCAATTGGTCGTCGGAATGGCTGCAAGCGCTATCGCCCGCTCGACTCCCCCTTACCCGGATCGACGTCCAGCCCGTATCGCTTCATCTTCTTGTACAACGTCGTCCGGTTGATCTCCAACAGATCGGCCGTCACCTGCCGATTCCAACCGTTTGCCCTAAGCGCCATCTCGATGATCTGCTTCTCCGGCTCCTCCAGCGCCTTCTTCAACGACATCGGCTTGTAACCGTCGACCGCCACCTCTTTGGCCGCCCCCTCCAGCACGTTGGGGGGCAGGTCGTCCAGCGTGATGTGCCGGCCCTTGCTCAGCACCACCGCCCGCTCCACGACGTTCTCCAACTCGCGAACGTTGCCCGTCCAATGATACTGCTGAAGGCGCTGCATCACCTCGTCGGTGAACCCAAGCACCTCCTTGTGCGCCTGGGCGCAGTAGTGTCTTAGGAAGTGCTCCGCCAAAAGCGGGATGTCGCCGATACGCTCGCGCATCGACGGCACGTTGATCGTCACCACGTTAATACGGTAGTACAGGTCCTGCCGGAAGTTTCCGGCCTCGACCTCCTTGGTCAGGTCCTTATTGCTGGCCAGAATCACCCGCACGTCCACCGTGTCCGTCGTGTTGCTGCCGACCGGCTCGAACTGGCGCTCCTGAACCACGCGCAGCAGCTTTACCTGCAGCGCCGGGCTGGCCGCCGAAATCTCATCCAGGAAAATCGTCCCCCCGTCCGCCGCCTTGAACTTGCCTTCCTTGTCGCCCACCGCCCCCGTGAACGAGCCGCGAATATGGCCGAACAGCTCACTCTCCAACAGCGTCTCCGGCAACGCCCCGCAGCTCACCTCCACAAACGGCTTGTCCCGCCGCTGGCTGCGATGGTGGATCGCCCTGGCCACCAGGCTCTTGCCCGTGCCCGACTCGCCCTGCATCAGCACCGTCGTCTTCGAATCGGCGACGGCCTCGATCAGATCGAACACCTTCAGCATCTTGTAATCGTGGCCGATAATGTTGCCCAGACCGTAACGCAAATCCAACTGCTCACGCAGCAGGCTGTTCTCGCGCATGAGAGACTGTTGCTGGATCGCCCGCGCCACCACCAGCTTGATCTCGTCGTCGATGATCGGCTTGGTTAAATAGTCGTACGCCCCCAGCTTGATCGCCTCGACCGCGCTGTCGATCGTCCCGTACCCCGTGATCATGATCACCACGACGTCCGGATGCTGCTGACGCGTCAGGCGCAACAGCTCGAAACCGTCGCCCTCCGACATGTTCACGTCGGTGATCATCACGTTGTATCGCTGCTTCTGAAGCGCCGAGACGGCCTCGCTGAACCGGCGCGCGCCGTCGACCGCATACCCCTCCAGACGCAGGAACTCGCTCAGCGAGTCCACGATGATCTCGTCGTCGTCGACGATCAGAATCCTGCCCTTACTCGCGACGTTCTGCTTTGCCGCCACAGCGACCCTCCGACCAATCGTCTCGTCCTCGCCGAACCGCACCTAGCGGCCGGCTTCCTGCGAACAGCTCTCCAACGGAATCCGAACCGTGAAGATCGACCCACCCCCGCCCCTGCGCTCCGCGGTGATGCGCCCGTTGTACTTCTCCAGAATGTCCCGGCAGATCGCCAGCCCCAGACCCGTGCCCTTGCCCGGACCCTTCGTGCTGAAAAACGGTTCGAACACGCGATCGATCTCTTCCGGCAAACCGACACCTGTGTCCTCGAACGTGATCGCCGCATCCCTGCCCGCCACCCGCGTCGAGATCAACAGTTTCCCCCCGTCCGGCATGGCATCCACCGCGTTCTTGATCAGATTGCAGAAGACCTGAAAGATGTTCCCGCTGCCCCGCAGTCGCGGCATCTGCTCGTGGTAGTCGCACACGGTCGTGACACCCTGGGCAACGGCTTTGTCCTCCATCGCCTTGACCGCCTCGTCCACAATTTCGTTGATGCTCGACTCCTCCAGATTCGCGTACGTGCTCCGCGAGAACTCCAATAGCTCGCCGGTAATCTCCACCACCCGCATCAACCCGCCGCGCGAGCGCTCCAGATAATCGACGATCTGTTCTTGCCCGCTCTGATTGGCTACACGTATCGCCAGGTTGATATACCGCAAGATCCCGTCAAGCGGGTTGTTCAACTCGTGCGCCACCTTCGCCGAGTGCTTCCCCACTGCCGCCAGCCGCTCCGAAACCGCCAGACGACGCTCCATACTCATCCGGGCGGTAACGTCCTCGGCCACAAGCATCGCACCCACCACCTGCTGAGTGCCCGGATCCGTCAGCGGCGCACACACCAGATCCAGCAGGCGGTCGGCCGCCCGTTCGCTCCTGAACGTCACACCCCCGAACTGCCGCTGCCGCCGGCTCTCCATCACCTCGCGCAGTTCCGACGCCCAGTCCCGATAGCGCCCCTCGATCGTCGCCTCGCGCAGTGCCTCGTCGACCTGCTGAGCATCGTCGAAAAGCATCTCCGCCGGTTGGTTCCGCATCACGATGCTCAGACGCCGGTCAAACACCAGCACCGCCAGCCATAAGGCGTGGAAGACCCGCTCACACACCCCC
Organism: uncultured Phycisphaerae bacterium; assembly: GCA_965602375.1. Taxonomy (GTDB): domain Bacteria; phylum Planctomycetota; class Phycisphaerae; order UBA1845; family DATKUK01; genus DATKUK01. The sequence continues at coordinate 12,411 of CBFCZG010000070.1, read as the reverse complement.
GCCATGTCCAGCACGGCGTCTCGGCCCAACGCGCCCGAGACGTCCCGCTGCTGCCCGCCCTGCGCCTGATCGCTCATACGCCCCACAACCCTAAGGGACCGGACTGTCGAGCCCGATCCCCATTGACGGTCACCAGCCGAGACCAACTCACGCCGGCATCAGCCGAATCGCCCCACGGTGTAGAAAAGCATCACCCGCCGTTGCCGATAAGCAACAACGATGCAATCACTCGCTGCAACTATATCAGTACCAAGCATTTGAGGCCAAGTCAAGGGCAAACGTTGCCGATTCACAACGCCCGAGGATGATCTCAGGCAACATCCCCCCGCTCAAGGCAGCAGGAACGACTCGGGCCCGATATAAACGCCCCTGACCTGCCTTAGACCCCGGACGTAGGCCAAATCAACAAACGAGGGTCCTGCGACCGGGTGGTACAACCCCGCCTCGATCTGCCACCATAGAAGCCCCAGACCCTGGTCCACTCTCGCCGCCGTTAATTCCAGAGGCCACGACCCGTCGGCCGGCTCGCCCAGCCTCGCCGACAGGCCCACCACCGCCCCCGCCGACAGGTCCGGGGCCGCAGGGCAGCTTCCCGCCCCTAACGTCCGCCATACCGCCGCCCACTCACTTGGCGTCCGCACCACGATCAAATCGCACGAGTCGTTCAGGCAGGTAGCCACCCCCTCAGGCCACGCCGCCGCCAGGCTTAAGCGCGCCCGCCACCGACCCGCGGGCGCCACCACCGGCGCCTGCTCCAGGTCAGTCAGTGCCGCCTTCGTGTCCCCACCCGGGGCGATGCAGCCACCCGCCAGCCAAAGCGCCGCCGCGCCGGCCACGGCGAGCGACGTTTCGGCCCAGCGGCATTTGCAAACGGTCACCACTAACGCTACTTTTCCGCTTTGGCGACAGCGGGTCGAGCCCGACGGGCCTGTACCAGCAACCAACCCTACGGTACCCCGCCTTCGCATAGCCGCCGCAGCCGGTGTTGCTGGGCAGGTCCCGCCACACAGGAGCAGGATACATGATCATCGGCGTGCCAAAAGAGATCAAGAGCGACGAATACCGCGTCGGCATGATCCCGGTCGGCGTCGAGGAGCTGCGCAAGGCCGGACACACCGTCTTGGTCGAGGCCTCAGCCGGCTCGGGCTCGGGCATCGACGACGAAACCTATGCCGCCCAAGGCGCCCAGATCGTCTCCACCGCCAAGGAGGTCTACGCGCGGGCCGAGATAATCGTCAAAGTGAAGGAGCCCCAGCCCGCCGAAATCAACATGATCCAGCGCGACCAGATCGTCTTCACCTACTTCCACTTCGCCGCCGACCGCGCGTTGACCGAGGGCATGCTCAACAGCGGCGCCGTCTGCATCGCCTACGAAACCATCCACGACCGCAACGGGCGCCTACCCCTGCTGACACCCATGAGCGAGGTTGCAGGCAAGATGAGCATCCAGGAGGGAGCCAAGTATCTCGAACGCCCCATGATGGGCCGCGGGATCCTCCTCGGCGGCGTGCCCGGTGTCGAGCCGGCCACCGTCGTGATCCTCGGTGGTGGCATCGTCGGCACCAACGCCGCCAAAGTCGCCGCCGGGCTCGGAGCGCACGTGATCATCATGGACGTGAACATCGACCGCCTGCGCTACCTTGACGACGTCATGCCCGCCAACGTCCACACCATCTACAGCGACGCCCACACTGTCCGGCGTTTCGTCGCCATGGCCGACCTGATCATCGGAGCCGTCCTGATCCCCGGGGCGCGATGCCCCGTGCTCGTGCCACGCGAGCACCTCAAGCTCATGAAGCCCGGCGCCGTCATTGTCGACGTCGGCGTCGACCAGGGCGGATGCTGCGAGACAACCAAACCCACCACCCACGGCGAGCCCACCTACATCATCGACGAGGTCGTCCATTACGGCGTGGCCAACATGCCCGGCGCCGTCGGACGAACCAGCACCTTCGCCCTGACCAACGCGACCATGCCCTACGCCCTTCGGCTGGCCGACCGGGGCTACAAGAAGGCGGGCGCTGCCGATCCCGGACTGGCTGCCGGGATCAACATCCACAAGGGCAAGCTCACCAACAAGCCTGTGGCAGAAGCCTTCGACATGGAGTATCATCCGCTCCAACTGCCTTCGGCGTGATGATGATCCGACGACCCCAATGCACAACGGGCGCGTGCCGGCCGCCAGCCGGCCCCGCCGACCCGCGCACCCGGCGGAGCCGACAACCATGAACCCACCCCTGCAAACCATACGGAACCTGCTGATCGCCGCCGTCGTCGTCGCCGGACTGGTGGCAGGCTACTTGTGGCTACGCAAACAGAAGTACGAATTCAGCATCACCATGCCTGAGTTCACGACCATTGTCCGCGGCGACCTGAACATCACCATCACCGCCTCCGGCGTCGTCAGGCCCGTCAACCGCGTCGAGGTCAAATCCAAGGCCAGCGGCGAAATCATCCGCATCGGACTCGATCCGGACGACCCCAACCAGCAAGGCACGTTCCGCAACGAACCCGCCGGCGCACCCATCCAGATCGACGTCTACTCCAAGGCTCGCGGCCAGACCATCTCCCTCGGGCTCGACCCCGACGACCCCAACCACCGCGGCACGTTCCTCTATGAAGGCGATATTATACGTCCGGGACAACTCCTGATTCAGCTCGATCCCGCCGACGAGCGCCGCAGCGTCCGCCTCCGCCAGGCCGACGCCAAATTGGCCAAAGCCGCCCTGGACAAGGCTCGAATCGAGGCCGACCAGGGTGCCCTGGCTCGCATGGAGACGGCCCAAATCGGCTACGACCTCGCCGAGTGGGAATACGAACGCAAGATGCGCCCCGAACTCAGCGACGCCATCACACCCGAGGAAAAACGCCGCATCAAGAGCCGAGTCGATGATGCCAAGGCCAAGCTCGACTCCGCCAAGGCGCAGCTCGAGCAGGCGCGACAGGACGTCGCGCGCGCCGAGGCCACCTACGACCAGGCGCAAACGGCGCTGGAAGAAGCCCAGGAACGGCTCGACGAAACCACCATACGAAACACGCTCGACGGGCGGATCCAGATCACTCGCATCAACACGCGCGTGGGAGAGGTCATCCAAAGCGGTGTGACCACCATCACCGGCGGTACCGTCCTGGTGGTCCTGGCCGACATCGGCCAGCTCCTCGTCACCGCCGACGTCGACGAGTCCGACATCGGCCGTGTACGCAGACTCATCGATCCCGACGGCGACTGGGGTACCTCCTCCGCGCCGGCCGACCTGCCGACCGCCAGCGGCCAGGCCACCATCTCCGTCGACGCCTTCCCCAACGAAACCTTCATCGGCGCCATCGCCCGCATTCGCCCCGAGCCCGACAAAACCGCCAACGTCACCACCTACGCCGTCGACATCCTGGTCACCAGCGCCAACCGCGACAAGCTCATGCTCGGCATGGACGCCACCGTCGAGTTCACCGCCCAAAGCCTGCACAATGTCCTCCTGGTCGAACTCGACGCCGTCAAGAGCAACGACACCGGCCAGATCGGTGTCTACGTGCCCGTCGCCGGCACCGACGGCCAGGAAGAACCTGAGTTTCTGCCCGTCGAGCGAGGCATCAACGACGGCGTGCGCGTGCAGATTCTGGCCGGCGCGCAGGAAGGCCAGCGCGTCTACACCCGGCTGCCCGTCTCGCTGGAGCCGGAAGAAGAGGACTGAACAAACGGCCCGGCCCACACCGATCGGACAAAACCGCGCGATGATCGAACTCCATAACGTCACCAAGGTCTATCAGATGGGCCTCGTTCAGGTGCGCGCCCTCGACGGCGTGAGCGTGCGGGTCGAACCCGGCGAGTTCGTCGCCATCACCGGCGCCTCCGGCTCGGGCAAGAGCACCATGATGCATATCATCGGCGCGCTGGACCGACCGACCGCCGGCACCTACCGCTTTCAGAGTCAGCCCGTCGACCACCTGACCGATCGGCAGCTCGCCACCCTGCGCAACCGCAGAGTCGGTTTTGTATTCCAGACTTTTAACCTGATCAACGCGTCCTCCGCACTGAACAATGTCGCGCTGCCCCTCTTCTATGCAGGGCGCGCGCGAACCGCCGAGCCGGCCATGAAGGCCCTCGAAGCCGTCGGACTGGCCAACCGAGCCACCCACAGGCCTACCGAGATGTCCGGCGGCGAGCGCCAGCGAGTCGCCATCGCCCGCGCCATCGTCAACAACCCCGCCGTCGTCCTGGCCGACGAGCCCACCGGCAACCTCGACAGCAAAACCGGCCAGCAGATCATGGACATCTTCCATCAGCTCAACCACCAGGGCGTCACCATCATCCTCGTCACGCACGAGCCCGACATCGCCGCCCAGGCCAAACGCGTCATCCTCATGCGCGACGGGAAGATCGAAGGCGATCGTTCCACCGACAGTCGAGAGGGCCCCGCCGTGCCGCCATCGGCTGCGGATCGGCCCGCGCCGCAGACCCCGGCGCCGGAACTCGAAACCGACGCGGTCCTGCCCAAGGCACGAGCTGCCGCAAGGGCCACCCTACTGACGCTAATCAGTCTCCTTGTATTGGCGCTGCTGCCCCTGGCCGCGCAAGACCTCCCGGACACCCGGGCGCCTCAAGTAGCCCTGTGGATCGCTTCTCTGCTGGCCATCGGAGGCTTCCTGGGCGGCTCGATCCTCGCCATCCGGTTCGGAAGCAGCGCCCGGCGCGAGTTGGCATCGGCCGAACCGTCGACCAGTGGCCGCAGACGAGCAACGGCCGCCATGATCGTCGGCATCGCGGCCATGCTGATCGCCCTGGCTGTAACGGCTTTGTTCGTCGTCGCCCAGCTGTACAACAGGTAGAAAGATCAAACAGCCATCATGACTTTCGTACTCCGTATCATTTTGACCGCCCTACGAAGCCTGGCCGCTCACCGCGTCCGCTCGGCCCTGGCTACCCTCGGCGTGCTGATCGGCGTGGCGGCCGTCATCGTGGCCATGTCCACCATCGCCGGGGCCACCCACGACCTGCTGACCAACCTGGAAAAGATCGGACCCAACGTCCTGACCGTCTTCCCCGGCAACCGCCAGCCAGGCCGACGCGCCGCCGCCGACCCCAGGGCGCTCGAATACACCGACGTGCTAGCCCTCAAGGACGAGTGCCCCGCCATCCTGGCCGCCTCGCCTGAACTGCTCGTGCCCACCATCGTCAAGTTCTACGCCACCAATATCAGGACCACCGTCGTCGGCACCGATCCGGACTACGCCAATGTCAGAAACTACCAACCCGAAGAAGGACGGTTCGTCACCCGCGACGACATACGCGGCGAGCGACGTGTCGCCGTCCTCGGGCATAAAGCCGCCCGCGAACTCTGCGGCGAGGGCACGCCCCTCGGCTACATGCTTCGGATCCGCAGCCAGAGCTTCGTCGTCGTCGGCGTGATGGAGAAAAAAGGCACTATCGGTCTGACCGCCGTCGACAACCAGGTCTACATCCCCATCAATGTGGCCATGGAACGCGTCTTCGGCATCAAGTTCCTCAACTTTATCTCCGTGGCCGCCACCGGCCCTGAAACCGTCGAGCAGGCCAAGAAACAGGTCAAGAGCGTGTTGCGCCGCCTGCACCGCATCCCGCCCGGCAGCGACGACGACTTCACCATCTTCAGCCAGGAAGATATCCTCAAGCTCGCTAACGAATACTCCCTGCTGCTCGGGGCCGTCTCCTTCACCATCGCCGGCGTCAGCCTGCTCGTCGGCGGCATCGGCATCATGAACATCATGCTGGTCTCGGTAACCGAACGTACCCGCGAGATTGGCGTGCGCATGGCCGTCGGCGCCCAACGCTGGCACATCCTCGTCCAGTTCCTTGTCGAAGCGCTGATGGTCTGTCTGCTCGGCGGCGGCGCCGGAATTGGACTGGGGTACGCCGGATGCGACCTGCTCAGCCAAACCACGCCCCTGGAAACCATCACATCGGGCGACACCCTCTTGCTTGCCGTCGTCGTCGCCGCTCTGACGGGCGTGTTCAGCGGCCTGTACCCGGCCTACAAGGCCTCTTCCCTCGATCCGGTTGAAGCCCTTCGATACGAATAGAACTCCCCAGCAAACAAGAACGCCGCCGACCGGCGTCACCGGCCCGCGGCCCTCACGATCATCAGCAATCTTCAGAGCCTGCGCTCTGGCGATGCGCTTCGGCGCGCCTACCCACCTCCAACAGCTTCGGCCGCCCCTTGCAGAACCGCCGACGCAGCGACCGCGCCGGCCAGCCGCAGAAGAGCGTCCACCAGACAACTGGTCCATTGCAGCAGGACACCGCCCGCACCGACCAGCACAAACCACTTAAGTGCCCTAGCCTCCATCGCCACACTTCCCGATAAAATCGGCGCCCCCCTCGGCCGGAAACGCGAACCGCGCACTTGATCTGAAGCCGCTCGGCCTGGTGCCCCCGTTACCCGCGCCTGACTACGGAGGCGTCACAGGCGGCGGATACGCGCCACAACTGTAAGGTATCGTACAGCTTGGATCCAACTCGTAGTTCGGAAACGTCAGCGCCGGTGACACCGCCCGGTACCAGTCTTCCGGCGTGCAGACAGCCAGCACCGTCCCGCATGGGTTGATGCCCAGTAAGAAGCTCTCGTAGCAGCCCGACTGATATAGGCGCCCACACGTGATGGTTAGCCCGACCAGCAACAGCTTCAAACCCAACTTCCGGAACATCAGTCCCACCTCACTCACACGCGGTGACAGCGAACGCCTCACTCACCGGCCAACACGGCCGCATCACGGACACCGCACGAAGATGTTGTCCGTCGCGACGGCTGGGTCCCCACACGGGTTGAACGCCCCGGCGAAGATCCCGCCGCTGCAATCCAGGACCGCGCAAGGGTCCAAAGCCGCCATCAAACCCGTGCCCCCAAGCGAGAAGCACGAGCCGCCTACCTGGAACAGCGTCCCCGCTACCAGCGCCAAAAGCACCACCCACATTGCTCTGCTGCTTCGCCGCATTCAACTCACTCCTTCCGCCGTCCACGCAAGTATATTAGACGGCGACCGCCCCCACAAGCGCTGAAAAAATCCGCGGGCCTGACCGCGGATTTTCTCGCACCGCTACTGCGGCGTACTATCGGCCTCGGGCCCCAGGCCCCCGCCCGGCCGGCCCTTATCCAGTTCCACACCACCCCTCCGGGCCGCCACTCCACGAGCAGGCCGCACGCGCCGACAGACCCACCCTGGGGATGGGGCTCGCGCCCACGCCCACTAAGCCGCCGCGGCCCCGATCCAGCGGCCGGCTACACCACGATGTTGAACTGCGTCAGAAGCGCCTGCAACTGGGCCCACGCCGAGGGAAACACGCTAAAGCCATGGTGCGCATTGCCCGGCGGTGTCGTGCAGACTTCCTGCATCAGGTAGACAGAAGAAAACCCGGTTACCGTAATCAGCTTGTACAAACGAGCCATCTGATCGACCTCCGTTCGTCAATCCCAGATTTGCCATGCCGCGTGACGGCCGGCCAGCCCTTCAGGCGGCCAACACCCCGGGCCAGCGCAAACACCGGCACCCCGTGAATCCGCACGCCGCACTCCGACCCGTCACCCACGCGACGGATCCATCGGTTACCTCTGCCAGCGCGCCTTAGCTGAACAAGTCCTCGTTCAGCCAGTCCGTCAACACGTCCAAATACCAGTTGTTCGTGAAGCCCTGCGCGAACAAGCCCTGGGTAAAGCCGCCCCAGTCGCCGAGGCAGCCGTTCAGCGTCGCCCCGCTCAACAGGGCAAGCACGGACAAAAGCAATCTGCGCCCATTCGACATTGCAAACCTCCTACGAGTCGCGAGTACTCGGCGGCATCAACTCGGCTAGCCAGCCGAACCGCCCTTCACACTCGAATCTGTCGACAGCCGGTTCCCACCCGCCGCCGCCAGATCAGTTCACGATGCGGAAAATGACCATGTCTTCCAGGAAATCCGCCACGCACTGTCCTATCCACAGCGCCGTCAGCGTCGAACTTCCCAGCAGTAGCACCCATTTCACGCGAAATCGCTTCAGCATCGTCTGTCTCCTACTGACAACCTTCCAAGCCACTTGCCTCAACCCCGTCCGCTCGAAGCAGACCGGGCTACAACGCCGCTAGACCCGCGCCACCTGACAAGGCACAGGCCCGCGACCGGCCTAGTCAAACATCACACCGATAAGCACGTCCTGTAGCAGATCGGTGAAGCAGCTGCCGAGCTGCGGAATTACCGCCAGCGTGCCGACAGCCAACAAGGCCGCTTTCAGCTTGCGCCATTTCGCCATCATAGACCTCCTTTGTGATGACCAGCCGTTGCGCACCCAACTTGGGGGCTAACGTTCCTTAACGTACTGATTCTCCACCAGCGATGCCCTGGCGCCACGCAAGCACCAACTCCCCGGCACCGCCGGAGCCCCCGCATCCTACTCAGCTTTTAGATTGGCCGCGCCTCCAACCTTGGGCCGACAGTGTAATCCCTAATTGCCGCCGTGCAAGAGGCTTCGGGAAAAAACATGCCCTATCGCCTCCCGCCCGACCGGCGCCACCACGCCTCGATCCGTAACGATCCCGCTTATCAACTCCGCCGGTGTCACGTCAAACGCCGCATTGTGGCACCGCACCTCGGCGGGGGCCGTTTGCCGACCGAAACCGCCGCGCACCTCAGCAGCCGGCCGCTGCTCAATGGAAATATCCGACCCGTCCTCCAACGTCAAGTCGAAACTGCTCGTCGGCGCCGCCACGTAGAACGGTATCCCGTGGCTGCGTGCCAGTACCGCCAGACTATAGGTGCCCACTTTGTTGGCTGTATCACCGTTGCCCGCGATCCGGTCAGCACCCGTCAGGACCAGATCCACCTGGCCGGCCGCCATCAGGCTTCCCGCCGCACTGTCGCAAATAAGCGTCACGTCCAGACCCGCTCGCATGAGTTCCCACGCCGTAAGCCGGGCGCCCTGCAAAAGCGGTCGAGTCTCATCTGCGTACACCCTGAACCGTCGCCCTCGCCGATGGGCCTCGTACAGCACCGCCAACGCCGTCCCGGCACCACAAGTTGCCAAAGCTCCTGTATGACAATGAGTTAGAACTCCACCGCCCTCTGTCACCAATGGCTGGCCGGCCAGTCCGATGGCCTCACAGCAGCGCTGGTCCTCCGCCCGGATCGAATCGGCCTCGGCCAACAGGCCTTCGCAGACCTGCTCGGGCGAGCAACCGCTCATCGACGCCGCCCGCGCCCGCATCCGCTCCACGGCCCAACCCAGGTTGACCGCCGTCGGACGCAAAGCCGCCAGATAGTCACAAACCTCCGCCAGCTTCGCGTCGAACGCCTGCCGGTCCCGCCGCCGATGCCGGGCTGCGCCCAGCACCACACCCATCGCACCGGCCACGCCCAACGCAGGCGCCCCGCGGATCCGAAGGGAACGAATCGCCTCCGAGAGCTGCTCAACCTCTTGACAACACTTAACTTGCAGCTTCTCAGGCAGCAGGGTCTGGTCCACTAGCTCGATGTGACCGTCCAGCCCGCCTACCCAGCGAATCGTCGGCGGTAGACCCAAACTAGCCAGCAGAGAGCCGCTCTCGCAACACTCGGTTCTTTTTATCGACCGTCGCGGCAAGGTTTCTTCGATGTTTTTCCAGCGCCTCTGCCAGCGCTGGTTCCTGTAGCGCCAGGACTTGCGCCGCCAACAGGGCGGCATTACGGGCGCCCGCTTGCCCAATGCCCACCCCCGCAACAGGTACCCCAGGGGGCATCTGAACCGTGCTCAGCAGCGCGTCGACCCCCTGAAGAGGCCCATTGGCGATCGGAACGCCCACGACCGGCAACGTCGTGTGGGCAGCAATCGTGCCTGCCAGTGCTGCCGACATGCCCGCTCCGGCGATGATCACTCGAAAGCCCGAATCGCCCGCCGACCGCGCGAAGGCCCGCACCTTGTCGGGGCTGCGGTGGGCCGAGAGGACCTGAACCTCATACTCGATCCCCAACTCCGCCAACTGCTTCAGGCAGTGCTCCATAGTCGGCAAATCCGACTCGCTGCCCATCACCACCGCCACTTTAGACTTCATGCCATACGCTCCAGCCCTTCCCTAGACGTCGACCTGCTTGACCCGCAGCGCGTTTTCCTCGATGAATTCGCGCCGGGCCTCCACATTCTCGCCCATCAGGATGCTGAACACGCGGTCGGCCTCGCCGGCGTCGGCGGCCAGCTGGTCCGGGTCGCTCTGGTCCTCCGAGATCACCACCCGGGTCAGCACCCGGCGAGACGGATCCATCGTGGTCTCCCACAACTCCTGCGGGTTCATCTCACCCAGACCTTTGAACCGTTTTATCTCCACGCCTTTCTGCCCCAGCGCCCTTACCCCGCCAACCACGCCGGCCAGGTTGTCCAGCTCCACCGGCTCCGAACCATCGGCGAACAGGACGAACTTCGCCGGCTCGCGCTCCCCGCTGACCGATTCAGACCGCTCGGCAAAGTAATCCTCGACTCCGAGACCCATAGCCGCCAGTTGGCCCAGCAGCTCTTCCAGCTGCTCGCACTCGCGCAACTCCACCTTCGCCAAGCGATGGCGTTGCTCTGCTGCGGGCGGCTCCTCGTCCTCGTCCTCATCGGTCGCCTCCGGCCCGCCCACATCTTCGACCCCGGCCTGGCCAAAGCGTTCCAGCGCCTGGCGCCGGAACGAGTCGAACTCCTCCTCGCGGTAGAAGTAGTGCTCCTCGTCGTCGAGCAGGGCCCGAATCCGCGGCAAGCCGCCCGTCTCCGGGTCGCGGTGTCGGCGCACGAACGACTCAAAATCCACGCCCCGGCGTCGCAGCACGCCCGCGCCGACCTCGATCTTCTCCAGAAGCGCTATCAGGTCGGCTAACTCCTTGCCGCCCAAATCGCGCTGCTGTCCGTCGCGCACCACCAGCTTGGCCCCCTCGAGGCCCCACTGCGTAAGCCGGTAACTCAACGTAGCGTCGTTGCGGATGTATTCGCTCTTCTTACCCTTGGTCAGCAGGTAGAGAGGAGGTTGAGCCACGTACACGCACCCGGTCTCCACCAGCGGCCTCATGTGCCGGAACAGAAACGTCAGCAGCAGGGTCCGGATGTGCGAGCCGTCCACATCCGCGTCGCACATCACCACAATCTTGCCGTAGCGGCGCTTCGACAGATCGAACTCGTCCGACCCGACCCCCGTGCCCAGGGCCGCAATCATCGTACGGATTTCCTCGTGGCTGAGGACCTTGTCGATGCGAGCCTTCTCGACGTTGAGGATCTTGCCCTTCAGCGGCATGATGGCCTGGATCGTTGCATCGCGCCCCTGCTTCGCGCTGCCGCCGGCCGACGGGCCCTCCACCAGAAACAGCTCGGTTCGCTCCACGTCACGCTCACGGCAGTCCCATAACCTGCCCGGAAGTCCGCCGGAACTGAGCACCCCCTTACGGGCCGCGTCGCGCGCCTTGCGGGCCGCCTCGCGGGCCCGGGCCGCCTGCGCTGCCTTGCCGACGATCCGCTTCGACTCGGCCGGATGCTCCTCCAGGTAGTTGCCCAGATGCTCGTTGACGACTCGCTCGACGAAGCTGCCCACCTCACTATTGCCCAGCTTCGTCTTGGTCTGACCCTCGAACTGAGGTTCCGGCACCCGAACAGCCACCAGAGCCGTCAGGCCCTCGCGAATGTCCTCTCCCGTGGGTACAGCATGGTTCTTCAACAGGCCGGCCTTCCGTGCGAACTGATTCAGCGTCCGCGTCAGCGCGCTGCGAAAGCCCGACAGGTGCGTGCCGCCCTCGATTGTGTGGATGTTGTTGGCGAACGACAGCACATTTTCGCTGAAGCCGTCGTTGTACTGTATTGCGATCTCGCAGACCAACTGTGTCTCGTCATCCTCCTGGTAGAAACGGATCGCCCGGTGCAGTGCCTCCTTGCCCTCGTTGAGGTGCTCGACGAACGCCTTGAGGCCCTCGGTGAAGAGGAACTCCTCGACCTGGCCGCTGCGCTCGTCGCTGATCTTGATCCGCAGCCCCTGGTTGAGATAGGCCAACTCCCGCAGGCGGGTTGTCAGGACCTCATAGTTGAAATTCGTGTCGGGGAAAATCTCCGGATCCGGTGTGAACGACACCGTCGTGCCGTCCGAGCGGGCCGCCCCCACCTCGCGCAACTCCTGCATGGTCTTACCGCGTGCGAAACGCATCTCATACATCTTGCCGCCGCGACCCACCTTCGCCACCAGCCATTCGCTCAGGGCGTTGACCACACTGACCCCTACACCGTGAAGCCCGCCGCTGACCTTGTAGCTGGTCTTCTCGAACTTCGCCCCCGAGTGCAGGATCGTCATGACCACTTCGAGCGCCGGCTTGCCCTCTTCCGGGTGCAGATCCACCGGGATGCCAGCTCCGTCGTCTCGCACCGTCACGCTGCCGTCGGCCTCGATGCGCACGCGGATGTTATGGCAGCGGCCAGCCATCGCC
>CBFCZG010000069.1:0-15492 GCA_965602375.1 uncultured Phycisphaerae bacterium | reverse complement strand
CTGGTCGGAGCCTCTTGGGCGGGACGCACTCTTTGAGTCTGCCAAGGGCGAGATCCTTCAGCGCAAGGTTGACGGGCGTTGGCAGGATGCGGTGCGGACATACGGCACGCGCGAGAGGCTGAACTCGGCTGCGTTTCCGCGCTGGCGTGGATAGGATGTGGGGTGGGTCATCGACTCACCACATCATCTTCTGCGGAATCCGTTCCCCACGCCGAGACGGCATGGGGCACCGATACATGCCACCCGAGAATTCGCGTCCGCAGAAGACATGCCCGCGCTACGGTTCGACTGCGCTCGCGCCTCGCGCCGCGTGCTCATAGGTGCCCCCCGACATCAAAAATAGGAAAAACCGCGCGCCACCCCGTCTGGCCTGGACGCGCCGTACGGGCCTAGCGACACCGCCGTGTGGTCTTGTATCCGGCGAACCGATTGAGCAGCAGCATGCCGACCAGGAGGCCGAGCCCGGATGCCGGTCCGGTGGCGGCGCAGCCGCAACAGCCATCCGGCTCGTACGGCGGGGGCGCGGGTTCGATCGTCTCCGGGTCGCACTCATCGCCCAACCCGTCAAGGTCGGCGTCCCTCTGGTTTGCGTTGGCTGTTTCCGGGCAATTGTCGCACACGTCGCCCACACCATCGCCATCGCCGTCAGCCTGATCCGGATTGGCGTCGTGCAGGCAGTTGTCACTCCAATTCTCGGTCTCGTCGCCGTCGGCATCGGGTCCGAAGATCAGCCACCAGGCATCCAGCATGCCGGTGTTTCCGGCGCGGCAATCGCCGATATACAGTTGCCAAACGCCTTCCGCCTGCTCGCCGCTCAAGGCCGACAGAGAATCCAGCAGCGACGCGCCCGGCAGATCACCGAGGTCGCCGGCGCTGGGGATGTAATTGTCCGGGCTGGCGTTTCTCGGATCGCCGACGATGTCGAAGACGGCGATGTCGCTGATGTCCAAACCCATTTGCTCGGCTGCGACGCCGCTGGGCGCCGAATCGTTGAAGTAGACGGGGTAGAGGATGTCGAACCTGGCGTTGTCGCCGCAGCAGCCTGAGCCGTTATCCGGCACGCCCGATAGAAGCGGACGGTGCATCAGGGTTACGACGGTACCCTCCGGACTCTGAAGCTTGAAGACCAAATCGCCTATATGAGTGTGGTACAGAGCAATGCCGATCGTCACCTCGCCCACCGTCCCGGTGCCCGACGGCACGGTTATCGCGTCAACGTCCATGCTTGCAAGTGTGCCCAGGTATGCGTTGTCGCTCAACGGCATGGCCAGCCCGGGTCCGGAGACGTAGCTCTGCCCGCGCGCGCAGGCCCCCGCCACGAGCAGCAGACAGCATCCCGTCAGGACACTCGCCGGCCACGCAGACCGTTGTTCGAACTGTAGTGCGTTGGGCATGGTGATCTCCCTTGCGCTATGAGATGGCTGCTGCACGAACCAACACTTGTGCCTTGGTCGGATCCTTTGCCCGAGCCTCCGCGATTTCGCGGCACCACCCCCGCCTCGCCCACTGGCCAGCCTATCTGCTGCAACGTGTAGCGGGATATCGAGCTTTGCCTCTGTAGCTCGTGAAGCGACTCAGCAAGATCATCCCGATCATCAGACCCAACGGCGCCACCGGGCCGGCGCCTCCACAGCAGCTCGGTTGATCACAAGCATCGCCGACACTGTCGGTGTCCGCGTCGGCCTGATCGGTGTTCGCCACGTCTGGGCAGTTGTCGCAACCGTCGGGCACTCCGTCATCGTCGCCGTCGAGCGGGCAGCCATCAGAATCGACGTCCGCGCAGCTTGGCGTGTCTGGGCAGTCGTCCTGGTCATTGAGGACGCCGTCCGCATCATCGTCGGCTGTGGAGCAGCCGCTGACATCGATCGGATCGCCAGTTGCCGTTTGCGGGCACTCGTCCTGGTCGTTGAGAACGCCATCGCCGTCGTCGTCAGCGGTGGAGCATCCGAAACCGTTCACCGGATCGCCCGACGCGGTATTCGGACACGCGTCGCACGCGTCGCCGAGTCCGTCGCCGTCGCCGTCCTCCTGGTTTGGGTTGTGATTAGAAGGACAGTTGTCGTCATAGTCGATGACCCCGTCGAAGTCCGAGTCGGCGGCGGCAGGAGTTTTCTCGTTGTCTGCGTAAGCGCGGCCAGAGTTGGCGCCGTTCGAGGCATCGCCCCGGGCCAGCCGGTCGCCCGGACCGCCGTCGGTCGGGTGGCTGATGGGGCGGGTCGCGGCCATCATGTGACTGGTTCCGGCCAGAAGCGCGGCCGCAGCCAGTACGAATGCGAGTCCGACGTAGAACCGCATGGTCTTCCCCTTGGTCTGAAGGCCGCTCTCAGATGGCGGACCCTATCTGCGCCTCGATTGCCTACCGAGACGCGTAAGAAGCAGCATGCCGATCGCCAGACCCAGAGGTGCCACAGGGCCGGTTGCGCCGCAGCAGGCCGGGCCCTCACAGGCATCCCCAACGCCATCGCCGTCGTCATCCGCCTGATCGAGGTTGGCGACCGACGGACAGTTGTCGACCGAGTCAAGCACGCCGTCACCGTCTGCGTCGGCTCCGGCAAGTCCGGCCAGCCAGTTGCGCAGCATGGCAAGTCCCCTGTCACCGTCGGCGGTGAGGGTCGCATCCCAGTCGTACCCATAGTCGTTGCCATTCCACATGCCCACCGAACCGCCTGCTCCGGACAGGTCGGTGAAGACGATTTTGTCATAGGCCGAGTTATCCAGCGAACCCAGCGCCACGGCGCCGCGCGAGGTGTCGGCAAGCAGTGCATCGTTGTCGTCGTCGCCGGCTGTGATGTTGTCGCCGCGGTAATCGCCGAAGGGCCCGTTGAGAATGAAATGATTGACGGTGGCAGCTGTCCAGTTTTCGGTACCGGTTGCGTCCCCCCAGGTGGTGGACCGCACCAGATCGGCCATGCGGGGATCGTCGGGATCGCCGAGGACGTCGTAGCCGGTGACGATCAGATGTCCGCCGTCCTGGATGTAAGCCTCAAGGGCAGTCTGTTCGGCGGCGGTGATCTCACGTCCGCTGTCGTCATTTCCCGACCCGTAGAAGATCACAACGTCGAACTGCGACATGTAGTTGACGTCGTCCGTCCGTACCGGGTTGTTGCCGGCGTCGGTGTTGTCCACATGCGTCACGGTGTGACCCGCCAGCGCTGCCACCAGGAAGTCCAGAGAGCCGTCGAAGAGGTCGTCGGCAATCAGAACGTCCAGGGCGCTGGCTGTGGGGGTTCCGAGCGCCAAAACGAGCGCAGCACCGATCACCACCCAGACACAACTTGCCGCTTTCATGACCAATCCTCCCGCGCGAGCGCGCTTGCCAAGATCTGTCCCCCAACTCTCCGACCTGGAAACAACATGCTCACTATACCCCGCCCTGGGCCTGCCTGCAACCTATCCGCTGGCGGGCGGCGATTGGCCCCTGAAACACATCGTCGCCGTGCACCCCCATTAGAGAGAGACAGGAGGTGGTTCCGCCGGTGCTGCAAGCCGACGGGCAGGCTGAGGGTTGCAGATGTCAGCCGAGGCCGGGTCACGGCTTCGGCGGCGCGCGGTGGCCCATGTTGGCTTTGACGATGCTGTAATCCGCCGTCGTAATCCGGGCGCTGCCGTTGAGGTCGTAACGGGCGTCGGCGTACTCACCCATGTGTGCTTTGACCTCGGAGTAATCAGCCGTCGTCACGCGGCCGCTGTTGTTGCCGTCGCCGGCAAGCGTACACAGGTCGAAGGCGAAGGGCTCGACATGAAGGCCCGGTCCGGGGGTAATGTGGTACCAGGTGAGGTCGGAGAGCATCGGGCCTTCCTCAATGGCTTTGAGCGTCACGCCGTCGGGTTCGACGAGGTAGGTGAAGGCGTTGCCCTCCTCCCATCCTCCGCCGAAGATGCTGAGCCCTTGGCCGTAGAGCGTGATGGGGCGGTCGAAGGTGAGCCGGATGACGTTGTTCTGCGTCTTGGGCAGCGTGCTGTCGGGGGGTGGTTCGCTGGCGACGAGCACGGGCGGCTCGACGAGCGGGCCGATGTACTCGGTGGCCACGACGATCTGATCGTCCCAGAGCTTTTGATCGCGCAGCGACACCCAGCTGCCGCCGACATAGGCGCTGTAGGTAAACTGGTTGATTTTGAGCGTTTCCACGTTGCGGAAGCGCATGCCGTCATAGTGACCAACCAGCTCCCCGTCGATCCACATTTTCAGCTCGCCGTCGTAATTGGGCGTGCCGTCGGACTGGACGGTATTCGCCTTGATCATCATTTCGAAGCAGTACCACCGTTGGGTTTGCAGCACGACTGTGGCAGGATCAACCAGATTGGGCAGCAGCTCATCGCCGTAGATCCCGGCCTGGTCGGGGTGGTAGGTGTAGAAGCGCGGGTGGCGTCCCCAGTCGACGAAGAGTTTGCAGGAGTACTTGTCGTATCCGTTGGGTGGAATGCCCGCGCCGCCGCAGCACTCGCCCGGCGCCCACGCGTATACGCCGGACATCTTGTGCTGGGTCCAGTCGTATCCCCGCTCCCACTTGCGATACCAGCGGACGTAGGCGACGTCGGCTTCGGTGATCCAGGTGTGAACCTCGGAAGGAACGTGGGTTCCCTCGATCTGTTGGACTTCCAGCGCCCCGCCGCCGGCGACTACTTCGTTGGGCTCGTTCGTCCAGGAGTAGCCGTCCTTGGTGCCGTACCACGCCTCGGTTCGTTGCTGGTCGTTGAAGTCGAGCATGTACAGGACGGCGGGGTCGTCGCCGAGACCTTCGTCGTTGGGATACTGTGCGGCCAGGCCGAGGGTCTGGGCCTCGGTGTCGACGCCCATCCAACATGTTGACGCGGCCAGGGCGAGTATGAAGAAGACTGTCTGTGCTGACGAAGCTACCTGCATTCCCCTCACCACGACACCTCGCTGCCCAATGGCACGTTATCGGCTGCCGGATCCCTCCGCACGCAGCTCATCCGGCCTGTCATCTACAAGTATACCGCTTTGCTTGGGTGAGGTGAACCATCGCGACGCGAGCGGCCACACGAACGAGCATCGAACCCAAGGAGCCTACTTGCCACGCCGTCATGGCACGACGCAATCACGATGAGGAGAGCATGCGAGGGTCAGCGTCAAGGGCGGGCGTTGCTCCCGCGGTGTAGAGACGGAACCCAGGATGATGAGCGAGGTGGATGTGGCCTCAATGCCGAGTACACAGACGATGCCCAGATATGGCCCGAACACAGTCGCCGGCGAGGATCACGCGCTGGCGATGGGCTGGTCTGGATTGGAGACGTCCATACTCGCCTCAAAGGCCATCTGCACCCAGGTCTCTGCCCGTTCGCCACCATCCTCGTGGGCGAACGCCATAGACGGCGGCAGACCCAAGAGCAGCAGCCCGGCCACAGCCCACAGTCTGGAGACAATACCCCTCATCGCTTATCTCCTTTTCTCGAACTTCTGTCCAGGTCGCACAATCATGTTACCACATCGGAGTCGCCGGTGACACCGGTTGAACAGCCATTATCTCACCTTCAGGGTGGCTTTGCGTACGGCGAACGTGTCGTCGCCGGAGAAGACGAGGTGGGCGGTCTTGCCGTCCGGGCTGATCCACTTCGGCGGAAAGCTACCGGTTTCGCCGGGCCCGACGTCCCATTTCTTGGTGAAGTAGGCTGTGGTCCACGGCCCCCAGGGTTCGGGGGCGTCGTAGACGCCGAACCCGCCTTCGAATCGGCCGTCCGCGTTGTCGGCGCGCAACTGCTGCCACCACAGGTAGCGTTTCAGTGGGGCGTTGTAGCTGATGCCCGACCTGCAACATTGGCCGGCACTTTCGAAGATGGGGCCGCGTCTGGTGATGTCGGACGTCCATGCGGGATTACCGTTGGCGTCGACCGATTCGACGAACTCGTACGCGTCGCGGTGGCGGATGCGGTCTTTCGGCACTCGGGCCAGGATGAACTGATCGACGGCCACGTAGGCATCGGGATGGTTGTGCGACACCATGTAGACGTGGTTGTCGCGGGCGCCGGCGTAATTCCGGCCGAAGTTGATGAACGTCGGATAGCCGAACTGCTCGAACCGCCAGTCGGCCCACGTCCAGGAGCTGGCTTTGTCGGTCGACCACGCCAGTTGCGAATATCGCCCGTCGTTGTCGGCGTTGCGGGCGAGCATGTAAAGCACGCCGTCTACGCACAGCATGCCCGACGCCTTCCTGCCGGCGCGTCCGTGGCTGGTGTTTTCGGCGTCGGAGCGGATGTTCTCGACGGTCAGGTCGCCCGGCCGGCCGGCGATGCGGCCAAAGCCCAGGCCCAGCTTGACGTCGAGCATCGGGTCGAACCCATACCCGTCGCCGTAGCCGGTGTAGAGCCAGTCGTCGTCGGCCCAGGCGAGCGGCCAGTTGTCGCTGCCGTCGTAGCGCCCGTCGCCGACCGGTTTGCCTCTGGCCAGGCGGATAATCGTGTCGGCCGGCGCCCATTCGATGCTCTCGATGACGGGGCTCTGCGGGTACGGCGGTGTCGGCGACGTGCGGCTCATGGCAATACCTCCGGCTAGCCAGTGTAGCCGCCCACTTCCGTTCGTCCACCGGTATGCCGAGGGCCTGCCAATCAGCCGACATTCCCGGCCATTCAAACCTGAGTTTCCTTGACGTCTCGGCGAGTCCCTCGACTGAAGCGAAAACGGTATCCGGCGCCATCGTGCGTCCGCGATCTGTATGGCACGTCATCTGTCAGCATAACAGTCTGGGCGACCGCGGTGAACCACTGCTGCACATGTGTAGCGCACAGGCCATCAAGGTCATTACGCTGTCGAGTCCGGCTTAGGTCGGCCTTCGTGAGTTACAGCGAGCCGGTGAAGCTGGCGACGAACAGCGCAACGTCGTCGAGGTCGCAGTCGCCATCGCCATCCACGTCAACTGAGTGATTCAGCAGCGGCTGGTTCGGGCCGGCGACCAGCGGCGTGAACTGTGCGAAATCATCGAGATCCACGTCGCCGTCGTTGTCCCGGTCCGACAGCCCTGCCGGCGACATGGCGTGCCCGACGGCGTGGGTGAGTGCGGTCATCGCATGCAGCGCGGTCTCCGGCGTGACGGTCACCGGATACGCATACCAGCTCTGCACGCGCAACGCGTCGGCCAAGCCACCACGGGCGCGGTACAGCTCGGCCATCGCCAGCGTGTCGTCGTAGAAGAGTTGGTCGGACGTATTGCCGCCTCGCTCGGAGTTGACGATGAGGTTGAATGCCAATCCGTAACCCTTGGCAACGCTTTCGAGGTCGCGGACGCGTGCGAACCAGTCGACCGTCGACGGCTCCCAGGGCGGCGTTCGCGCGGGCGTCCAACGAATGCCCATGATGTAGTCATACGGGATGTCGACGGTAAGGCCCACAAACGCAAGCCCGCGCGGATCGGCGGTGATGGTTGCCATGACGGTCGTCAACACGTCGAAATAGTCGCCCTGGTCCTGGCCATACGGCGGATCGTTGCCGGTGTGTAGAATCTGCGTGCCGTCGACGCGGGTTCGATTGTGATAGCTGGGCCCGCCGCGGTAACCCCAGTTGGCAAAATTGGTCAAGAGGTTGAACTGGATCGGGTGTTGGGGGCAGTCGGTCTCGATCCGGGTCTTGACGGCGTCGAGGTAGTTCATCAGTTGGTCGGCGGCCGTCTGAACGGTGAAGTCGCTGTGCCTGAACCCGTTCCACTCGGTGTCGGCGAGCTTGGGCCAGAGCAGCCGCCTGATGGGTCCATCGATGTCGAGGTAGTCGACCCATCCGCCGGCCTGGTAGAGCTTGAGGATCTTGCTCAGTTCGATGGCGGCCGCGTTGACGCCGTTGTTCTCGTCGAGCCCTGCGAAGGCGACCGTTCCGCCGCACTCGACCGTCACCTTCAGGCCGTGGGTGATCTGTAGCCCGGCCACCCTGCGCAGCCACGACGAGTCGGCGGTATGGATCCAATCGATGTAGAGTTTGACGCCCGCGACGCGCTGGCGAAGGTTGGGCCAATCGTCGCCGGGCACGAGCAGGTCGACGGCAGCGTCTTTCTTCGGGCATATCCAGACTTCAGGGCTTGTATACGGCTGAGCATGGGCCGATGCGGTAACGGCGATGGCGGCAATCAGGCAAAGCCAGGGCGAGCGCGGCGTGGTCGTCAGCATGTAGATCGTTCCCTCCGAAAGATCGGGCGTGGGTGACATTTCATTCCTAACGTGGCGCGTCACCCGCGCTGCCGACCTCGCAATGCCCATTCTAGCGGATTCGCCTGCCGCATACTCGGGCATTTTTCAGACAGCCTTGCCCGGCAGTCGGAGGCAGCAGCTTCGTTCACAGCGGCGGCGCGACGTCGGGGTGGTAGTTCGTGTGCATCACCCACTGCCCGGTCGTACCCAGTTGCGCGGCGCGGGCCAGCCAGTCGGCCGGCGGCTCGTCAAGCACGCCGTGTCCCCAATACACCGCCGCCGGCGACGCCTCGCCAAGCCGTGCGATGCTCGCCAGGCTCTGCTCGACCGAGAATCCGTCGCTGCCCGCCCAGCCGGGATGACCGCCCCCGTTGAGCAGGTCGCCCGTGAACGCCGCCTGCCCGTCATCCAGGTCGATCAGGTAGCTCACACACCCCGGCGTGTGGCCCGGCGTGTACAGCGCCCGAACCGTCAGCCCGGCGGCCGTGAATGTCTGACCGTCGCCGAGCACAACGTTGACACCCGTCGCCACGACGTGGTCCGGATACTCGTACCACATCTGCCGAGCGCCGCGCCGCAGCACGTCGGCCGTGTAGGCCCCGGCCACCAGATCGATGCCGTGCTTGGCGAACAAGTACGCGCCATGGGCATGATCCACATGGCAGTGCGTCAGCAGCACCGCTTTGATGGCCTCAAGCGAACCGCCGGCCCGGACGATCCGCGCCATCAGTTCGTCATGCCAGTACGCCGACCCCGGATCGATCAGCAGCATCCCGGCCGGCCCACGGACCACGTGGCTCGTGCACTGCAACGGTCGGTCCAACTCGATCGAGCTGACATCTCTCATTTGACCTTCGCCCGACGACCAGCGCCGTCGTGTAGTCGACCAACCCCAGATGTGCCGCATAACACGCCATTTTGATCTTAGCCCCAACGCTCGCAGAGTGTCACGGCTTGGCCGGCGTGCGGTTGCTCGTGTGGTTGTTGGCGATGGCGTAGGTAGCCACGCCTACACAGCGCGGACCAGCCGCATCATAGCGGGGCCGGCCTCAACCGACGACGTGCGTAAGTGCTGCAGTAGCAAGGAGGACGGAATAAACAGAATGGACAACGCAGGTTCGTTGCCGGAGCAAGCCTCACCGGACAGCACCGGGCATGTCTCTGTCCTTCTTGTCCTTCTTCTTTTTTCGTTTGTCCTTCGGACTAAGCTTTGCCTTTTTCTGCTGTTCCTTTTTGCCTTTATCTCTTTTTCCCTTATCACCCATATCCGTTTCTCCTTGTTTGAATCGACATTTCCCAAATGGCGTCTGCTCAGCAACGTCACCGAGCCTCCTCATCGTTATCGTACCCAAAGACCCGTTGCCACGTCCAGCTTCGGCCGAGGCGAATAAGTAGCAGCGTCTCTGCGTAAAGACAGGGCCGCCCAAAGTGGACGGCCCTTGAATCGCTTGCGAACCCGTTAACGGGTCACGTTACCGAACGCGCCGCGTACGCCTGTGTCCGGTGAATCGGCTCAGCAGCAGCATGCCCACAGCCAAGCCCAACGGGGCGACCGGACCGCTGGCCCCACAGCAACCGGTCGGACAGCCGCTGGCATCTACCGCAACACCCGCCGGCGTGTCGGAGCAGTTGTCGGCGTCGTTCAGCACGCCGTCGTTATCGTCGTCGTCGGTCGAGCAGCCGTCCCCGTCTACCGAATCGCCGGACGCGGTATCAGGGCAATCGTCACAAGCATCGCCCACCCCGTCGCCGTCACTGTCAGATTGGTCGAGGTTCACGTCGTTGGGGCAATTGTCGTCGCTGTCGAATATCCCGTCGCCATCAGCATCGTCCAGCCCGGCCAACCAGTTGCGCAGTATGGCCAGCCCCTTGTCGCCTTCGGGGTTATTGGGGTCCCACTCGTTGGCCTTAAAGTTACCGTTCCACATGCCCACCGAACCGCCCGGCGCGTGGGTCCCAGATAACAGTCAAGGCAAATGAGCAGCAACGTCGCAGTACAAAGACAAGGCCGCCCGGAGTGGACGGCCCTTGAATCGTTCGCGTATTCGTTAACGGGTCGTGCTACCGACGGCGCCGCGCACTCCTGTGTCCGGCGAACCTGCTCAGTAACAGCATGCCGATCGCCAGACCTAATGGCGCCACCGGTCCGGCCGCGCCACAGCAGGACGGCTGACAGGCGTCACCTACTCCGTCGCCGTTGGTATCCAGTTGGTCGGGATTGGCGATTTCAAGACAATTTTCGCAGATATCACCCACCTGGTCGCCGTCGGTGTCGGTCTGATCGGGATTGGGATCGTCGGGGCAATTGTCTATCGCGTCGGCCACCTGATCGCCGTCGGCGTCGGGAAACGCCACGAACGTCTCATCGCCCGTCGCAAGCATTCCGGTCCAAACCACGGTAGAGCCGGAGATTCGAACGTCGTAGTCGTCGTAGTCATTGTCGGTGAGTTGCATAACCGCTTCACCGTCGTGGAAGAAGATCTCAGAGTCGCCGTCTTGCAGAGCAAACCATGCTACGTTGGTCCCGGAGACCTGCGGCACGTAGTCATCGAAGCTATTGTGGGTCAGCTGGGTAATTCCCGTACCGTCGTACAGGAAAATCTCATAGTCGGCGCCGCCTTCCTGGGCCGACCACACTACGTTAGAGCCGGAGATGTGGGGATCATCGTCCTGGTAGTCATTGCTGGTGAGTTCGGTGATGCCCGTGCCGTCGTAGAGGACGATCTCAGACTCACCGTAAGGATACCAGTCGCCGTCCCATCGCTCCCACACCACGCTGGAGTCGGAAATCTGCGGCCAGGCGTCCTGGTAGTCGTCATCGGTCAGTTGAACGACGCCGGTGCCGTCGTAGAGGAAGATCTCATAGTCCAGACCGTCCCAATGGCCCCAGACGACGTTGTTGCCTGATATCCCAAGCCAGACGTCATTCTGCTCATTGTCGGTCAGCCGGGTGATGCCGGTTCCGTCGTAGAGGAAGATCTCATTGTTGCCGCTAGTCACCTCCCCCGCCCAGACCACGATGGAGCCGGAAATCTGGGCATCTTCGTCATCGTAGTCATTGTCGGTCAGTTGGGTGATGCTGGTGCCATCGTAGAGGAAAATCTCATTGTCATGGTCATCGCTGTCCCTGCCAGTCCATACCACGTTTGAGCCGGAAATCTGCGGGCGGTAGTCCCCGTATTCGTTGTCGGTCAGTTGGGTGACATTGATGCCGTCGTAGAGGAAGATCTCTGTGTCATGGCCGTCCCAGCCGGCCCAGACTACGTTAACACCGGAAACGGCGCAAGTCTGGCCGTCCTCATGGTTGTCGTTGCTAAGTTGGATGATAGTCCAGTTGTCTGCTTTGGCCGGGTTTGGTCCGACCAGCACCACAAACATCACTGCCATCAAGACGAATGTAACTGCCGAACTGCTTCGAGACAACAACATCAAGACTACCTCCTGATTGTAGCGGCCGGTTTGGAGCCGCGGCGGCCGCCGCGCTACCATATTGGATGGACCATGGATTGTCGCCGCAGCCGCGAGCGGCGGAATTGCCTGGCCCTGCATCACTTCCTGCTTCTGTTTGTGCCGGGGTCGTTGTACATCTCGCTGCCGTACTCATCGGCTGTGTTGCCGGCAAACGTGCACTCGATCACCGTCGGGCTGCCGGAAGTGGCCGCACCCAAGGCAAGGGGCAGAGGCACAGCGCCACCCATCCCCCGCGAACCGGGGAGGTGTAGAACGCCACGTGTCAGCCATGCCCAACTACGGCTTGGCCGGTGTGCGGCTTCCCATGTTGGCTTTGACGACGCTGTAGTCTGCCGTCGTGATGCGCCCGCTGCCGTTGAGGTCGTACCGTGCGTCGGTTCGCTCGCCCATATGGGCCTTGACCTCGCTGTAATCTGCCGTCGTCACACGGCCGCTGTTGTTGCCGTCTCCGCGAAGCGTGACTACGTCGAGCGTGAACGCCTCGGCGGCAAAGTCCTGCGCCGGTGTAACGCGGTACCACGTCTGATCGGCAAGCTGAGCTCCATTCTCGACCGCCGTCAGCGTGCTGCCGTTCGGGTCGTTCGGGTCGACCGAGTAGGTGAACGCGCCGCTCACGTCGTTGTTGGGGTCGCCCAGTTCGACGATGAGCAGCGGATCACCGGCGGGCAGAGCGATCGGCGAGTCGAACGAGAGAACGATGATGTTGTTTTCGGTCTTGGGCAGCGTGCCGTCGGCCGGCGGCTCGCTGGAGACCAGAGCCGGCAAGGCCACGGCATACTCGTACGCGCCGATGTCGAGCGTCGCATCGGCGGGTCGGCTCTGGCGGTCGGCCGGGTGCAGGTATTCGTACACGGGCGTGAGCGAATAGCCCAGCCCCAGGCCCGGGTCGCTGCCCGCATCGATCGCACCGGTCGAACTGGCGGTCAGGTGATAATCGTAGTTGGTGGGGTCGAACAACTGCGCGTTGCTCGTGACCCAGTTGGTCACCTGCGTGCCGGACCCGTTCAGGATGGTGCCGTTGCCCTGGAAGATGTTGTTTTGCAGCAGGCAGCCAGTCGCGCTGGCGTTGCGGACGAACGTGCCGGTACCGCGGTTGTTCACGATGGTGTTGTTGATCACGTAGAGGTGCTGATCGGGGTTGGAAGCACCTTCCTCGGCATAGCTGATGATGCCGCTGTTCTGGGAATACGGTCCCTGCTGGACCATGTTGCCGATGATGTAGCTCGTACCGCCGTTGGGAATGTTGATTTCGTACGAGGCGTTGCCCATCTCGTTGGTGATCCGGTTGTACTCGATGTAGTTGACTCGGGCCCGGGTCTTGACCTCGTGGCCCACCACAGCGTGATGACTCCAGGAGTGCCGAAGCGTGAAACTGCCGACGTTGGAGATGTACATATTGTGACTTTGGCCGTCACCGTAGCCGTTGTTGTAGAACTCGCTGTACTCGATCAAGACGTTGCTGGTGGTGTTGCCGCCGCCGAGGATGCCGTCCTCGTTGTCGTGGAAGTAGCAGTAGCGGACCGTAAGGTTGGTCCCCTCCTGCCGAATGCCCGCGCCGTTCTGGTCCGGCACGGTGCAGTTGCGGAACTCGATGGACTCGACCGTCGTATTCGACCCGCTGATCACCCAGATGGCCTTGCTACCGGTGCTGGTGCCCCCGGCATCGAGGATCGGGCGCGTTTCCCCGACGCCTCGCAGCGTCAGGCTGCTCTTGCCGATCCAGGCGTTGCCCTGACTGCCCACATAGGTGCCCGAATGAATCTCGATCGTGTCGCCGTTGCTGGCTGCATTGACGGCCGCCTGAACCGTGCTGTATGTCTGGCCGGGCCCGACGCTCAGCACCGCCGCCGACCCCGTCGACGCACACATCGCGACGACCACCAACCACGCCACCGAACTCTTACTTACCAAACACATATGCCTCGTCCTCCGAAATCAATCAGCCAAGTGCCGCACAGACCTTTCACAGGGCTCGGCCCACTGCCGGCGCAGCGACAGCTTTCGACCCAAGAGAGGGCGAGTCTGCGTACCTGGCAATAACGGTTGCGGCCAGCAACCTTCCCTTCCAATCCCCCGCAAAACCACACGTGTTATATTCTAGCACACCAACGAGGCGCGTGCAATCGCGTGTGTCGGCCTGCCCGTCGGGCCGACTATGGGGCTTTGGGGCGATATTTCGCAGGCAACTTTGCCCGACTGCGGTGCCGATGCCCCTTATGCTCCCGGCAGTTCCATTCTGAGAAACCAGAATCTCCCCGAATCATCATGCTTGCCGGTGATGGTTTCCGCCTCATCGGTCAGAATCCGCAAGCCGACCCTTTGAGCCACCACCAGGGATGGGATGTTGCTTTTGCGGATATGTGCCCAGATGCTGCCAACCTTCCGTTCGGACAGGGCTTCGATGCGTGCCCGAGTGAGCCGCGTGCCCACCCCTGCACCCCGATGCTCTTGCAGAACTTCCAAACCGTTGAGCCACCATTGCCGAGGACGACCAGGGTGTACTGAAGCACGGGCGAAGCCGATAACTTTCTCTCCCCGCTCAGCCACAAAAAACAGGCTACGTTCGCCATCGAAGCCCGAGAACTCCTGCTGGAAGTGTGACAGCGTTGCTTCCCAGCGAGCTTCATCTGACAGGCTATACTCATTCCCCTTCATCGAGATTTCTGCCAGTTGCTTCAGGAATCCGGCAGTGCCGACAGATCCTCCCACAATCTCTCGAATCACCACCTCTGCCTCACGATGCATCGTTCGCTCCTCGTTCTACGCCATTCACACGCAGTATAAGCCAACGCGTGTCGGTGCGACGCAAAACCGAATGGTGCTTGAAACGTCACTATGCGCGAGACATGAGCCGACGCGCTGTCAGAACAGCAGCGCGGCGGGATGTCACAGGCGCCCCAGCCGCCTCAGCCTACGGTACCGTGAGTCGACCGCAACGCTGGTGACGGCCCCGATAGTTATCAACGCCAAGGCCGCAAGGATACCCCACTCAAACCGGCTCAGCACCATGTGGCCAAGACCGGCCGCCAGCAGGAGGCTTGCAGCCACCTGGATCCGATGAAGGACTTCAGCGCGTCCGGAATCCATGTTTCTTCCCTTGCTGTCTTTGCCCAACGACCTGCGTTGCCGTATGGTCCGAGGGCCCCAGATGTGCTGCCCAAAACGAGAAACGGAGAGGGCGGGATTCGAACCCGCGGAACGAGGTAATACCCCGTTCAACGGTTTAGCAAACCGAAATACCGACTCCGGCAGCGACGATAACACAAGCACTTACGACAGCGACGCCGATTTCTTGGTGTCCTGCTTGGTGTTTCTGCAACGTAACTGCCCCGATCTGGCCATCGTGGTGGACGCTTGGCCGACCCTTCCCGAAGCACTGCGAGCCGAGATCGTCGCCAAGATAAAGGCGACACCCCAAAGCAACGTTGCAACAGACGTACGATAGCGTGCAAAACTCCCAGAATTGCCCTGAGACGATTTGACCCCACCAGACATAGGGGTCGGACGCTTTGCGTTCGCTGACGGGCAAGCCAGACCCCTTCTCGGCAACGCACGCCTGCCGGCCGACGAAAGGCCGGAGTCGGAAACGCACGAGCCGACGCGCGTGACTCTGCCCGATCGATGCAGCCGACCGCGTTGACGTGCTCACTCCGCTGGTGACGGTGTGCGATCGTCGCACTCGGCTTGCACCCCACCGACGTTGCTCCTGCCGAGAAGCCCATGCCTTCGAGGCTGTTGGCAAGCGTCGACCGGATGCTATCCGGGTGGTTTCCGGGGTGATTCCGGGGTGATTGCGGGGGGATTGCGGTGGGTTTGTGGCCGGGTTGGAGCGCGAGCAGGCATAATGCCGGGCGGCGGCGCCCCCGCCAGACCCCAAAAGGCTGCGATTTT
>CBFCZG010000068.1:0-15661 GCA_965602375.1 uncultured Phycisphaerae bacterium | reverse complement strand
GGGGCGAGGGAAACTTCCGGGCGTTCCCGATCCGCACGTGCGACGGCGTTTCGGTTTCCTTTTAGCGGTTACCGACGCGGCCGCTGGCCCAAGCGGATCGGCACCTATCGCCTCCGCTATGTAAAGGCAAATGTGCAGCGACCCATCGCACTCCGTATTCGGCGCCAAACGGGCGCGAACATGGCCACTTCAGGAAGCGGCCAGGAGGTACTACGCATGAAACCCGTAACGCGAACCACCAGTCTAAACGCGAGCCCTAACGGTGCTGCGGTTGTCGGCATCTCGGTCCTCGTGCTCGTCGCGGGCCTCTGCCTGCTGGCGCCCTCGCCGGCGCGGGCGCAGGTGCTCGAATGCCCGCCCCCGCTCGACGTGCTGCTGGGCCAGACCTGCGTGCCGGTTGGCTACCCCTTCGCCCCGCTCGACATGGCAGCCCTGCTCGACCAGGAAGATCCCAATCATCCGGATATCATTGGTTGGCAACTCTTCCCCTACTGGGGAGACGTCGAGCTCGAGTTCAGTCTGGACGGCGCCGTGCTCAACGCCGACTACCCGCCGGGCTTTGTCGGCTGCGCGGAAGTCAAGGTCGAGGCCATGACCGATGACGGCTGCACTTACGCCCGATTCTGGGTCCGTTACGCCGTCGCGCCGACGCCTGTCGTGGCGACCATCCCGGATCAGTACTCCGACCCGGACGCACCCGACTGCAACGTCGTCACACTCAGCCTCGACGACTACCTGAGCGGCATCGTCGACCCCAACGACCCCAACACCACCTTTGACCCCAACATGGTCGAGTGGACCGTCGATCCCAACACCCAACTCGACGTCGTCATCGACCCGGCCACGCACCAGGCCACCGTCACCAACAATACCGGCGGCGACGTCACCGAAACCATCACCTTCGAGGTCTGCCTGGTACTCGATGGGCTTCAGCAACCCGAGTGCGAGCCGTGCCCCGACTACTGCGATGCGTGCGTGTCAGTCGACGTCACCTTCGTGATGACCTGCCGAGATCTCGAGCGGTTGCTGCTGAGTAAGGACGACGGTCTCGACGAGGACGAGTGCGTCGAGCCCGACGGGTTGCTTACTTACGAGATCTGCTTCGCCAACCCCAACGATTTCACCGTCTACCAGGTCTCGCTCGTCGACACGCTGCCGTTTAACGCCAGCTTCGTCTCCGCAACCGACGGCGGCGTCTACGACCCCAATGCCGGCACCGTTACCTGGCCCGTAGGCCTTCTCGACCCCAATGACCCACAGTGCGTCGAACTTGTCGTCCAGGTCTCGCCCGACGCCTCCGGCGGCCTGGTCTACAACAGCGTCGCCATAACGGGCATTCGTCCCGCTGTGGCCGGCAATAGCGACCCGGTCGACCCGCTCTCGAACTTCGCCGAGACCTTCACCGACGTCTGCCTCGACCTGAACCTCACCAAGAATGACGGCCTCGTCGAGGAGGACGGCTGCGTCACCACCAACGACCAGATCACCTACGAAATCTGCTTCGACAACTTCTGCCCCGACCTCAATTCCCTGGTCACCGACGTTCCCTCCTGCTGGCTTCCGCCCGGCACTCTCGTCGACACGTTGCCTGCCGAGGTTGCTTTCGTCTCGGCTTCCGACGGCGGTGTCTACGATCCCAATTCCCATACCGTAACATGGGACTTCGAGCCCACCGAAACCGATAACGACCGCACGTGCGTCCAGGTCGTCGTCGAGCTCGGTCCCGACGCTCTGCCCGGTTCCACGCTCACGAACCTCGCCCGCCTCGGCCTTGTCGACGCGCAAGGCACCTGGGAGGTCTCCATCGACACCGACGTCTGCCCGGGGCCCGAGCCCCAGCCCTGTCCCGAATGCCCCGACAGTATCGAGACTCGGGCCGTCGGCTTCTTCTGCCCCTCTGCCGCCACCATCATGCTCGCGCTCGTGACCGCCGGCATCGTCACTGCGCGTAGGAGGCGAGCCTGATCAGCCGACCCGAAGTCGTTTCCGGGTTACCCGATAAAAGGAGTACAAAAGAATGATCAATAAACTATTCAGAGCGGCCCTACTCGCCATCTTCTCGGGTGCCCTCCTGATGCAGGCGCCCACGTGTCAGAACGTCGAAGGCGTCCCCTTCAGCGAGCTGACCAAGACGGGCGGGGTTCTCTTCGGCGTGCTCTACATCCCGAAGATCCCTCAGTAGTCCCCACGCGCGCCGGCTCGACGCCGCCGATGGGCGACCGCATCACAGGGGCGCTACCTCGCGCCCCCCGGTCACCCGCCACGGCCCAACGCCTATTCTGCCGCCGCCCGCACCCCGTCGCGCGCGGCGGCTACACTTGCGCCACCCAGCCTCCCATAATCCTGACAAAAGACATTGCCTTATTCCTTGACTTCCGCATCGCCGCGAAAATCATTTCCTGAGCCGACCGAAACCGCTCGTCCCGGCCGGCCGCCGTGATCACGTGGCCAGAAGCCCCGCTCGCCAGGACCTTCTGCGGTCGGCCGCTGTCACTCAGCCAGGAGGAAATAGAAGCCATGGTCCCCAAGGTGCTCAAGTCAGCTCTACTCGCAATCTTTTCCGGCGCCCTGCTGCTGCAAGCTCCCACTTGCCAGAACGTCCAGGGCGTGCCCTTTAGCGAACTCACCAAGACCGGCGGCGTCCTCGTCGGCGTGCTCTACGTCCCCAAGATCCCCCAGTAGCCGCCCTCCACGCCCGACCCACAGCCCAACGGCCCGGCGCTTCCGCGCTCTCGGGGCCCAGACACTCGCCCTCTCTCTGCGCCTGCTGTCGCAAGCCACGTCCTTGCCGCAGTCCGATAAAGCCTATCGCCATTGCTTCGCGGGCCTGCCCTAAGTCCTATAATACCAACGCTTTATATTTCTACGTGCCTTGACTTTGACCGCCCACTCGGGAAGGATTTGGCAAAGGGAGGAGCGGAAGGGATTCACACTTCCGGCTGCGGACCCCCTGTTCGTCTGCGGTGTCCGCCGAACTTAGTGCATGGATAGCCGACTATAGGTGTCCGCTACAAGGCGCGTCGGGCCCTGCCTGCGAGGGGGTGTTACCCGCCAAGATTGGCGACTACCTATATAGTGTTTTGCCAAATACCAGTCGCCGGGTTTCCCAAGGAGGAAATCACATGAACCGAACACGCCTTCTGCTTGCACTAACCCTCGCCACGGCAGTGAAGCTCGGCGGCGCCCCATGGGCCGCCGCCCAGCAGGAAACGGAGTGCCAACCTGCCTTCACGCTCGACATCCCCGACCAGTGCGTGGCACCCGGCCAGGCCTTTGAGCCGATCGACCTCCAGGGGCTGCTCGACCAGCAGCATCCCGGCCATCCCGCCGTCACCTGGTGGAGCATCTCGAGCGAGAGTTCGCCGCCGCCACCCCACATCACCATCGATGGCGCCATCGCCACGCTGGCTTACCCCGATGGTTTTGTCGGCTGCCGGCGCGTCAAGTTCCTCGCCTGGCAAGACGTCTGTGGCAGCGAACTCGTTCAGGCCGCCGGCTGGGCGCTGTTCACCGCCGCACCCAGCCCTGTCATCAGCCCGATTCCCGATCAGCAGTCCGACCCCCAGGCCGCCGACTGTGACACCGTCGTTCTCGATCTCGACGCCTACCTCGGAGGCGGCTTCGATCCCGCCGACATCGAATGGACCGCCGACGGGCACCAGACCCTCCAAGTGACCATTGACCCGAACACTCACATCGCTACGGTAATCAACGCCTCGGAAAGCTGCGAAGCCGTCAGCGAAGCCATTACCTTCCGAGCGTGTCTGCCCGAACCCGACAACCGCGAGCCCGACTGCCTGGACTGCCCGGAGTACTGTGACCGCTGTGCCGAAGCTACGGTTACGTTTACCCTCATCTGCGACGCCGATGGTGACGGCGTGGCCGACCATTGTGACATCTGCCCGGGCTACGACGACAACCTGGATGGCGACGGCGATGGCGTGCCGGACGGCTGTGATATCTGCCCAGGCTATGACGATGCCATTGACAGCGACGACGATGGTGTCCCGGATGGTTGTGACTGCTGCCCCGGTGGGGATGACGCGCTCGATAGCGATGGCGATGGCGTCCCCGATGCTTGCGACATTTGCGAAGGCTTCGACGATAGCGCCGACGCGGACGAGGATGGCGTTCCCGACGGGTGCGACCAGGACCCAGGGCCCCAACCGGTGCCGCAACCGTGCCCGGAGTGCCCGGACAGCATCGAGACCGTGGCCGTGGGCTGGTTCTGCCCGGCTGCGGGCACGGTGATGCTCGCCCTACTGGGTGCCGGCGCCTTCCTGGCCGGTTGTCGCGGTAGGCGGTCATAGCGCCGAGCCCGTTCCACGTGAAACAGCGTGGCCGAAGCGCCAGCTCGCCGCCTTCGTTCCACGTGAAACATCAGTCCGACCCGCCGCGCCAAGCTTTACCAGCGGTCGCGGCGGGTCGGCCTGCTTCCTCCCCGCTCGCCATCACCATCCCTCTTGCCCGCGTATCCCCCTGCCGCTAGAATCTCTCCTGCTACCGTTACCAAAGCCTCGCTCCCACGCCTCTTCGCCAGGGAGGGTCTTTCATGCCCGCCGAAAACAGACGCCTCGGTCGCGGCCTCGACTCGGTTCTCTCGTCCGCCTACGAGCATACGCCTGACCGCCTGTCCGCTTTGGCCGATCAACCCCCTGCCGCCGCCACCCCCGCCAAGACCATCGCCATCGAGGCCATCGAACCCAATCCCTTCCAGCCTCGCCAAATCGTCGATGAACAAGCCCTCGCCCAGCTCAGTGAATCCCTGCGCCGCGATGGACTCCTACAGCCTCTCGTCGTCCGCCAACGCGGCGGCCGCTACGAACTCATCGTCGGCCACCGCCGCTGGCAGGCTGCCCGTCTGGCCGGTCTCAGCCAACTCCCTGCCGTTGTCCGTCAGGCTACCGACCAGCAGATGCTCGAACTCGCCCTCATCGAGAACATCCAGCGCGAGGATCTCAACCCCATCGACCGCGCACAGGCATACCGGCACTACCGCGAGAGTTTCGGCCTAACGGCCGAACACGTGGCCGAACGCCTCGGCGAGGACCGCTCCACCGTGGCCAACTACCTCCGCCTGCTCGACCTGCCCGACGACGTGCGCGACCTGGTCGCCGCCGGCCAGCTCGGCATGGGCCAGGCCCGCGCCCTGCTCGGGCTGGCAGACGCCGATCTTATCAGGCGATTCGCGAGTCGGGTTATCGGCGACGGGCTTTCCGTCCGCCACGTCGAGCGGCTCGTTCAGCACGGTCGCGCGCCCCGCGAGCCCACCGCCGCCTCTCCCAAACGCCCCCTCATCCAACAGGTCGAAGAGGCCTTTGCCGCCAGCCTCGGCACCAAGGTACATGTGTTTGAAGGTCGCACAAAGAATACGGGACGTATCGTCATTCATTATCGCAGCCTCGACGACTTCGATCGAATCGTTGAGCGGCTGAACATCCCGCTCGAAGAGCAGTAAAGGCAGCCCGCGCCACGCGCCCTTGATACGTGGCCCGCACGGAGACACCGAAACAGCCATGCCCGATTTCGACGTTCAACGAACCACAGGCCGCTGCGCCGTCAGCGGGTGCGAGCTCGCCGAAGGCGAGGAGTTCTACGCCGTGCTGTTTGATCGCGGCGACGCGTTCGAACGTGCCGACTATTCGCTTGCGTGCTGGTCGGGTCCACCCGAGGGAACGTACTGCTTCTGGAAGGCGCGCATCCCTCAACGGCAGATGAAGCCGAGACTGTTCGTGGACGACGAGGTGCTGCTCAACTTCTTCCAGCGATTGGGCGACGAGTCTGAGCCGGCCAAGGTGCAGTTCCGCTTCCTGCTCGCGCTGATTCTTATGCGCAAGCGCCTGCTGAAGTACGAGCGGACGATCGAGGAAAACGACAGCGAGGTGTGGCTGATGCGCTTGCGGGGCGACGAGCGCCAACACAAAGTAATCAATCCGCAACTGGCGGAGGATCAACTCGAGGCGGTCGGGCAGCAGCTCGGGGCCATTCTGCACGAGGACGTCACGGCATTTGCCGAACTCGACGAGAAGCCGGAATGAACGCGACCGCGCATGCAGGTGCAGGCTGTCTTTCGTGGCGCGGCTCGCGCGCGCCGCGGCATGCGTGCGCGCTGCTTGCTGTGACGGCTGTGCTACTGGCTGGCTGCGTGCCCGAGCCGCCCCCGTTGGCGCCGCCACCCGCGCCGCTCGGGCAGGTCGTCGCGCGCGTCAACGCAAACAACGAGCGCATCGACGCCGTCTATGCAGCCCGCTGCGCGCTGGGCGGCGTGCTTACCGACGAGAACGGACGAGCCCGACGCGTCGACCTTCAGGGGCCCCTGCGCTATGCCAAGCCGCGGCGGCTCTACCTCGATCTTCAAGCACTCGGCGGACTTGCCGGCGCCGCAAGGATCGGATCCAACCCCGAGCGCTATTGGCTGGCGATCGACGGCGGCGAGCGCCACAAGTTCGTCTGGGGCAAATATGAACATCTTGATGAGCCCGATGTGCGCGAGTTTCCACTCCGCCCGGATCTGCTCATCGAGGCTCTGGGGGTGGATTCCCTGCCGGGCGCGCGCGCCGGGCTGCTCGAGCCGGTACGCCGAAGCAGCAGCGACTACGACGAGCTGATCTACCTGCGCTTCACCGAGGACGGGCGACTCGTCATCGACCGCGAGTACTACATCGACCGGCGACCGCCCTTTCTTATTCGCCGCATCGTCCTGCGCGATGCAGCCGGAGCTGAGGCCATGGTCGCCCGCCTGAACGACTACAAACCTATCCGCGGCGACGGCCCGCTGACGGCCAAAACGATTGAACTGTCCTGGCCCGAACAGCAGGCAAGGTTGCAGCTGAAGCTGTGGGCGCGAAAACTCATAGAGTGGGACTCGGCGCGTCGCGAAAAGGTGTTTGCGTTTCCCACCAGGCTGATGGGCTCGCACGAGCGGGTGACGCAGATCGACGCGCATCACGACGAACCCACTACCGCGCCCGCACACCCGTGAAACGCGCCCAGCACAGGCGCCCGGTTTGCCGACCATGAAGACGCTCACGCGCCACCTTATGCCAGCCACCTTCCTCCTGGCCTTGGCCGCTCAGAGCGCCACCGCGCAGCTGAAGGCCGTCCATGCGGTCGGCGGCCAGCAGTCGGTGTGGCTGGTACTCACCGACGAGCCTTCCGCACCCGACGAACAGGCCACCCATCGTCTGCTTCATCACGTCGTCACCGCGTCGCAGTTCCGCCGCTACCGGGGCGGTGAGCGGATCAGCGGCGAGATACGCGGCGCGGCCGTCCTTGGCCGCGACCTTCACCTCTTCTTCGCGGGCGGTGCTCACCGCTGCTACAGCCCCGACGGCGACCAGCCCGGCCTGGCCTTACCCGGCGGCACGCCCCCCAAAGCGGTATGTGCCGACGAGCCCGCCGGCGCGCTGTGGGCCATTGCCTCGCCACCCAGCACCAGCGGCCAAGCGGCGTCTTCAGCGACCGGCTCGAGCCCCGCCGCAGGTGATGTGCTCCTGCGCCACCGACTCAACACATGGTCGGCCATGGGACCGTTGCCCCAGAGCGCCGGGTCGGCTGCCCAACACTGGATATGCGCCGCCGATGGTGCGGTCCACCTCTTCTCGCCAGACGAAGCTGCGGACAGCCGAGTCCGGCACACAGCGTGGCGCGAGGGCAAATGGTCCGCGCCGGAAACCACGCAAGTTCCTGCTAAACAGTTGCTTACGGTGTTTCTGGTCAACCAGCAGCTCATCGCCGCCTTCGCCCCCGCGTCCGAGCCGACGGGCAGCCGACCGCTCGTGAATTTCGCGCGCCTCACGCCGGAGGGGTGGAGCCAGCACACCGTCAGCCTCTCGGGGCCCGGGTTATCGGACGGCGGATCAGTATCCGCCCGCTTCGTCGTCGCGCCGCTGGGCCAGAACGTTTTGATCGCGGTGTGGCAGCCCGCCGGCGCGGTCGCGACCGGGCTGGCGGGCCTGACCGATTTGTCGGTGGAACTGGCAAGCGTGGCCGCCGCCCGACCGGTCGCCACGCCACCGTCGGCGGTCGGCCCGACACCACCCTGGATGGTTGCAGCCTTGATGGCGGGCATCATGCTGGTGCTGTTCTGGCGGCGGCAGTCGGCACTGCTTAGCCCGGCCGCCTTACCGGCTGGGTTGAGATGTGCCGCCCTGTGGCGGAGGGCGCTTGCCTTCGTGATCGACGCCCTGCCAGCGGCGGCTCTCACCACCCCCTTGTGGTATGCAATGGCGGGCAAAGTGATCGCAGCCGGCCCGCCCGAGCAGGTGGATCCGGCGACACATGGCGCCTTGCTGCAAGCCTTTTGGCTGGCGTGGGCGGGTTTTCGCTGTGTGCAGGGGGCCTACTGCGGACTCGGCGAGGCTTTGATGGGCAGCTCGCCCGGCAAGCGCCTGCTCGGTTGCCGGGTGGTTACCGAGGGGGGCGATCGGATCTCCGTCGGGCAGGCCATATTACGTAACCTCTTTCGCGTAATCGAGTTAGAGATCGACCCACCCCTTCTACCGCTGGTTCTGCTGGTAGGCCTGACGCGTAATCGCCAGCGCCTAGGCGACATTGTTGCGCGGACGGTCGTGGTGGAAGTCCGCACGGGTGAGCCTTCTGATGTGCGACCAGACGCCGGCCCGCAAGACGATCCACGCTAGCGGCAGCGGCGGTGGTGGGCTGGCCACTGCGGATTCGCCACACACGAGCGGGGAAAAACTCGCAGTTTGGCGGGGCATTCGACGTACACATGTTTGACAGATTGACATTAACTCTTGCGCCGTTTTCGGTTATAAACATCGCCACTTGCCGCCGGGCGGGTGCGGTTGCTGGCACGCTGCTTGCGACAGGGCTTCGGTCCCGGCGCGGTACCAGTATAGCCAACGACGTTCTCGCCGAGGGACAGTGACAGCGCAGGATGCGTGAGTATTTCCGCAACATCTACCAGACGGTCCGCACGATTCTGATCGGGCTGCGGATCACATTGAAGTACTGCTTCGCCAAGACCATCACGGTTCAGTACCCGGATGTGCCGCCGACCTCGCAGCCTCGCTTTCGAGGGTTCCACCACTTTGAGATCGAGCGGTGCATTGCGTGCGAAATGTGCGCCCGGGCATGCCCGGTCGATTGCATTCACGTCGAGAAATCGGCCACCCGCCGCCTGGACAAGAAGACCGGCACGGTGACCGGTGGGGCGCTCCTGCGCTACGCTATTGACTACTCGAAGTGCCTGTTCTGCGGTTTGTGCGTGGAGCCTTGCCCCACGCAATGCGTGCACATGGGCGACATTCACGATATGACGTGCTACGACCGATCCACGACGACGGTGGAGTTCACCGAGCTGGCCAAGCAGGGCCTGCGCACACCCATGCCGTACTGGATGACGACTGCCCGTCCGCCCGAGTGGGCGGTCGCAATGAGGGAGCGTTGGCTGGCGCGAGGGCGCGAGGCCCGCGAGTTGATGCTCAAGGCGCTCGAGGAGCAGCCCACGCCTGCCAAGGGCGCGGATCAGGCGGCCGGTCGGTAAGACCGACGTGTTGGGGCGGGCGCCTGGTCGCCCGCGGATGAGGAACAGCCAAGTGACAAGCGACGTTCTGGCGCTGGCACCCGGTGTCGATCACGTGAACGTAACGTTCGGCGTGCTCTTGTTTTGCGCCGCGGGCGGGGGCATGGTGCTGGCGATCCTGATTCTGGGCTGGCTGTTCCGCCCGAAGGTATACAACCCGGACAAGGGCGCCATCTACGAGTGCGGCGAGGAGGCGATCGGCCCGGGCCAGCTACAGTTTGATCTGCGGTTCTACGTCGTCGCGCTGGTGTTCATCGTATTCGATATCGAGATCGCCTTGTTTTACCCGTGGGCGGTGGTGTTCGGCGGCGGCGGTTTCGAGCAGGCCACGGTCGAGTTCATGCAGCGCGTGAAGACCGGGGCGTTGTACGACATGCTGTTTTTCTTCGGCGTGGTGGTGGTGGGGTTCCTATACCTGTGGAAGTACGGGTATCTCGATTGGGTCCGGGCACTGGGCGGTGGGGGGCTGTCGGCCGCCGACCGGGCCGTCCCGGGTGACGCGCGCCCGACAGCGGGAAGCGAGGCCGGCCAATGAGCTTCATGGTGAATCGCTTTGAAGAAGGCCTGATGATCACATCGGTCGACTGGGCGCTGAACTGGGCGCGCCAGTGCAGCCTGTGGCCGGTGACGTTCGGGCTGGCGTGCTGCGCGATCGAGATGATGGCCACCGGGGCCGACCGATGGGACATCGACCGCTTCGGCGCCGGCGCGTATCGACCATCGCCGCGACAGAGCGATCTGATGATCGTCGCCGGCACGGTCACGTACAAGATGGCCTCGCGCCTGGTGCGGCTGTTCAACCAGATGCCCGAGCCGAAGTGGGTGATCGCGATGGGCGCGTGCACCGTCGGCGGCGGGCCTTACTACAAGTACGGCTATCACGTGGTGAAGGGCATCGATCTGATCCTGCCGGTGGACGTGTACGTGCCCGGCTGCCCGCCGCGACCCGAGTCGCTGCTGGAGGGGCTGCTTCGCCTACGGGACAAGATCGCCCACAACACCATTGCCAAGGCGTCGCCGTCGCAGAGCGAGTCGGCCGCATAGAGAAATCAGGAACATGACGCCCGAGCAGATCGCCAAAACGCTGCAAGACAAGTTCGGCCAGGCCATCGCAGAGGCCTGCGTCGAAGGTCTCCATCCTCACGTGGTGGTGTCGGCCGATCGCTGGCACGAGGTGGCGGTGTTCCTGCGCGACGACGAGCACATGAAGTTCGACTGGCTGCGTGCCATCAGCGGTGTGGACCGCATGGAGGACGGCCAGCTCGAAGCGGTATACGACCTGCACGCCACGCAGCCGTCGGCCGAGCCCGGCGGGCTGTGGGGCGAGCGACATGGCTTCGCCGTGACGGTGAAGGTGCCAAGAGACAATCCTCACGTCGCGTCGGTGGCCGACGTCTGGCCGACGGCTGAGTGGCACGAGCGCGAAGCCTACGACCTGTTGGGCATCGTGTTCGACGGCAACCCCGACACGGTGACCGATCACGACGGGACGCACCCGCGGCGGATCCTCTGCCCGGACGATTGGGTGGGCCATCCGTTGCGAAAGGACTATCAGTTCCCCGAGGAGTATCAAGGGATTCCAGGCTGGGCGGGCGACGATCGGCCTTTGGACAAGAAGAAGTGAGCGAGATCGAGCTGCAAGGACAACCCGATGTGCTGATCGACGTCGACGCCGAGTCGTCGGCCGACATGGTGACCGAGGAGCTGCTGATCAACATGGGTCCGCAGCACCCCTCGACCCACGGCGTGTTGCGCCTGCTGCTGCGGACCGACGGCGAGTTGGTGCTGGAGGTCACGCCGCACATCGGTTACCTGCACCGCTGCGCCGAGAAGATCGGCGAGAGCCTCACGCCCAAGCAGTACGTGCCCTACACCGACCGGCTGGACTACCTGTCGGCGATGAACAACAACCTGACGTACGCGTTGGCGATCGAGGCGCTGGCGGGCATCGAGGTGCCCGAGCGGGCAACGTACCTCCGCATGATCATGGCCGAACTGAACCGCATCGCCTCGCATCTGGTGACGTTCGGCTGCTTCGGAATGGACCTGGGTGCGTGGACGGCGTTCCTATACAGCTTCCGCGAGCGCGAGCACATCATGGACCTGTTCGAGTCGACGTGCGGCGCTCGGCTGACGTACAGCTACATCACGGTGGGGGGAGTGACGCACGACTTGCCCGACAACTTCATAGAGCGGCTCCGCGAGTTTCTGGATTATTTCGACCCGAAGCTGCCCGAGTACGACGGGCTGCTGAGCAACAACCACATTTTCGTGCGGCGAACGGCGAACGTCGCGCCGGTGACGGGCGAGCAGGCGATCGCCTGGGGACTGTCGGGCCCGATCCTGCGGGCGTGCGGTCCGAAGTGGGACTTGCGCAAGGTTTCGCCCTACTGCTTCTACGACCGGGTCGAGTTCGACGTGCCGGTGGGCGAGGGGCGGATGGGCACGGTGGGCGACAGTTGGGACCGGTACATCATTCGCATGCTGGAGATGCGTCAATCGGTCCGCATTCTGCGACAGTTGATCGATCAATTGCCCGACGGCGACGTGATGGCCAAGGTGCCTCGAACGCTGAAGTTGCCGCCGGGCGAGATTTACATGGAGACGGAGAACCCGCGCGGGCAGTTGGGCTTCTACGTGGAGACCGACGGCTCGCCGATTCCCTATCGCGTCAAGGCGAAGGGCCCGAGCTTCTGCAACCTGAGCATCATGCACGAGATTTGCCGGGGGATTCTGATTGCGGATATTCCGGCCATTCTGGGCAGCATCGACGTGGTCATGGGCGAGGTGGACCGTTAACAGCCGGCCACTGGGAGATTGCAGACGGTGAGCAGCATCTGGGTGCCATGGAGTGATCGTCAGAAGCAATACACGGGTCTGCGCGGGCGGATCGTGTCGTGCGCGGCGGCGATTTACCGTATCGGCGGGCCGCTGCTGAAGCGTTTCGCGCCGGTGGTGTTCTTCGGCACGGTGATCGTGGCCATCGTGGCCATCTGGCTGTTTGCAGCCTTGGTGATGCCGCTTCTGCACAAGGCGGGTTGGCTGTTTGTGGCGCGCGACGTGATCATCGCGGTGGCGGTCCTCGGGCTGGTCACCGTGCTGGCGATGTACTGCATCTGGTGGGAGCGCAAAGTCGCGGGTCGGATCCAGTCGCGGCTGGGCCCGATGCGCACGGGCGGCTGGCACGGGTGGTCGCAGTCGCTGGCCGACGGGATCAAGTGCATCACCAAGGAAGACACCGTCCCCGACGACGCGGATCACCTGCTGTTTCGGTTGGCGCCGTACCTGGCGTTCGTGCCGCCGGTGTGCGCGTTCATGGCCCTGCCGTTCGGCTCGAGCTGGGTGTTCCGCGACATGGACCCAGGCCTGTTGTTCTTGCTGAGCCTTTTGGGTCTGGAGATCATCGGCATTCTGGTGGCCGGCTGGGCGTCGGCCAGCAAGTGGACGCTGCTGGGCGCGATGCGTCAGGCCTGCCAGGTCATCAGCTACGAAATTCCGATGGGTATGGCGCTGCTCGTGCCCATCATGTGCGCCGGTACGCTGCGCCTGACGGTGATCGGCGACATGCAGTCGGGAGGCTGGTTCACCTGGCTGGCGTTTCGCAACCCGTTCACGTTCGTGGCGCTGTTCGTGTACTTCATCGGTTCGCTGGCCTCGTGCAAGCGTGCGCCGTTCGACCTGCCCGAGGCCGAGAGCGAACTGGTCGGCGGGTTCCACACCGAGTACAGCGGCTTCCGCTGGGCGGTGTTCTTCTTCGGCGAGTACGCCGCCATGTTCGTGGTCAGCGCGATCACGACGATCGTGTTCCTGGGCGCGTGGCACTCGCCCCTGCCGGCCGAGTGGGGCATGGCGCTGGGTGAGGGCTGGCTGGCCGATGCGGCGCGCGGCGTGATCTTCAGCGGGCCGCTGTGGTTCTTCTACAAATGCACGTGGTTCATCTTCACGCATATGTGGCTGCGATGGACGCTGCCGCGCCTTCGCATCGACCAGGTGCTGTACGCGTGTGTGCAGGTGTTGCTGCCGCTGACCATGGTGCTGCTGCTGGGCAATACGGTTTGGGAACTGTTCAACAGCCCCGCCCATCCGGCCTTTGCGGGTTTCTCCACGGTGGTCGGCTACCTGATGGGCTTGGTGGGTGCGGTGCTGCTGGGTGGCTTTTTGGTAATCGCGGGTTACGGCTGGTGGAACCGTCGTCGGCTGGTAGGTCGGATGACGGTGCAGGCCCTGCCGGGAGCGTAACGTGGCCGAGTCGACAGGGTTGACGATGACGTTGCTTGCTTCGGCACAGGGCGGTGCGGGTGTGGCCGAGTCGCTGTGCTTCTGGGTGCTGGCGATCGGCGCCCTGGCCGGCGCGGTCGGCGTGGTAATCTCGAAGGAGATCATCCGCACGGCGATGTGTCTGCTGGCGACGCTGGTGGCCATGGCCGGGCTGTACTTCCTGCTGGGCGGCTACTTTCTGGGCGCGGTGCAGTTGATCGTGTACGCGGGCGGCACGCTGGTGCTGATTGTCTTCGGCGTGATGCTGACGGCACGGTCGCCGCAGGTGAGCTTCGAGCCGCGGTGGTTTGAGATGGCGGCCGGAGCGGGGATCTGCGCGGTGCTTTTGGCGACGCTGCTGCACGTCGTGCTGCGGACGTCGTGGGCGGGCGAGGCGGGCGCTGTGCCCGACGCCACGGTGGCGGCCATCGGCCAGCAGTTTTTGGGTGACTATCTGGTGCCGTTCGAGGCGGCTTCGATTCTGCTTCTGGTGGTGATGATCGGCGCGGCGTTTCTGGCCCGGCCGATCCGTCGCGATCGCCGCCGGTCGCAACGCGACGCATGAGGTGATACGCGGATGTTCACCGTGACGCTGCAACACTACCTGGCGCTGGGGGCAGTGGTGTTCTGCCTGGGCGTGCTGACCATGATGGTCAAGCGCAACGCGATCGGGGTGCTGATCGGCGTGGAGCTGCTGCTGAACGCGGCGAACATCAACCTGGTGGCGTTCAACCGCTACGCGGCGCCGGGCGCGTTGGACGGGCAGTTGACGGCGATCTTCGTAATTGTGCTGGCCGCGGCCGAGGCGGCTGTGGCGATCGCCATACTGGTGAACTTCTACAACAACCTGATTACGGTCGACGTGGATCAGGGCGACCGGCTCAAAGGATAAACGCCGACACGGAGGCGAAACGGAACCGACAAGCGCGATGACTTTCCCATTCGAACAACTGATGGTGGCAGGGGTGGCGATCCCGCTGGCGGCGTTCGTGGTGCTGGCGTTTCTCGGCAGCCGACTGGGCAAGCCGTGGTCGGGCTACGTGGCGTGCACGGCGCTGGGTGTGACCACCGTGCTGGCCGCCGCCATGCTCTTCAACTGGTACGGCCTGACGCCCGCGCAGCAACACGAGCTGAGCACCGCGGCGATGGAGAACTCCTACCTGTGGGCCCATTTGGGCGACGTGCCGGTGCAGATAGGGGTGAAGCTCGACGGCCTCGGCGTGATCATGTTCTTCATGGTCAGCTTCGTGTCGTTCTGGATTTTCGTGTTCAGCCTGGGTTACATGGCCCACGAAAGCGACCAGATCGACGGGGTCAGTCAGTTCCACCGGTTCTTCACGTTCCTGTGCCTGTTCGTGTTCTCGATGCTGGGGCTGGTGACGGTCAACAACCTGCTGGCGATCTTCATCTTCTGGGAGCTGGTGGGGGTGTGCAGCTACTTCCTGATCGGCTTCTACTTCCACAAGCGCAGCGCCAGTAACGCGGCCATCAAAGCCTTCGTGGTCAACCGGTTCGGTGACTTCGGCTTCATGATCGGCCTGATGATGGTCTTTACGTACCTCGGGGTGCTGACGATCGACGGCGCGGCTGAGGTCTTCGCCGGGGCGTTCAACGGCACGCTGCCGCAGGGCCATCGCGCCTACAGCCTGCTTCAGACCGGGCCCTTGGGCGTGACGGTGGCTACATGGATGGGCATCTGCCTGTTCTGCGGTGCGGTGGGCAAGAGCGCCCAGTTCCCGCTGCACGTGTGGCTGCCCGACGCGATGGAAGGCCCCACGCCCGTCTCCGCCCTGATCCACGCGGCGACCATGGTGGCGGCCGGCGTTTACATGGTCACGCGGATGTTCCCGATCCTGT
>CBFCZG010000067.1:0-15813 GCA_965602375.1 uncultured Phycisphaerae bacterium | reverse complement strand
GAGACGAAGATCTTCGTGACGGCCAACGCGCGGGCGCTGCGGCACTTCATCGAGATGCGGGCCAGCGAGCACGCCGAGGTGGAGATCCGCAAGGTGGCGATCCAGGTGCTGCGGATCATGCAGGGCGAGTGCCCGAACGTGTTCGGCGACTACCGTATCGAGAAGTGGACGGACGGGAGTGATATCGCCACGACCGACCATCGCAAGGTGTAGGCCCCCTACCCTAAAAGGGCACATTACTGATGCTCAGAACCACGGCCCGGCAGGAAGCCGGACCGTGCCACCCCACCGGGGCACTGGCGGACGAGCCGCCAGTGGCACCCCTGGTGTGCCCTCCCCTACAACTGCGCCTTGTTGACGCGGAGTTCGTGCGAGCCGTCGGGGCGGGTGTACTCGTAGTAGTAGAACAGCTCGTCGCCGACGCGGAGCGCGTCCATGTAGCGGATGCAGCCGTGAGGGCTTCGGACCCATGGGGCGTTGCGGCTGACGCGGCGCCAGTTCAACAGATCGCTGCTGACGGCGACGCCGCACCATTCCTCGTAATTGTCGTAGGCCCCCTCGCCGCCGTCGAAGAACGCAACCCACATCGGTTCGAGCCAGACGACCGAGTTGATCCGTGCACGGAACTGCCCCCACTGGCCGCGAGCGCCCTGGCCGGGCTCGAACACGTAGCGGAAGTCGCGCCAGTA
This sequence comes from uncultured Phycisphaerae bacterium, assembly GCA_965602375.1. GTDB lineage: Bacteria > Planctomycetota > Phycisphaerae > UBA1845 > DATKUK01 > DATKUK01. The sequence goes on along the minus strand of CBFCZG010000067.1, from coordinate 15,124 downwards.
GATTCCGTCCTCGCTGGTAAGCAGCGCGGTCGAATCACCGCCGATCGGCTCGCGCGAGCCGTCCGGGTGCTCGACGATACGTTCGCGTGGGGGCACGCAGGCGAACGCGTGGTAGAGCCCACCGATCATGTAGACCTTGGGGTCCTTGATGCTGCCCACGCCGTAGTCGGCCGGCGCCATTACCGTGCGGTGATGCCACGCGTCGAGCTTGTCGATGCTGTCGGCCTCGACCAGATCGATTCGCCAGCCGCGCCCGCCGGTGGGTTGGAAGCTCACATAGAGCCGCCACTTGCCGCTGGCCGGGTCGCGGATGAGCGAGGCTACCTCGATCGACTCGGCGTCGACCTGCTCCTTGCTCGCCTGCCAGATGACCTTGAAGGTGATCCCGTCGGTGCTTTCGGCGATGCGACACACGCCGCCCCGCCCCTTGCCCAGCGGCTTGCGGACGCGATGGAAGAGGTAGAACTTGCCCGCGTCGGGGTCGAAGACGGCGTTATGCCCGCCGACCCAGTAGCCGTAGCCGGGCGCCTCGGGCTCGAAGACCGTGGTGCCGCTTTCGGGGTCGAACCGGGGAGGCATGGCGAAGTACTTCATGCCCATCTGTTGATATCGATCGTGACTGTTGGTTTTAGCTGACACGTGACTCCTCCGGGGAAATCTCCAGCGGTTCAGGGATCGAGCGGACGAACGCCCAACACCTCGTATGTGCGATCGCTCACAGCCTCTAAGGAGGCTTCGGCAGATTGGACTTCATCCGCCCGGCTCGGATCGAGGTTGGCGGGCCAGCGTGCGTCCTGGCGGTTAGGCCGATCGACCAGCGGCGGATGGGCGGGCGTGGCCTTTAAGTCGGAACCGTCGAGGGCTTGGTCAAACCGGTAATGCTTCAGCCAGCCGGTCAGGCCACTGCGAAGCTCGTTGCGAATGTCGCGCGCGTCCGGTCGGGGCGCCAGGTTGCAGAACTCGTCCGGGTCCTCCTGTAAGTCGTATAGCTCCTCGTGCCCCCCGCGCACGGTGTAGACGTACTTGTGCCGCTTGGTCCTGGCCATGAACATCAGCGAGTCGCCGCCATGCTTGGTCTCGCCGAACAGCACGTCGCGGCCCGAGATGCGTCCGTCGATCAGTTCGATCAGGCTTTGGCCGGGCAGCTCGACCTGGCCGGGGTAGTCCAGCCCGGCGGCATCGAGGACCGTCGGCAGGATATCGGTGGTGTTGACCAATTCGCTGCACACGGTGCCCGCTTTGATGCCGCGTGGGTAACGGACGATAAGAGGGATGCCCGCCGAGGCCTGGTAGAAAAGCTTCTTCTGCCAGCTCCAATGGTCGCCGAGCATCTCGCCGTGGTCGCTGGTGAAAATCACCATGGTGTTGTCGGCCAGCCCCAGCTCGTCGAGGCAGGCGAGGATGCGGCCGACGGCTGAATCGATCATCGTCACGGCCGTGTAGTAGAGCACCTTGATCAGGCAGAGCTTGCGGTCGGAGGCGCCGTCCAGCTCCATGGCGTTCTCCTGCCGTTTAACGAACTCGTTCTGGCCGGTAAGTTCCTCGTCGCGACGTTTGGGCAGGGGCAGCGAGTCGGGGTCGTACTCGTGTGCGAGCGATTCGGGGATGTTCCACGGCGGGTGCGGAGCGATCCAGCCGCACAAAGCCATAAACGGTCGATTGGCGTTAGCCCGCAGGAAGTCGATGGTGCGATCGGCGACCCAGTTCGTGCCGTGATGCTCAGCCGGCAACAACGACACCTGAGGCTGCATGTACAACTCGCGTCGCACGCCGTGCACCTCGCGGACGTGGCCGTAGCCGACCTTTTCGAGGTACATCAGATACTCATCGTCGTGGCGCCAGTTGGGCCCCTCCTCCATCAGTTGCATTCGGCCGAAGCCGTAGTGGTTGCGGGGTGGCACGTAGTGCATCTTGCCGATGGCCTGACAGAAGTAGCCCGCACGGCTGAGGATCTCAGGCAGCGTGACGAAGGGCGTGGGCACACAGCCGGTGGGCAGGCCTTGATTGCTCAGAATGCCGGTCTGCACGCCCCAGGCGCCGCTGATGAGGGTGGCGCGGGCGGGTATGCAGATGGGGTTGTTGGTGTGCGCCAGGGGGAAGTACGCGCCGTCGCCGGCCATCCGATCGAGTGCGGGCGTGCGAATGTGAGGATTGCCGGCACAGCCCAAGGCGTCGACCCGCTGCTGGTCGGTCAGGAAGATGAGGAAATTGGGTGGCTTGTGATCGGCCATGTTGCTCCCTTGGCTGCACAGGTTACGTATCGTGCCACTATAGCTTGCCCCCTTGCTCATGCCCAGCGCGGCGGTAGCGACCTCAGGTGCGCGACGCCAACACGGCGGGCACCTCGAGGCCGTGACGGTCCATAAGCGACTCGTCGGATAGGATATCGGCCGTCGCTCCGTCGGCCACGATGCGCCCGGCGTCGAGCAGCGCGACGCGGTCGCACAACTGCACGATCATGTCCAAGTCGTGCGAAGCGATCAGCATGGTGATGGACATGCCGGTCAGCAAATCGATCAGATGCCGGCGCGAGCGAGGGTCGAGATTGGCCGAAGGCTCGTCGAGCAGGAGCAAGTCCGGTTTCATCGCCAGCACAGTGGCGATGGCGGCGTTTCGTTTTTGGCCCATCGACAGGTGATGCGGCGCGCGATCGTCCATGCCGGTCAGCCCGACGTCGGCGAGGGCTTCGGCCACTCGCTCTCGCACCTGGGGCGGGTCGAGCTGCTGGTTGATCGGGCCGAATGCCACGTCGTCGAACAGCCGCGGCATGAAGAGCTGATCGTCCGGGTTCTGGAAGACCAAACCCACGTGACTGCGAATCGCCTTGGCGTTGGCCTTGCTGACCGAAAGCCCCCTGACGCTGGCGCGGCCATCGGCTGCAAGGAACCCGTCAAGACATAGCAGCAGCGTGCTCTTGCCCGCGCCGTTCGGACCGACCAATCCCACTTTGGCGCCGGACTCGGCTTGCAAGTCGACGCCGCGCAGGGCGTCCGTCCCGTCGGGGTAACGGTACGAGAGCGACTCAATTTCGATCACAGGTTCGCACATGCCCCTTAGCCTATAACCAGCACGGACAGCCGTGCGGCTGTCACATACACGCCGACCGCCAAAAGGAACAGCGCCTCGGTCCAACCAAAGCGGCCACGACGAAGCGTGCGCACGGTTCCGTCGTATCCCCGGGCCTGCATGGCCTGGTGGATTCGCTCGGCCTGTTCAAGCGTTCGCAGCAGCAGCACGCCGACGATGCCGCCGACGGCACGAAGGCGGAGCACTGCCGAGGCGTAGCCGCCAAGCCGCGCGTCGCGCGCCCGCCGCATCCGCATGGCCTGGTCGATCAACACGAACAGGTACCGATACAGGAACCCCAATTGCATCACCAGCACGCGCGGCACACCCAGGCGCTGAAGCCCCGCCAACAGGTCGCTGAAACGCGTGGTGCTGGTCAGGGCGATCAGTGCGCCCATGCCGAGCGTGAACTTGATCAGCACCGAGGCGGCCACCAGCCAGCCCCCGCGGACACACGTGCCGGCGAAGGGGCGAAGCGGCGTATCCCATATCGGGTTGAAGGCGGCCAGGCACGCGACAAACGGCGAGACGATGAGGATCCGCTTCAGCACGAAGCTCAGTGGAATTCGACCCACGACGAGCATCGCCAGGGGCAGCACGGCGAAGGGCGCCAGAGGTGCCAACTGATACTTGGGCACCGAGACCAGAACGACGGTGTAAAGCAGTACGGCCACGATCTTGGCCCGAGCGTCGAGGTCGTGGACGAGCGAATCCTGGTTGGCGTAGCGGTCGAGGTAGTCGTGGTGCATGCGAATCAGGTGGCCCGAGCGGGCGCGGGCGCTTCACTGTCCGCCTTACGGCGAAACAACCGGGCGATCAGGTACGTTACGACCAACGTCACGACGGTGCCCGCCAGGCCGGCGACGGTTTTGAGCATCGTGTCATCGCCGCCGTAGTCGGGCAGCAGCGCGGCCCGCTGCTGCCAAGCCTCGGTACGGGCAATCAGGCTCGATTCGCCCGGCGGTTCGACATAGGGCTGAAAGTCGGGGTCGGCGGGACGCTCGGCGTAAGTCCACTCCAGTCCGTCGGGATAGGCGCTGGCGGCATGGCTGATGAGCCCGCCGAGCACCACGGCGACGGCGGCCAGCGAACCGGCCACCACAGGCCAACCGACGCGCGTGCGCGTCGCTTCGGCCAGCAGCTCGGCGCCTCGCAGCGTATCGGGACGGATGCGATAGAGGTAGGCCACCACCGCGAAAGTGATCAGGCCCTCGACCGCACCGATCAGCAGGTGCACGCCGACCATGGTCAAGAGGAACAAGCGCAACGGCACGGTGATCACGCCAGCGGCGGCGGTCTCAAACGGGACACAGGCCGCACCGAGAACGACGCCCACAACCGACGCGGCGAAGGTGGCGGCGTACAGGCGAGCAGCTCCCACGCCCTGCCGAGGGCCCAGCATCGCGCGATACACCGCGTAGCCCAAATAGCAGGGAACCACGCCCATATTGAGGATATTCGCCCCCAGTGCGAGCAGCCCACCGTCCTGGAAGATGAGGCACTGAACGATCAGGATCGAAGCCATCACCAGCGTGGCTGCGTGCGGACCCAGCACGATGGCCAGCAGAACCCCGCCGCCAAGGTGTCCGCTCGTGCCCGGCATGAAGGGCAGCGTGAAGTTGATCATCTGGGCGGCGAATACGAACGCACCCAGGACACCCATCAGGGGAACCCTGGCGGGATCGAGGCTGCGTCGCGTCTGCCGGCAGGCCACTCCGAGCAGACCCACGGCCAACAGGGCCAGCAGGCCGGCCACAGCCGGCGTCAGCAACTCGTTGGCCATGTGCATCGCAAGCATCGTGTCTCCTTCCTGGTTGACGGCACGATTCTAAGAATCGTGCCACCATCCGTCAAAGGCAAGCCGACCATTACTCCAGCGTGAGGCCATCAGCCCTGGCGGGGCTGCATTTGCGTGGGTCTACGACTGGGCCTACATTGGTCTGCCAAGCTCGTTTTGCGGAATCGCCTGTGAAGACGCCATCGGCCAAACATCGACCGGCTCGCAGCGGCAGCCAGACCGCGCTGACGCCGGCCATGCAGCAATATGCCGAGCAGAAGGCCCAGGCGCCCGATGCGATCTTGCTGTTTCGCATGGGCGATTTCTACGAAATGTTCTACGACGACGCCAAAACCGCTGCCCGCGTGCTGGGTCTGGCGTTGACCAGCCGCAGCAAGGCCGACAACCCCATCCCCCTGGCGGGCATCCCCTACCACGCTTTGGAGACCTACCTGACGCGACTGGTGGAGGCCGGCTACAAGGTGGCCATCAGTGAGCAGGTGGAAGATCCCAAGCAGGCCAAGGGGGTCGTGCGTCGCGAGATCGTCCGCATCGTCACACCGGGGACGCTCACCGACGAGGCCATGCTGGAGCGGGGTGAGAACAACTACTTGGCGAGTGTGTGCCGTCAGGGGCAGCAGATCGGCCTGGCGGCGGTTGAGGTGTCGACAGGCGAGTTCTGGGTGCAGCTCTGCGGCGAGTCTGACGCCATCGACGAGCTGGTGCGTCTCAGGCCCAGCGAACTGCTGGTACCCGAGGCGCCGATCGATCAGGACGATCGCCTCGTGAAGCGGTACCGGGAACTGACCGGTGGAGTGGTGTCGGCCCGACCCGCGCACGTGTTTGACGCTCATGCCGCTGAGCGCACGCTGCACGAGCATTTCGGCGTGGCGACGTTGGAGGGGTTCGGCTTTGCACGGGTGGACGCGTCGCTGTGTGCCGCGGCGGCCGCGATCGACTATCTGGCCGAAACGCAGAAGACCGCTTTACGGCAACTGACGGACCTCCGACGCCGTGAACAGAACGACTTCGTCCGAATTGACGAAGCCACCTACCGATCACTCGAAATCGAACAGACGCTGCGTGGTGACGACCGCAGTGCGTGCCTGCTATACGCCGTCGACCGAACCAGCACCGCTATGGGGCGACGTCTGCTTCGTCGGTGGATCGGCTATCCGCTGCGCGACGGCGAGCAGATCACCGCCCGGCAGGACGCCATCGCCGAACTGAAGGCCGATACGTCACGACTGGGGAAGCTGCGTGCCCTGCTGAGCGACCTGGCCGACGTGGAGCGGATCACAGCGAGGCTGGGGCTTGGCCGGGCAAGCCCGCGCGACCTGGTAGGGTTGGGTCGATCGCTTCGACTGTTGCCGAAACTTGAGGCTGTGCTGAAGGACGTTACCGCCGCGGCCTTGAGTGAGCAGCGGTCGGCGCTGTCGGGACTGACCGAGCTAGCCGATTTCCTCGAGCGGGCGCTGCGGGCGGACGGAGCCACCACGCTGCGCGACGGAGGCGTGATCGCCGACGGCTACAACAGCGAACTGGACGAGTTGCGAACCATCGGCCAGGACGGGCAACGATGGCTGGCCGAGTTTCAGGCGCGCGAGACAGAGCGCACGGGCATCCCAACTCTGAAAGTTGGATACAACAAGGTGTTCGGGTACTACATCGAAGTGACGCACGCCCAGCGCGACCGCGTACCTGCCGATTACGTGCGGCGTCAGACGGTGCGCAACGCCGAACGCTACATCACCGACGAACTGAAGCAGTACGAGTCGAAGGTGCTGACGGCTGAGGACCGGGCCAAGGATCTGGAGATCCGCCTTTTTGAGGAGTTGCGCAGCCAGGCGGCTGAATACGTATCGCGTTTGCAGCAGGCGGCCGGCGGGCTGGCGACGATCGACGTGCTGGCGGGGCTGGCCCACATCGCAATCGAGCGACGTTACTGCCGCCCCGAGGTAGTCGAACAAAACGTGTTCGAAATTGTCGATGGCCGACATCCCGTGCTCGAGCAGGCCCTGGCCCAGCGCTTCGTGCCCAACGACTGCCGGTTGGACGAGCACGCGTCGCGTCTGGCGCTGATCACGGGGCCGAACATGGCGGGCAAGAGCACCTACATCCGGCAAGTGGCGCTTCTGGTGCTGCTGGCCCAGACGGGCTCGTTCGTGCCGGCGCGATCCATGCGCTTCGGGCTGGTCGATCGCATCTTCACGCGGGTTGGCGCCAGCGACGAGATCGCCCGCGGACAGAGCACCTTCATGGTCGAGATGGTGGAGACGGCCAACATCCTCAACAACGCCACCGAGGCGTCGCTGGTCGTGCTGGACGAAGTTGGTCGCGGCACGAGCACATATGACGGGCTTGCGCTGGCGTGGGCCATCACCGAACACATCGCCGGCCACGTCCGCTGCCGCACGCTGTTCGCAACCCATTACCACGAGTTGACCGACCTGGCAGACCTGCTTGAGGGCGTGGTCAACTACAACGTGGCCGTGCGCGAGTGGCAGGACCAGGTGGTGTTCCTCTATCGCATCATGCCCGGGCGCACCGACAAGAGCTATGGCATTCACGTCGCCCAGCTTGCCGGCGTGCCCCAATCGGTGGTGGCGCGCAGCCGTACGGTCCTGGCCCAGTTGGAGCAAGGGTTCGGCAGCCGTTCGCAGGAGGCGCCGATCCGCGAGAACGCTCGCTCGGCCGCGCAGCAGATGTGGCTCTTCGGCGATCCGCAGGCGGAGCTGCTCGACCGGCTCGGTCAGATCGACGCCGACCAGATCGCACCCGTGCAGGCTTTGCAAACGCTTAAAGACCTCGCTGAACAGGCGCGACGCCTGCGCGAGTCGTAGCGACTCCAGCGTATAACCGTGCAGCCCGGGGAAGCTTGGCTGGGCCGATAGCTGGCCGGCACGCGACCCACCGATCAAAACTTATCGCCCATCCGGTCGCAGCCGGTTCCCGCCGGAATCGCTTGAAAGAGGTCCGCCCACGGCGATACTCTAGTGGTAGGCGCTCAGCGTCACGCAGGCGATCGGGCCGAGGGCGCCGCTTCATCCAGGAGGCTTTGCCAGCCATGCTTGACCCACACCTCACCACCGGGCTGGGCGGACTGGATCGCGTTCTCGGCGGGCTTATGCCCGGCGACAACCTTGTCTGGCAGGTGGATTCGGTCGATGACTACCTGCCGTTCGTCGAGCCCAGCCGCAAGGTAGCAGCCGCCACGGGGCGCAGACTCGTCTACTTCCGCTTCGCCAAGCACGCCCCCCTTCTGCCGGAGGCGCCGGACGTGACCATTCATCGTCTCGAGCCGGAGGGCGGTTTCGAGACGTTCATAAGCGAAATTCACCAAGTGATCCAGGACGCCAGGGACCGTGGTTTCTTTGTCTTCGACTGCCTGTCCGACCTGGCGGCTGACTGGTACAGCGATCGAATGCTGGGCAACTTCTTCCGACTGACGTGCCCTCACGTGTACGACGTGTCGGCCCTTGCCTACTTCGCGGTTTTGAAGAACCACCATTCCATCCACGCGTCGGGGACCATTGCCGAGACAACACAGATTCTTCTGGATGTGTGCCGCCATCAGTCCAAGCTGTACCTGCATCCCATCAAAGTGCAACATCGCCACTCGCCCACCATGTTCATGCTTCACGCCTGGGAGCGGGACACGTTTCGGCCCATCACGGACAGCGCGACGATTTCACAGATTCTGACTGCCACCCCGTGGGCCGCGTCCGAGCCCGCTCGCTCGCGATTGGGCGTATGGCCGCGCGAACTGCTCCAGGCTGAGCAAGTGGCCGAGCAGGCTCGACGCAGCGGGCGTGCCCCGGACAAAGCATCGGAACACACGAAAAGGCTGCTGCGGATGGCCGTCTCGCGTGACGAGCGTATCTTGCGCATGGCCGGCGAGCACTTCGCGCTCGACGACATCCTGGCCATCTGGCGACGGATCATCGGCAGCGGTCTGATCGGCGGCAAGTCGGTAGGCATGCTCCTGGCGCGAGCGATCCTCACCCAGGCCGACCGGCGCTGGGCCGAGCTGCTCGAGACCCACGACTCCTTCTACATCGGGTCGGACGTGTTCTATACCTATCTCGTGCAAAACGGCTGCTGGTGGGTTCGCGCGAAGCAGCGGGACCCGAAGACGTTCCTGGAGGGCGCCGAAGAGGCTCGCCGCCGCATTCTGACGGGCAGTTTCGCGCAGGACCTAATCTCGCAGTTTCTCGACATTCTGGACTACTTCGGTCAATCGCCGATCATCGTTCGCTCGAGCAGTCTGCTCGAGGACGCGTTCGGGAACTCGTTTGCGGGCAAGTATGAGAGCGTTTTCTGTGCGAATCAGGGCTCGCGCGAGAAGCGCTTGGCCGACTTCACGTCGGCGGTTCGGACGATCTACGCCAGCACCATGAGCGAGAAGGCATTGCGGTACCGCGCCCAGCGAGGCCTACTGGACCGGGACGAGCAGATGTCACTTCTGGTGCAGCGGGTGTCCGGCTCGCTGCACGGGCGGCTGTTCTATCCCCAAGTCGCCGGCGTGGGTCTCTCGTTCAACCCCTATGTCTGGAGCGACCAGATCGACCCGAAGGCGGGCGTGCTTCGTCTGGTCTTCGGCTTGGGAACGCGGGCGGTGGAGCGGTCGGACGACGATTACACGCGCGTGGTAGCCTTGAACGCACCGGACCGTCGCCCCGAGGCGGGGCACGACCAGGTCCGTCGGTATACCCAACGGAAGGTAGACGTTCTGGATCTTGCGGCGAACCAACTGACCTCAGCCGAGTTCAGCACAGTGGTCGAGCAGAGCCCCGATCTCCCATTGAAGATATTCGCATCGCGCGACCCGGAACTGGAACGGCTCGCCGCCCAGCGACCGATGCCGGACGCCTCCTGCTGGGCGCTCACGTTCGATCGGCTGCTGTCCGACACGTCATTCGTCGCCGACATGAGACAGATGCTTCAGACACTTCAGACCGCCTACGGGTGCCCCGTGGACGTCGAGTTCACGGCCAACTTCTCCGGGAAGAGAACGTACAGGATCAACCTGGTCCAGTGTCGTCCACTTCAGGTCGCCGGCAACGGCCATGGCGCGGATCTGCCCAGGGACATCGAGAAAGACGAGATGGTCTTCGATGTCTACGGCGCCATCGTCGGGCAAAGCCGGGGGATTCGCGTCGATCGGCTGATCGAAGTGGTCCCCTCGGTCTACGGGCGTCTGTCCATCAGCGATCGCTATGCCGTCGCGCGACTGATCGGCAGACTCATGCACTTGGAGACACACAACCGGCCGGAAAACGTCATGCTGTTGGGGCCCGGACGCTGGGGAACCACCACGCCCTCTCTGGGTGTGCCGGTCTCGTTCGCGGAGATCTCCTCTGTTTCCGTGCTGTGTGAAGTCGTCGCCATGCGGGAGGGCCTGATTCCCGACGTGTCGCTGGGAACGCACTTTTTCAACGAAATAGTCGAGGCCGACATCCTCTATCTGGCGCTCTTTCCAGGACGGACGGACAATTTTCTCAACGAGGAATGGCTGGTCCACGCCCCCAATAAGCTCGGCGCCCTGCTGCCAGAAGCCGCTGCCCGCGCCGACGTCCTGCGCGTGATCGATGCGGCCGACCTGGACGACGGCCAACGGATCAACCTGGTCGCCGACAACCTCAGACAGAAGGCCGTCTGCTATCTCCAGCAAGGCGAGAACCGTTCGTAGCTGCGCCGTCGAGGCTGCGTCTCGCTTGGGAACTGCGCCCTACACCAGCCCCTGGTCGAGCATGGCATCGGCCACATTCACGAATCCCGCGATATTGGCGCCCAGGACGTAATTGCCCGGCTGGCCGTATTCCTCGGCCGTCCTGGCCACCTGCGAGTGGATGGAGCGCATAATGGACTGGAGACGCCGGTCCACCTCCTCGCGAGGCCACGACGTGTGCTGCGAGTTCTGCGACATCTCAAGGCCGGAGACGGCTACACCGCCGGCATTGGCGGCCTTGCCCGGACCGTAGAGGGTCTTCTTCTCCACGAATACGTCGACCCCCTCGGGCTCGGTGGGCATGTTGGCCCCCTCCGCCACGACGAAGCAGCCGTTCTTCACGAGCATCTTGGCATCGGCGGCGGCCAGCTCGTTTTGCGTAGCCGAGGGGAACGCACAGTCGCAGGGAATGTCCCACGGTCGGGCACCATCCTTGTATTTCACTCCAGGGAACTTCTCGGCATATTCCCTGATGCGCCCGCGGCGAAGGTTCTTGAGTTCCATCACGAAGGCCAGCTTCTCGGTCGATATGCCGTCCGGATCGTGGATCGTTCCGTTGGAGTCGGAGAGCGACACACACTTGCCGCCCAGGTCGTTGACCTTCTCCACCGTGTACTGTGCCACGTTGCCCGAGCCTGAGACCACACACGTTTTGCCTGCCAGCGAATCGCCGCGAGCGGCGAGCATCTCCTGCGCGAAGTACACCGCCCCGTACCCGGTCGCTTCCGGGCGTATGAGCGAGCCGCCCCAGCCGAGCCCCTTACCGGTCAGCACGCCCGTGAACTCGTTTCGGATGCGCTTGTACTGCCCGAACAGATAGCCGATCTCACGTTCGCCCACGCCGATGTCACCGGCGGGAACGTCGGTGTCGGGCCCGATGTGCCGGCACAGCTCGATCATGAACGACTGGCAGAACCGCATGACTTCCGCATCGGACTTGCCTTTGGGGTCGAAATCCGACCCGCCCTTGCCCCCGCCCATGGGCAATGTCGTCAAGGAATTCTTAAGCACCTGCTCAAAGGCGAGGAACTTCAGAATGCCCAGGTACACAGTCGCGTGGAACCGAAGGCCCCCCTTGTAGGGACCGATGGCGCTGCTGAACTCGATGCGAAATCCACGGTTCACCTGAACGGTACCCCGATCGTCGGACCAGGGCACCCGAAACATGATGGCCCGCTCAGGCTCCACAAAGCGTTCCAGGACGCGGTTCTGTTCGTAGCGGGGGTCGCGTTCGAGCACCGGGCCGAGCGAGTCGAGCACCTCCTTGACGGCCTGGTGGAACTCCTGCTCACCCGGGTTGCGCTGCAATACGAGGTTCATCACGTCGTCTGTATAGGCCATCGCTGTTTCTCCCGGATCGGTTTTTCTAATTGAGCGTTCGATCGGCCCGTGACTGGGCCTGTTTGCCAAGTTAACGGCTTGCCACCATAATATACAGCCATGGAGTGACCTGCGAAAGTAATAAAATAAGAACTATTGCTTGTTTTCTGCCGTCTTGTGCATCATTATTAATAGTGTCTATTAGCTATGGTGATCGAAAGCGGCGAGCAATGAACTTCGATACCTTCAAGTTATTCTGTGACGTGGTCCGTTGCGGCAGCTTCTCGCGGGGTGCCGCCTTGAACGGCATCTCGCAATCGGCAGCCAGCCAGGCGATCCACCACGCCGAACGCCAGATCGGTGCCCGGCTGATCGACCGCACCAAGCGTCCGTTCATCCTCACGCCGGAGGGCGAAATCTATTACGAGGGGCTGTGCGAGATCCTCGAGCGATACGATGCAGTCGAGGCAGCCATTCGCACACTACGGCAGGAAATGGCCGGGTTGGTGCGGGTGGCTGCGATCTATTCGGTCGGACTCCACAACATGGCCGACTGCATGCAGCGATTCATAAGCCGCTACCCCAAGGCGAAGGCGCGGCTGGAGTACCTGCCCCCTGCCAAGGTTTACGAAGCCGTGCTCAATCAGGAAGCCGACCTGGGGATTGTGTCCTATCCTTCGGCGACGCGGGACCTCAACGTCATTCTGCTTCGATCCGAGAGGATGGTGCTCGCCTGCCACCCGGACCATCACCTGGCGCAGAAAGCGAGCGTTTCCGTTCGTGAACTGCACGGTGAGAACTTTGTGGGCTTCGACTCGGATCTTGCCATCCGTCGCGAACTGGACGCCTACTTCCGCCGCAATCAAGTCGTCGTCCGTGTCGTCATGGAGTTCGATAACATAGAAACCATCAAGCAGGCCATTGAAATCGGCGCGGGGGTGAGCATCCTTCCCGAGCCCACCCTCCGCAACGAGGTGCGCAACCATACCCTCGTCGCCGCCCCGCTGGACAACAACGATCTCGAGCGTCCCCTCGGCATCATTCACCGGCGCAGGAAGCCGTTCACCCCAATCCTCACCAAATTCGTGGAAGCGCTGACCAGTATTCCCGAAGAGGGCGAACGCCCGGCCGGCGACTGATCGTTCGGTCCGCCGTCGTCACAGAGCAGGCAGGCCCCCCGCCACTTTGGCCTCAACTCCACAGCACCTCGCCATTTGGGGGTGCTTCACCCTCATCGTTCACTCAAACTGATATGTCGCAGGCGCTACTATTAGGTCCACCTTATTTCTATAAGGTTACATAGCGTGTATTTGCCCCGAAAAAAGGGCCAAAGCTTGCTACAGACTCGCACTTTCTTATGATACGATTAGACTGGCGGCAAAGGAGTTGGCCGTATGTGTCGACGCTGTTCGGGCATGTTCGACTGCAACGTGCACGGCTGCAAGGGACGCACGTTCGTCCTTGCGGGCGCGCCGCGCTACTCCAGCGGCGGTTGGGAGGTCTTGCAGGGCTCGACCAGAGCAGAATCCTCTCAACCGGGCGCTGCGATCGATCCGACGGATGGCACGCCTAAACGGTCGCCTTCTGTACCTGTGACCAGAGAGTCGGGCTGCACACACGAATGGCCACAGTAGGGGCCGTCCTCGTGCGACCAGGTTGTCTTCCGACTGATGATTGCCCCTTTGGAATCACGCTACGACTGAGAGACATGGGCGGCAGCACCCACTCGTCCGGCGACCAACCATGCGGCCACACAGCAGGCTGAAGGCGAGGCCGGCAACGGTTAGGCGTCGTCGGAGGTGCTCGCCAAGAGCTCCAACATCACGCCCAGGTATCCAGCACTGTCGATGTAGGCATATTGCCCTCCGGTAAAGTGGCCGCGCTGGACGGCGGGGACACCCTTAGCATCGAGGTACGCCAGGACTTCGTCCATGCCCTGCACGCGAAATGCGATGTGGTGGACGCCCTCGCCGTGCGAGTCGAGGTGCTCCCGCCAGACGCTGGGGCCACCGACGGGCTCGATCAGCTCGACATTGAGTTGCGGGCCCATCTGTAGAAAGGCCAGTTTCGCCCTCGCGTCGGTCGACTGGCCACGATAGCGGATGTTGGTTTCTTCCTTCGGGGCGGTCAGATGCCACGAAGGCACTTCGAGGCCGAAGATGTCGGCGTAGTGCCTGGCGGCGCGCTCGATGTCCCGCACGACGACAGCAATCTGACAGATCACGTTGGTGCCAATGCCCTTACCGGCCATTTGCGTCTCCTTGCTCAGCAACCGGGAGCATAGGCGCCGGCGGAGATGGGTCAAGGCGGCTGGCGCGGCAACGGATTGGCCGTGACGTCAGACATCCAGGTTGAGCCTCGCGCAAAGCTGGAATTCCCACGGTAATGGTTGCGGGGCAGACTGATTGGGTGTAGGGTGACGCCACGAAGCGCTGCTCGAGAGCGGTGGGATATACGACGGATCGCCCGGGTGCAGGGTGACCCTGCCGAACCACCGGTCAATCGTAGCGGTACACAGCGGGGACAGCGCTCGTTTCAGTTCGTTCTGAGTGGTCATCGCGCATCGGATAAAGGAGCCAGGGCATGGATCAGAGGCCGACGACCCCAGCCGACATCGAGTTTTTGATTCGGCACTACTGGCGGCACTACCGCGGCCACATCATCACCGCGCTGGTGGTGCTGGTGGTGCTGGTGGCAGGCAGCAGCCTGTTCTATGCGGTGGACGCGGACAGCGAGGGAGTGGTACTGCGACTTGGCAAGTATGTCCGCACGAGTCTGCCGGGGCTGCACATGAAGCTGCCGTATCCGTTCGAGGTGGTATACGAGGTGCCGGTCCAGCGAATCCAGTCTCTGGAGTTCGGTTTTGCGACCATGGAGCCGGGGCGAGTCACACGATACGCACCAACCAGCACCGAGCAGGACAAGATCGCTCAGATGCTTACGGGCGATTTGAACCTGGCCCACGTGGAATGGGTGGTGCAGTACCGTGTGAAGGACCCCTACAACTACCTGTTCAAGATCGGCGGCAGCGGCCGGGAGGGCTTAGCCGTGGCCGACACCATCCGTGACGTCTCGGAAGCGGTCATGCGAAAACTGGTGGGCGATGCGAGTGTGGACGAGGTCATCACCATCGGCCGCGAGGAGATCGCCAGCGACGCAAAGGTGGAGATTCAACACCTGCTGGACGGATTCAAGGCGGGTGTGGAGGTTGTCACGGTCAAGCTGCAATC
>CBFCZG010000066.1:0-15817 GCA_965602375.1 uncultured Phycisphaerae bacterium | reverse complement strand
GTCCGACGTCCCGTTTCCGCTTGGCCTGACATGGCGTAACGACGGCGTGGCACGGATATGGTTCGCCTGCTCGGTGGCCGTGGTGCTGCTCGATGAACAGGACCGCGTGATATCGCGTCGCCGACTGGAGGGCAGCCATGTGACCCGCTGTGCGGGCGGCGAGACGGCCGACGACGACCTCACTGTTACGTTCGCAAAAACGCCCCCTGGCGAGTATCGTTTCGCGGTGGGTCTGTTCCGCAGCCGAAGCGCCCGCAGCCCCGATGTCAGGCTGGGACTCAAGGACGTCACACCCAACGGCTGGCACCCATTGGCGGCCGTCACCGTGCAGCCGGCGCCGGCATCGCAGAAGGCAAACGGACCAGCCGCCCGATGACTGGTTATCGCCGCAACGGAATAGCGAAACGACCATGCGAGGCAGTCTGCGACGACATCTGGCCGGCTACGCCTTTATCAGTCCCTGGCTGATTGCGTTTTCGGTATTCACGCTCGGGCCGTTCATTGCGAGCATCTATCTGTCGTTTACGCGGTACGATGTGGTATCGGCGCCGGCGTGGGTGGGCCTGGCCAACTACCGCAACATGGTCACGCAGGACGTGGTATTCTTCAAATCGCTGTGGGTCACCGTCAAGTATGCCATGGTCGCGGTGCCGCTTGGCATTGTGGCGGGCGTGGGGTTGGCGCTGCTGTTGAACGCGCAGGTCCGTGGGATCAGCGTCTATCGGACGGTGTTCTTCCTGCCTTCGATCGTGCCAATCGTCGCCACGACGGTCGTGTTCATGTGGCTGCTCAATCCGCAGATCGGACTGGTCAACGCGATCCTCAAGAAGATCGGCATCATCGGCCCGGCCTGGCTGCAGGACCCCGCCTGGGCGTTCTGGTCGTTGGTGATGATGGGGCTTTGGGCCGTCGGGGGCAGCATGATCATCTACCTCGCAGGGCTCAAGGACATACCGGCGACGCTGTACGAGGCGGCGAAGATCGACGGGGCGGGTCTCTGGCAGCGGACGCGCTACGTAACTCTGCCGATGCTCACGCCGGTGATCTTCTTCAATCTGGTCATGGGCGTGATCCATTCGTTCCAGTACTTCACGCAGGCCTACATCATGACCGGCGGCGGGCCGGAGGAGAGCACGTTGTTCTATGCGCTGTACCTTTTCGACCGGGCATGGCGGTACCTGGACATGGGCTACGCCAGCGCGATGGCGTGGGTGCTCTTCGTGATCGTCATGGTCTTGACGGGCCTGATCTTCCGTACGCATCGTCGCTGGGTGCACTATGGCAACTGATAGCTGCACGCAAGAGACAAGCCAACGCGCCCGGTTCGCCACTGGTGGGGTGATCGTACTGGCGATCGCGATCACGGTTATTGCGTTCGCGCTGCCCGGTCCGCAACAGCGACACTACCCCGAACGTCAGCCGGTGCGCTTCTGGCACATGTGGACAGCCGAATGGAAAGTCGTCGTCGAGCGAATCGTCGACCGGTTCAACCAAAGTCAGGACCGCTATGAGGTGATTCCACTGAGCATTCCCGGCAGCCGAGCCGACACGAAGTTCCTCCTGGCTGTCGCCGGCGGCGATCCGCCCGACGTGATGGCTCAGTGGAACCCGGTGATCCCCGCCTGGGCCGGTGCGGGGCTGCTTATGCCCCTCGACGAACTGATGGGCGCCGAGCGATGGCAGGCGTTCCAGCGCGAGGCCTACCCGGTGGCGCTCAAGATCGGCAGCTATGACGACCATCTCTACGGCCTGGCCGTCGGGATCAACATCTTCGCGTGTTACTACCGCAAGGATCATCTCGACCAGGTCGGGCTGGACCCGGCCGATTGGCCCGAAACGCTGGAGGATCTGGCGACATGGGGCGAGCAACTCCACCGGTTCGACGACGACGGCAACCTCATCCGCATGGGGTTCATGCCGGGCACGTTTTGGCGTGCGCTTGCCATGTACGCTCCGGGCTTTGGCGGCGGGTTCTACGATTGGTCGCGCGGGCGGTTGACCCTGAACACGCCGGCCAATCTGCGGACGCTCAACTATCTGGTGGCCTGCCGAAACAAGCTCGGCTACGAGAACGTGCTTCGGTACAGGGCGGGCTTGGCGGCGTCGAATACGGGCGGTGCGGACTGGCCGTTCATGACGGGTGCGTATTCGATCGTGGTCGACGGTCAATGGCGGGTCGAACAGATCGCCAAGTACGCACCGGAACTGCCGTATGGAACCGCCCCGCTGCCGTCACCGTCGGGAGGACCGCCGCTCGGAGGGTTTGCCAATGGCAACTTCATGATCATCCCCGTCGGCTCCAAACAGATCGACGGGGCGTGGGAGTTCGTCAAGTTCTGGTCCGGCCTCGATCGGCCGGTGCGCGCGGCTGAATTCTACACGTGGGGCGGGTGGATGCCGCTTTCGCCTGCCATCGCCGAAGCTCCCATCTACCGCAAGTACGTGGCCGACCACCCCCAGTTCCAGACGTTCGTCGACGTCATGCCGAGCGAGAACATCCATCCCTTACCGCCCGTGCCCTACCAGGTGTACCTCAGTGACCGCATCGCGCGAGCCGAAGATCGGGCGTTTCGCGGCATTATGACTCCGGCTGAAGCCCTGGCCGAGCTACGGGACGAGGTGGCCCGGGAGGTGGCTCGCCAGAGGGAGTTGGGCTATGACTGGTAGCTCAAGCCTCCAGCCAACCCGGCTTCAGAAGCTGGCGGTGCATCTGGTGCTGCTGGCGATGTGCGGGCCGTTCCTGATGCCGCTGGCGTGGATGATCTCGACGTCGCTCAAGAGCGACACGCAGATCTACGCCAGTCGCGGCGAGGGTGTGGCCGAGTTCTCGCTCGAAGCGTTCGTGCCCAGACCCATCGACTGGCAAAATTACCCCGACGCGTTGCGGGCCGTGCCGTTTCGCGTCTACCTGCAAAACACGCTGCTGTTGTGTTTCTTCAACGTGGTCGGCGCAGTCGGCGCCAGTGCCGTCGTCGCCTACGGGTTCGCTCGGATGCGGTTTTGGGGACGAAACGCGCTGTTTCTGCTGATGATCTCGACGATGGCCCTGCCCGGACAGGTGACGATGATCCCCGTGTTTGCGATGTTTCGCTGGTTGGGCTGGTATGGCACGTTCCTGCCGCTGATCGTGCCGGCGTTCGGTGGTGTGCCGTTCTTCATTTTCCTGATGACACAGTTCTACCGAACCATCCCCGAAACCCTGGCCGAAGCCGCCCGCATCGACGGCGCCGGCGACTGGACGATTTTCTGGCGGGTCGTGCTGCCGCTGAGCAAACCCGCCATGGCGACCTGTGCGCTGTTCCAGTTCCTGCACACCTGGAACGACTTCTTCGGACCGCTGCTATACATCAACGACCCGTCGCGCTACACGCTGGCCTACGGGCTCCAGCAGTTCATGAGCGCCTACGGCGGGCGGTGGGCCGAGCTGATGGCCGGCGCCACGTTGTTTACCGTGCCGATCATCATCCTGTTCTTCTTCGCCCAGCGGACCTTTATCCAGGGCATCTCGACGACGGGGTTGAAGGCATGAGCACGAGCGTCAACGCCACACAGAGATGAACCCAGCGAAGCCGCGACCGTCAGTTCGATCTTCACCGACGGGCAACACAATCCGCGTCGAGTGTCTCCGTACCCCTACGTGTGATTTGAACTGGAATCCGCCCGCGCACGCGTCCGATACATAATGCGGCGGGAGTGTGCGCGGTACGTGTCGGCCCGATGACGCGATACATACGCCAGGGAGCATGGTTATGCGAATTGCTGTGGTAGGGACGGGTTATGTCGGGCTGGTGACGGGCACATGCCTGGCTGACACCGGCAACCACGTGGTCGGCTTCGATGTAGACCCCGACAAGATTGCCGCCCTGCGGGCCGGGCAATGCCCCTTCTTCGAGCCGGGCCTGGCCGAGCTCGTGCGGGCCAACCAGGACGCCGGACGCCTCACGTTCACGACCGACCTGCCCGAGGCGGTGCGGCACGCCGAGGTGATCTTCGTCGCCGTCGGCACGCCGCCCCAGCCCAACGGGGCAGCCGACGTCAGCGCCCTGCGAGCGGCGGCCGAGCAGATCGCTCCCCACGTCGCCGAGCCCACCGTCCTCGTCGTCAAGAGCACCGTGCCCGTCGGCACCGGCGACGGCATCGCCCAGCTTGTGGCCGATCGATGTGCCCATCCGGTGGCCGTCGTCAGCAATCCCGAGTTCCTCAAGGAAGGCACAGCCGTCGACGACTTCCAGCGCCCCGACCGCGTGGTGATCGGTGCCGAGGAGTCACGCGCCGCCGACCTCGTCAAGGAGTTGCACCTGCCTTTCGTCCGAAACAACCGGCCGATCCTGATCATGAGCCGCCGGGCCGCCGAACTCACCAAGTACGCCGCCAATGCCTACCTGGCGATGCGTATCAGCTTCATCAACGAAATCGCCAACGTCTGCGACGCCCACGATATCGACGTCGATCAGGTCCGCCAGGGCATCGGCACCGACGCTCGCATCGGCTTCGGGTTTCTCTATCCGGGTGCGGGCTACGGCGGAAGCTGCTTTCCCAAGGACGTGCAGGCGCTGGCCCACGCGGCCGGCGAAGCGAAGGTCGAACACGACCTCTTCGGCGTCGTGCACCGCATTAATGAGCGTCAGAAGCGGCTGCTCTTCGAGCGGATCGCCCGAAAGTTCGGCTCCACGCTCAAGGGGCGCCGCTTCGCCGTCTGGGGCGTAACGTTCAAACCCAATACCGACGACCTGCGTCAGGCCCCCGCGCTTACCACGATCGACCTGCTGCTGTCGGCCGGCGCCGAAGTGGTTGTCCACGATCCACGCGGCATGGACAATCTTCAGCGTCTCTACAGCCAGCGGGTGCGTTACCACCAGGACGCCTACGCCGCCCTCGACGACTGCGACGCGCTGATCATCCACACCGAGTGGAACGAGTTTCGCAGTCCCGACTTCGACGAGATCCGGCGCCGCCTCAAGCAGCCGATCATTTTCGACGGCCGAAATCTCTACGCCGCCGACACCATGAAACGCGCCGGCTTCGAGTATCACTCCATCGGCCGACCGCCCGTCGCCGCTCCGCCTCGCTGAGCTGCATCGCGCTTGCGTGCCTCGACGGGTGGCACGGTCGACCGTTAGGTCGGCCGTGTATCGCACGCATGCGCCGGGTGCCACCCTCAACCGCAGCGAAGCGAAGGTTGTGGCTGCGATTCAGACTTACGGCAGGGGGCCAGCGCCGCGAATCGGATCGCGTAGGGCGGGTTCCACCCGCCGGACTGCTCGATTACGTCTCGCTCCGCTTTAGGGTGCCACCCAACGCAGCCGGTTCCGATAACCGGCCCCCCGCTTTCCTCCCGTAATGCAAAGCCGCCCTCGCGGCTGGCCATCGCTTCCGCCTCACGCTGCCTGTATAATGCGTATAAGCGACGCTGATACGTCAGCCGGTCGTCCAGGACGAACCACAATTCGTCAATGGAGGAAGAAAGATGCTCCGCTTGTCTGCGTTCCTCGGCGTATGCGCAATCCTTTCGATCCTGCTGCCGGCTGGCCCGGCGTCGGCCGCCAACACCGCCCAGGGCCTGACCGCCTACGCCGACCCGGCCGAGATCAACATCGGCTACCGGTGGATGATCGACGGCGACGAAAACCTCAACGCCTCGTGCTCGGTCCGCTACCGCAAACAGGGCGACGCCACCTGGAGCGACGCGCTCGACGCCTGGCGATTCCATCCATGGATCAGCCCGTCCGAGGATTCCACCGGCAGCAACCACAACGTCATCGACAAGGCCGAGAATCGGTTCGCCGGCTCGGTCTTCTGGGTCGAGCCCGCCCAGACCTACGAAATCGAGCTAACCCTCAGCGATCCGGACGGCGTGATCGGGACGAATCCTGTCGTGCTCGTGACCACGACGTGGCAGGAAATGGTGCCCAGCGCGACCGGGCGCAAGCTCTACGTCGTGCCCGGCAGCGGGGGCGGCACGGGCTCGCCCGACGATCCCTTTCAGGGCCTTGGCGCCGCACAGGCAGCCGCACAGCCGGGCGACGTTTTCTACCTGGGCAGCGGCACGTACCCACAATTCATCCTTACGACCAGCGGCACAGCAACTCAGCCGATTTGCTGGATCGGCCCGCCCGATCGGTCGGCCGTCATCGACGGGGGCGGCGCGTTCGCAGCTTTGACGCTCGGCGACAACTCGACCCTCCGCGGCTACTGGATCGTCGAACGCCTCACGCTCCGCAACGCCGACTACGCCTGCGACGCCCAGCGTGTGCAGCACGTCAAATTCCGCCACAACGCCTTCGAGAACATCCAGAACGGCTACGTGAACCGCCGAAGCTACGGCGACGAGTTCCGTCAGTCGGTGATGGATAACCAGGTCACCGGCGACGAGCCGTGGGTGGTCGACTACATCGGCGGCACCGAGGGCATTCAGATTCACGGAACGTCCGCCATCGTGACCCATAACAACGTCCAGCGCTTCGCCGACGGTATCTCGATCGACCCCACGTACAGCACTACCAGTTCGCCCTACGCAGCCAACAACAACTCCTATGACACCTTCGGCAACTACGTCACGCGTTGCGGCGACGACGGGCTGGAGGTCGATCACGTCGTGGCCAACGCCCGCACGTGGCGCAACGCGGTTACCAACTGCCGCATGGGTGTCACCGATCAACCTCTGTTCGGCGGGCCGGCCTACACCTTCCGCAACGAGATCTTCTATCTCCAGGATAATGGGCCCGGTGTGCGGACCGGCTCGGCCTACAAGCTGCACAATGGCGCCTCCGGCACGGTCCTCATCCACAACACCTCCAGCAAAGACGCCGAGGCCTTCATCACCTGCATGTTCCAGAACTCCTTCCTGCGCAACAACATCATTATGGGCTCGACGCGCGGGCTGATCATGTTCAGTTGCGGCACCGACGACGGCCTTCCGCCCGACTACAGCGTCAACGACTGGGATCACAACGCCTACCGCGCCGGCGCGGGGCAAGTCGTCGTTGAATGGTTCAACCTGGCCAACTACTACTCCGTCGCCTCGCTCGCCGCCGCGCGGGGCGTCGAAACCCATGGCATGGACGCCACCTACGCCGATCTGGTCGATCCCATCCCGCCGGCCGTATACGGTGAGCCCGGCGTCGAGTTGGCCGACTTCGACCTGTCGCTCGAACTCGGCGCGCCGGAGATCGACGCCGGCGCAGTCCTGCCCAACATCAATGACCCGTTCGTCGACGACGGCCTGCCCGACATAGGTTTTCTCGAGTACGGTCGGCCACGCCCGCAGTACGGGCCGAGGCCCGTCGGCGACGCCAACCGCGACTTCGCGGTCGACGCCAACGACCTGTCCGACGTCCGCAACGCGCTCGGGCAAGCCGCGCAGGATCACCCCCCGCTTGACGTGTTCATCGACGGCGCGCTCGATGTGAAGGACCTGCTGTTTGCCCGCAACCGGTCGCTCGGCACGACCGGGGGCTCGGGTGCGTCCGGATCGGCTTCGCTGCAGATTGAGCTGTTCGCGCCCGGCGGCGGCAAGACCCTTCAGGTCTCGCCCAACCAACCGTTCCAACTCGAGGTGCGGGCCAACATCAGTGGGCAGAGTCTAGCCACCGCAGCCTACACGCTGCAAGTTGACGCGAGTGCGACAGTCACCGGCCGAAGCCTGACATCGCCGCTGACCTACGTTGGTAGTGCGCCCGGCCAGGACGATCTGCCGGCTTCGCTTGGCAGCTTCCGCGAAGTGGCGATCGATCCCGACCCGAACGGCGGCGACGGAGTCGCTTCCGGTACGAATGTGCTCGTCGAAGAGCTGACCTTCGCCGGCCAGCCTTCCGGAACGGTCCTGATCTCTCTGAGCGATCCGGATGGCGCGTACACCACCAGCCAGTTCCCCGATGGGCGAACCTTTGAAGCCATCGCCACCGGAGCACCTGTTACCGTCCAGTTCACTGGACTGCCCGCACTCACGTCCGCCGAACCGGGCGCCGACGGCACCCTACCCAAGACACAGAAAAACGTGATTCTGCTGACGTTCGGCTCGGCCATAGCCCTGCCGGGTGGCGGCGATCCAGCCTTGCAGATCGTGCCCTTGGCCGGCGGCTCCGATCTCGGCGCCAGCTTCACCTACGACGTCGAGTCGGACGGTGTAACCCTTCAGGCCGTCGAGTCCGGCGCGGTGCTGACCGACCAGACCTGGTACGGCATCAGCCCGGCAGCCGCGTTTCAGGTGGCCCCCTTTGCCATGGACTTGTGCACCTTGCGTGGCGACGCCAACGACAGCGCTCGCGTGACCACCGCCGACTACAGCGAGGTAAAGGCGCGCATGGGGCAGCACACCGATGGCCGCAGCGACCTCAACGGCAGCGGCCGGGTTACCACGGCCGACTACAGCGTCGTCAAGAGCCACCTCGGCAGCCGCGCGCCCGTAAAGCCTTAGCGGGCAGGGTCCTATAGCCTTCCTGGCAGCCTGTTCTGGCTCGGCCCCGCTTCGATGTGCCGCACGTGTGACGCTCAGCCTACAGACAAGGCCTCGGCGTGGCCCATACCCTATTTCCCCATATAAGTCTTTTTTTTACAATAAGTTACGGAAGTACGCCTTTCATGGGTGCAAGGTCCAAAGGCAAATTTTATTAGATGAACTAATACTTCGCTCTTGCAAGATTGGAAATACTGTATAAACTACTACCGATGAGAGATGGCCAAAGGTGGGTTATAGGATGACGTTGGAGACACTTAGAGCGTTCTGCGACGTGGCCCGCCAGCGTAGTTTTTCGCGCGCTGCGGCGCTGCATGGTCTGTCTCAGCCGGCCGTCAGCCAAGCCGTATTGCAGCTCGAAAGGCGGTTGGGCGTGCAACTGATCGACCGCTCGAAGCGCCCGATTGAACTGACGCACGAGGGAACCGTCTTCTACGACGGCTGCCGCGACTTGGTGGAACGATATGTTCGACTCGAGGCCCGGACGCGGGCTTCCCATGCCGAGTCTTCCAGCCACGTGACGGCGGCTGCGATATACTCGCTGGTCCTTTATGACATGGGGCGTTTTGTCGACCTGTTTGCCGAGCGTCACCCGCAGGGTCAGGTACGTCTCGAGTATCTACACCCCGAGCAGGTGTATCAGAGCGTGGTAAACGAGCGGGTCGACTTGGGGCTTATGTCTTTCCCCCCGGTCTCCCGCCAGCTTGAAGTGATCCCATGGCGCCAGGAGCCGATGGTGTTGGTCTGCGGTCCCGCTCATCACTTGGCGGCGAGGCAAACCTTGCCGCTCGACGGCCTGAACGGCGAAGCGTTCGTCGCCTTCGACGCCAACCTTACGATCCGGCGCAAGATCGACAGCTATCTGCGTGCGCACCACGTCGAAGTGGATGTCGTGATGGCGTTCGACAACGTCGAGGCGATCAAACGCGGCATCGAGACCGGAGCGGGTGTATCGATCCTGCCCGAGCCCACGGTTCGGCGTGAGGTGGACCGCGGGGCACTCGTGCAGATCGATGCGGAACCGCTCGAACTGCAACGTTCGCTGTGTATCATCCACCGACGCGGACGCCGACTCACACGCGGCATGGAAACATTCATCCAGCTTCTCACGCGTGATACCGGTAAGCCGACCGGCAATGTGCTTGCAGGTGTGCACCTGGCTGGCACGAACGGCCAACTTTCTCAGACGGGGCAAGCCATCGACGGTGAGGGGGTGTCGAATGCGTAGGCCACCGGCTCCCAAACCGCAGGGCCTCTACGACCCCAGCTTTGAGCACGACGCGTGCGGCGTGGGGTTCATATGCCGACTGAATGGCGAGCAGTCGCACGACGTCATCCACAAGGCCCTGGAGATCCTGGTGAACCTCACCCACCGCGGCGCGTGCGGGTGTGACCCCAAGACCGGCGACGGCGCGGGCATCCTGATGCAGGTGCCCCACGCGTTCCTGAAGCAGCAATGCAGTCAACTCGGCGTCCGGTTGCCCGACCCCGGCGAATACGGCGCGGGCATGGTGTTCCTGCCGCGCGACGCCAGGCAGCGCCGCCGCTGTGTTGACCTGTTCGAACAGATCGTGCGTCGCGAAGGACAGAAGCTCCTCGGTTGGCGCGAGGTGCCGACCGACAACACGCCGATCGGCGAGACGGCCAAACACGTCGAGCCGGTCATCCGCCAGATTCTCATCGGGCGCGGCAAGGGCATGGCCGATGCGAACGCGTTCGAACGCAAGCTCTACGTGATTCGTAAGGTCGTCGAGCGCGCGATCCGCGAGTCGGACATGCCGGAGCGCGGCCACTTCTACATCCCAAGTCTCTCGCACAGGACGATGTGCTACAAGGGGCTGCTGCTGGCGGACCAAATCGAGACGTTCTATCCCGACCTGACCGATCCGACGATGGTTAGCGCGCTGGCCTTGGTGCATCAGCGTTACAGCACGAACACGTTCCCCACGTGGGACCTGGCGCAGCCGTTCCGCTTCCTATGCCACAACGGCGAGATCAACACGCTGCGCGGCAACATCAACTGGATGCACGCCCGGCAATCATTGTTCAAGTCGGACCTGTTCGGCGGCGACATGGGCAAGCTGTTCCCGGTCCTCACGCCCGGGGCCAGCGATTCAGCCATTCTCGACAACGCTATCGAACTGCTCTATCACACCGGTCGCAGCTTGCCCCACGCCGTAATGATGGCGATCCCCGAGGCTTGGCAGAACCACGAGCGTATGCCCGACGAGAAGCGGGCGTTCTATGAGTATCACTCGTGTCTAACCGAGCCGTGGGACGGCCCGGCCTCGATCCCGTTCACCGACGGACACTGCATCGGTGCCGTGCTCGACCGCAACGGACTGCGCCCATCGCGTTACACCGTCACCAAGGACGGCTACGTGGTGATGGCGTCGGAGACCGGCGTGCTCGAGATCGACCCCGCCAACGTAGCCCAGAAAGGGCGCCTTCAGCCGGGCCGCATGTTCCTGGTCGACATCGATCAGGGCCGCATCATCGACGACAAGGAACTCAAGTCGGAGATGTGCCGTCGTAAGCCATACCGCACCTGGCTGAAGCAGAACCTTATCAGTCTCGATGATCTGCCGCCCGGCGAAGAATCCCGTCGGGTGGACCCCGACCAATTCCATACGCTTCAGCGCGCATTCGGATACACGCTGGAAGACCTGCGAATTCTCGTCGGCCCCATGGCCCAAAGCGGCAAGGAACCCGTCGGCTCGATGGGCAACGACACACCGCTGGCGGTGCTCTCCGATCGCCAGCACCTGCTCTACGACTACTTCAAGCAACTTTTTGCCCAGGTGACCAACCCGCCACTCGACGCCATCCGCGAAGAACTGGTTACGTCGCTGGTCACCAACATTGGCGCCGAGCAGGACCTGTTCGCCGAGACGGCCCAACATTGCCGTCAGCTCAAGCTGCCCAAGCCCATCCTCACCAACCAGGACCTGGAGAAAATCCGCGCACTCGACGTCGTTGGGATGCGCGCGACGACGCTGCCAACTGTGTTCCCCACCGGTGAGGGCGCCGCGGGGCTGGCAAAGGCGATGGATCGCCTATGCGAAGCGGCTTCGCAGGCGGTAGACGACGGCTACACCATACTTGTGTTGTCCGACCGCGGTGTCGATTCGCGGCACGCACCGATCCCTGCCCTGCTGGCTGTGGCCGGTGTGCATCATCACCTGGTCCGCAAGGGCCAGCGTACGCGTTGCGGCCTGGTCCTCGAGAGCGGCGAACCGCGTGAGGTGATGCATTACTGTCTGCTGTTCGGCTACGGCGCGGGCGCGGTGAATCCGTATCTGGCGCTGGAAACCGTGGCCGACATGGTGACCCAAGGCGTGCTGCCCGACATCGATGTCGACGAGGCGATTGGCAACTACGTCAAAGCGGTCGAGGGCGGCTTGCTGAAAACCATGTCGAAGATGGGCATTTCAACGCTGCACAGTTATCGAGGCGCGCAGATTTTTGAAGCCGTCGGCCTCAACGACAGCGTCATCGGGAAGTACTTCACGTGGACGCCCTCGCGAATCGAAGGCGTCGGGCTCGACGTTATCGCCGAGGAGGCCCTGGCGCGCCACGCCCAGGCCTATCCGCCTGCCAGGGTACCCGAGGTGCTGGACCTGGAGGCGGGCGGCCAATACCAATGGCGTCGCGGCGGCGAGCACCACCTGTTCAACCCCCTCAGCATCGCCAAGCTCCAGCAGGCGACGCGAACCAACGACGCGAAAACCTACGCCGAGTACGCCGAGCTGATCAACAACCAGTCCGCCAGACTGGGCACGCTACGCGGTCTGTTAAAGTTTCGCCCCGACAGGGATCCCGTGCCGCTGGACGAGGTCGAGCCCTGGACCCAGATCGTCAAGCGGTTCAAGACCGGCGCCATGTCGTTCGGGTCGATCAGCAAGGAGGCCCACGAGACGCTCGCCGTCGCCATGAACCGCCTCGGCGGCAAGAGCAACAGCGGCGAGGGCGGCGAAGACCCAGCGCGCTACGTTCCCGATCGCAACGGTGACTCTCGCAGCAGTGCGATCAAGCAGGTTGCCTCGGGACGCTTCGGTGTGACCAGCAACTACCTGGTCAACGCCAAAGAGCTCCAAATCAAAATGGCCCAGGGCGCCAAGCCCGGCGAGGGCGGGCAGTTGCCCGGCGAGAAGGTATACCCGTGGATCGCGAAAGTGCGCTACTCGACGCCCTGGGTGCAATTGATCTCACCGCCGCCACACCACGACATCTACTCGATCGAGGATCTGGCGCAGTTGATCCACGATTTGAAGAACGCCAACCGCGACGCACGAATCAGCGTCAAGCTGGTCGCCGAGGTCGGCGTGGGCACGGTGGCGGCCGGCGTCTCCAAGGGCAAGAGCGACGTCGTGCTGATCAGCGGGCACGACGGCGGGACCGGCGCGTCGCCTCAGTCGTCCATCAAGCACGCCGGCCTGCCGTGGGAGCTGGGCCTGGCTGAAACGCACCAGACGCTCGTGCTGAACGATCTGCGAAGCCGCATCGTCGTCGAGTGCGACGGCCAGATGAAGACCGGCCGCGATGTGGCCATCGCCTGCCTGCTCGGGGCCGAGGAGTTCGGCTTCGCCACCGCGCCGCTGGTGGTGTGCGGTTGCATCATGATGCGCAAATGCCACCTGAACACGTGCCCGGTCGGCGTGGCCACGCAGGACCCCGAGCTACGTCGCAAGTTCAGCGGCAAGCCGGAATACGTGGTCAACTTCTTCCGGTTCGTCGCTGAGGAGCTGCGGCAGATCATGGCCGAACTCGGCTTTCGCACCGTCAA
Organism: uncultured Phycisphaerae bacterium; assembly: GCA_965602375.1. Lineage (GTDB taxonomy): Bacteria > Planctomycetota > Phycisphaerae > UBA1845 > DATKUK01 > DATKUK01. The sequence goes on along the minus strand of CBFCZG010000066.1, from coordinate 2,576 downwards.
CGAAATGGTCGGCCGGGTCGACAAGCTCGACGTGCGCAAAGCCATCGAACACTGGAAGGCCAAGGGACTGGATTTCACCAGGATCCTCTACAGGCCCGAGATGCCTCCACACGTCGGCACCTACTGCGTGCAGCCGCAGGACCACGGACTTCAGCAGGCGCTGGACCACGAGTTGATCGCCCGGGCCCAACCCGCGCTGGAGCGAGGCGAGCGAGTGGAACTGAACCTGCCGATCCGCAACATCAACCGTACTGTGGGCACGATGCTCAGCAGCGAGATCGCCAAGCGCTACGGCGACGACGGACTGCCGGAAGACACGATCGTCCTACACTGTGTCGGCTCAGCCGGTCAGAGCTTTGGCGCGTTCGGCGCGAAGGGGCTGACGTTCCACATCCGCGGTGACGCGAACGACTACTTCGGCAAGGGCCTTTCGAGGGCCAAGATCAGCATCCGACCGCCAGACGGGTCCACGTTCGTGCCCGAGGAGAACATCATCATCGGCAACGTCGCCCTGTACGGCGCCACGGGCGGACAGATGTATGTCCGAGGCGTGGCTGGCGAGCGCTTCTGCGTTCGCAACAGCGGCGCTACAGCGGTGGTCGAAGGGGTCGGCGATCACGGCTGCGAGTACATGACCGGCGGGCGGGCCGTGATCCTGGGGCCCACCGGGCGCAATTTCGCGGCGGGCATGAGCGGCGGCATCGCGTACGTACTCGACGAGGCAGGCGACTTCGCCGAAGCGCGATGCAATCAGGAAATGGTCGATCTGGAGGATTTGACCGACCCGAACGACATCGACGAGCTGCGCGAGCTCGTCGAGAATCACCATCGGTACACGCAGAGCGCCCGCGCCCGAATGGTGTTGGATGAGTGGCCCGGAATTCTAGGCCGGTTCGTCAAGGTCATTCCGGTCGATTATCGCCTCGCGCTGGAGCGGATGGAGCAGGAGCAGCAGGACCTGCACCCTGCCCAGGTCGCCGGCCAGGGCGCTCGAACCGTGCTCGACGAGGTGTAACGTGGGCAAGCCAACCGGATTCAAGGAATACCCACGCGAGCTTCCCGCCAAGCGACCCGTGTCGCTGCGCGTCCGCGATTTCCGCGAAGTGTACGAGCGCTTTCCCGAGGATCGGCTCAAGCGACAGGCCGCCCGCTGCATGGACTGCGGCGTCCCGTTCTGTCACAGCGGTTGCCCGCTGGGCAACATCATCCCCGACTGGAACGACCTGGTTTACCTGAATCGCTGGCGGCGCGCGATCGAGATGCTGCATGCCACCAACAACTTCCCCGAGTTTACGGGCCGCATCTGCCCCGCCCCGTGCGAGGAAGCGTGCGTACTGGGCATCAACGAGCCGCCGGTGACCATCGAGCAGATCGAGCGGACCATTGTCGAACGCGCGTTCGAGGCCGGCTGGATCAAGCCCCAACCACCCGAGCGCCGTACCGGCAAAAGCGTGGCCGTGGTCGGCTCCGGGCCGGCGGGTCTGGCCTGCGCCCAGCAACTCAACCGTGCAGGCCACCACGTCACGGTGCTGGAGCGCGACGATCGCATCGGCGGCCTGCTCCGCTACGGCATACCCGACTTCAAGCTGGAGAAGTGGGTCGTTGAACGCCGCCTCGAGCTGATGGAGCAGGAAGGCGTCGTCTTTCGCACCAACGTCCATGTGGGCACCGATTACCCAGCCGACAGGCTCCGCTCGTTCGACGCAGTGGTCCTTTGCGGCGGCGCGACCAAGCCGCGCGACCTGCCCATGCCGGGGCGCGATTTGGACGGCGTCCATTTCGCTATGGAATACCTGACTCAGCAGAACAGGCTCGTCGCCGGAGACCGCCTCCCCGAGCGGGACTCACCGCCCATCACCGCTGAAGGTAAGCACGTGATCGTCATCGGCGGCGGCGACACCGGCAGCGACTGCATCGGAACCGCCAATCGTCAGAAGGCCAAATCGGTCACGCAGTTCGAGATCCTGCCCACCCCGCCCGACGACCGACCGCCGCATCAACCCTGGCCCTTCTGGCCGGTGAAGCTCCGCACCAGCACGTCACACGAGGAAGGCTGCCAGCAGTACTGGAGCATCGCCACGACCGAGTTTCTCGGCGACGGCGGCCGCGTGCAGCGCATTCGAACGATTGACGTCGAGTTCGAAGCTGCCAACAACGGCGGGCAGCCACGGATGAAGCAGGTTGCCGGCAGCGAGCGCGAATGGCCGGCCGACCTCGTGCTGCTGGCGATGGGCTTTCTCGGTCCGGAAACCGACGGCATGATCGGCCAGCTCGGCGTCGAGCTTGATCCGCGAGGCAGCGTCAAGACCGACGAAAGCTACATGACGTCGGTGCCCGGCATCTTTGCCGCAGGCGACATGCGTCGAGGCCAGTCACTGGTGGTGTGGGCCATCTCGGAGGGTCGAGAGGCCGCTCGCGGCGTCGACCGCTACCTGACCGGTCACACCGAATTACCCACCAAGGGCGACGGCGACCTGCCGCGCCTTTGATCCCGACCTGCCGATTCTCTCACGGCTTCGGTGGCGGCCACAGCGCACGTTCACCATCAAACGCACCCATCACAAAGGGGAGTCCGT